>JAFUCO010000008.1 GCA_017459635.1 Blautia sp. | reverse complement strand
TTTACTGCTTTTGGGAACGAGGGGGTGAAGAAAATAATAGGGTGAGCGAACAAACACAGACAGCAAAAAAAGAGCAGGAAAACCTGCTCTTGATTGTTATGCAATAATACATATGGTCTGGTTAGGGTGTGACCTGTAACAAATGTCTTTTATTTACGCCCTTAAGGGCGGGATTCCGAATGAAGGGCTCAGGCCCCTGTGGCAGGAGCAGGGTATGATTTCAGTCTGCAGGCTTATTGTCTTTGTTCATTATTTCTTTATACACTTCAAGGAGCGGAACCCCTGTCTGTCGGCTTATCGAAGCTGCGCTTTCATATTCCGGATAGCATCTTGTAAAATCTCCGAGACTGCATTTTTTAATGACAGCATCCCCATATGATGTTCTTATGGTAACCGATTCCCGCTCAAGAACCGTCCGTTCCATTTTGACCCGCCTTATTCCTATTGTCGTGGTCTCCCGGAAGATAATGTTTTCAAGCTGCTCTCTCTTCTCCTCATCGCAGATGACCGAAAGCAGCCATCCCGGACGGTTCTTTTTCATGTAGATGCTCTGATAAAAAACATCTCTGGCTCCCGCATCCATCAGCTTCTGAAGAGTGTATCCAAGTATCTCGCCGCTGCAGTCATCCATGTTGGTTTCAAGACAGATTATCCCGTCTTCAGGCTCCTCATCATACTCTATCAGCATTGCCCTCAGAATTCCCGGGCATTGATAATCTCTTTTGCCCGCACCGATTCCCGTCCTGATTATGCGCATTGACTCCGGAAGTGTATCCCTTGTGCGGAAAGCTGCCGCTATCGCTGCTCCTGTAGGTGTCACGAGCTCACCTTTTACATGGCTCAGCCTGAGCTTCAGGCCTTCTGCGGAAACGATGTTCGCAGTCGCCGGAACCGGGATCGGAAGAATGCCATGCTGGCACCTTATCGTGCCTGATCCTTCAGTAAGCTCAGGGATGATCACTTCTGAAACGCCCAGTTCATCAAGACACACCGCTGCTGAAATGATATCAACTATGGAATCGACTGCTCCGACTTCATGAAAATGCACCTGATCTGCCGGGACATTGTGGGCTTTTGATTCAGCCTCCGCCAGGATGCGAAAAATCTTGTGTGCCATATTGCGGGCATTGTCAGTCAGTGAAGCACTGTCTATTATGCTGTTTATCTCCGCAAGTCCGCGGTGTGAATGACCATGGTGATGAGAGTGATCATGAGCATGCTGGTGATCATGGTCATGCGGATGGTCGTGGTCATGGGGGTGATCGTGGTCATGAGTGTGTTCGTGCAGACCCTCATGATCATGCAAATGTTCTTGGTCATGCAAGTGCTCATGGTCATGCAAATGCTCATGCTCATGCGGATGCTCGTGGTCATGTGCATACTCATGATCATGGGTGTGTTCATGTCCATGAAGGTATTCCATGTCGTGATCATGGTTGTCCTGTTCAAGGATTACATCAAAGTCACAGGCATCTATCCCGGACTTTACAGTTCTGCTGATTTTTATCTCAAATCCGTCTACAGGCAGGCTGTCAAGTGCTCTTCTTAGAGCATTCTCGTCTGCGCCAAGATCAAGAAGCGCCGCTGCTGTCATATCTCCGCTGATGCCTGATGAGCATTCAAGATATAGTGCTTTTTTTTTCATGTAAATCACCTCATCTATACACCACCTGCAGTGGCATACCTCTTATTCAAGATAAAGCCGGCTGTCAGCTTCCCGCTGCCAGCCGGTTGATTTGTGTTGCCAGATACCCTGCGCCGTATCCATTATCGATATTGACCACCGCGATACCGTTAGCACAGGAATTTATCATAGTAAGAAGTGCTGAAAGTCCCCCGAAATTAGCGCCGTACCCTATTGATGTAGGCACTGCTATCACAGGACAGCTTACCAGACCGCCAATCACACTCGGCAGCGCCCCTTCCATACCGGCGACCGCCACGATACAGTTGGCATCTGATATCTGCTCTGCCCTGGACATCAGCCTGTGAAGGCCGCTCACCCCCACATCATAAACTCTTTCAACATAAGTACCGAAAAACTCCGCAGTCTGCGCCGCCTCCTCAGCGACCGGAATATCCGAAGTGCCTGCAGTACAGACAGCTATCTTTCCCTTCAGATCTTTCTGCTCTCCACCTGCTTTAAGTATTCTCGACACCGGATCAAATGTAATTCCCGGGATAGTATCCTTAAGCAGCTCAAACTGATGCATGCTCGCCCTTGTACCGAAAACTTCCCCTTCAGACTGATATATCCGCTTATAGATGCTGATAAGATGCTCATCAGCTTTTCCGCTGCAGTATACCACCTCAGCGAAGCCTGTTCTTTCTTTTCTTCCGGCATCAAGCTTTGCATACTGCATCTCCATATAGCCTTCTTTTTTAAGGATATCCGAAGCATCTGCAGCAGTAAGCCTGCCTTCCTGAACTTCCGACAAAATCTCTTCTATATTCATGTACATTACCCTGCTGTCAGAATTTTCCACTGATACCACTCGGCCCGGAGTGATTCCCGCCGCCGGAGCTGCCGGATCTGGTGTTATTCTTAGGCTTTCTCATCCTTGATACACGGCTGTAAAGGAATACATCCTCATGCCTCACCATATGAAAGCTTCCCTTTCGTATGTACTGTCCCGCCGCAGGGTTTGTCCTTACAGACTTAAGCTGCATTTTAAGAAGCAGTGTCACTCCTACGCCAAGCAGACCGCCCAGTCCGACTATTATCCCCCACCTTGCGAGAGAAGGCATCGACCTCGGCAGATTTCCATCATCATAGGCCTGACCTTCACCCGCTTTCTCAAGGAAATCCTCGCAAAGATCGGCATAAGATGTGAAAGCCCCGTAATAATCCCCTGATGAAAGCTTTTTCAGGACTTTATCAGAGATATACTCAAGACCTGCATCCGTAAATGCCGTATATCCATATCCATCACGGGTGATGCACCAGTCACGCTGGTCAAGTGACACCAGCAGCAATATACCGTCATTAGTCGCCTCGTATCCATACTGCCTGCTGACAAAAATCTGATTAGCATACCCCTGCGCATCATAGCTGCCCAGTGAGTTTGTTGTTATCACCGCGACATTGAACTGATACTTCTGGCTTATATCGAACAGACGGCAGTTGAGTGTCTCAAACTGCTCATCGTCCAAAAGCCCGGCCGAATCATCCAGAAGCTCCGGATGAAATACCGCAGCCTCTGCAGACGGGCAGAATGCTCCATACAATAAAAGACTGCACAGCAGAAGGGCGATGCATAATGACAGCCGGGATAACCGGCTCTTAAACTTTTTCATCACACCGGCCTCCTTACCCTGCAAACATGAAGATCATGAATATGATCAGCATGAACAGCAGGCTTAATCCCACCATAAACAGCGCCATCTTACGGCCATCCGCCGGCAGATCACCGACAAAACGTCCTGTCTGCGCATTCATGGCAAAGGTAAAGCTTTTGTCATGCCAGGTGGTATTCAGCAGCCAGACCGGATAAAGCGCATAGCTTGAACTTCTGTTTGAAAGGTTAATGCTGCTGTCCGCCTCCTGAAGTGACTGATATCCCACAACTGTTTCGCGGAAACTGTCGCTGATACTTTTCTGTATCCTCTGATTTGCCTTTACTATACTGTCCTCCATGGAAATGTCGTATCTGTCTGCCAGGTATCCCGAAAGATAAGCTGTTCTGAAATCAACCGCCTCGCTGAAATCAAAAGGCTCGATCGATTCCATCAGGTCTTCCGCCATCTTTGTAGAGGCATCTGCCGGAACATGCGCGAAGGACATATTGCCCTTTCGGAAAATTGAATAGTAACTGGTCTTTGTGTAAATATAATCCCCGTCATCCCAGGTAGCTACCCTGGTTCCGTTATAGCGGAAGGAAGCATCGGCATCTGCGTTAAAGAGCCAGAACGGAACATACACGCCCTTGATCTCATCGATATGGTTCTCATCATGAAAGCTTTTCGGCAGAAGTATCTTCCCTTTCAGATGAGCTTTGTAGGCATTCTTTGCAGCTTCCTTATCGAGCTTGAACGGAATAACATAATCCGGTTTCAGGTCACCGCTCACCTGGCTCGTCATAACTACCGGATTGCCGCAGAATGGGCAGCTTGAAGCCGCGGTGCTCTCATCTGTCATGATCTCGCCGCCGCAGGAGTCACAGATGTACCTCCGGAGAGATGCCGTTTCACCCTCCTCCCACTCAGTACCTCCAAGATTATCCCAGGTCATATCATTGGGCGTCTGATCATTCAGATGCGCATCATAGGCTTCAAGCGCTGACACTTCGATCTCTGTTCCGCAGTACGGACAGGACATTTTCTGCAGACTGCTGTTAAACTGCAGCACACCTCCGCAGGACGGGCATTTATACTCTTTTACTCCCGCCATCTATGTCTCCCTTATCTGATAACATCCTGATAGTTGAACTGATGGCCGCACTCCGGGCAGAACTTCGACTGTCCCTCAGGCTCAAAGCCGCACTGGCTGCAGCGGTATCTGATTCTGGCCGCCGGCCTTGGGCTTCCGCATTCAGTACAGAATTTTCCGGTGTTCAAAGTGCCGCAGGAGCACGTCCATGAGGCTGCCGCACCTGCTGCCGCGGCTGCTGCCTGCTGGCCTGCAGGTACCGCCTGAGCGCCTGCCTGCTGCTGCCCCGCCATTTCATAAAGATTCTGCATATTGAAGCCGCCTGCCTGCGCGGCCATGCCCATTCCCATAAATCCTGTCATGGCTCCGGCTGAATTTGAAGCTGCCGCACGCATTGCATCTGCCTGAGCGCCTGCAAGTGTTGCTGCCGCCATGGCCGGATTACGAAGCATTGCACTCTTCTGAGCTGTTTTAATAAGCTCTGCATCAGCATCGGGAAGTGTAACCGAATTAAGAGCAACAGATACAACTTCGAGCCCGCGGAGTTCTCCCCACTTGCGGGTCAGTGCCTCATTCATTGCGTTGCAAAGCTCTGTTACGTGAGCCGGAAGCGCGCTTGGACGGATCCCGAGATCAGAGATGGCACCGAATGCCGGCTGAAGCGCACTGATAAATTCACTTCTGAGCTGTGAATCGATATCACTTCTTACATAAGCACTGTTTACATTACCGCAAACATTGGCATAGAAAAGAAGTGGATCTGCTATCCTGTAGGAATAAACACCATTGCAGCGGACCGAAACATCCACATCAAGTCCGATGTTGTTGTCGACCACGCGGAACGGGATCGGGCTGGGGGTGCCGAATTTGTTGTCTATCATTTCTTTTGTATTGAAATAATAAACTCTCTGATCCATCGCCGGCGCTCCGCCGTACGTAAAACGTTTTCCAATGATCGCGAAAGTATTCTTGATGCTTTCTGAAAGAGAACCGCCGAAAATACTCGGTTCCGATGAAGAATCATAGGTAAACTCTCCCGGCTCCGCGCAGACTTCAACGATCTTGCCCTGCTCTACGATGATCATACACTGGCCGTCCGCAACAACTATTCCGGAACCGTTGGTTATTACATTGTCACTGCCCTTGTTTGAAGAATTCTTTCCGTTGCGTTTCTGGCCTTTAACTACAAGAACATCCTTTGCCAGAGAATCACAGTAAAAATACTCCTTCCATACATCTGACATTGTGCTGCTTACAGCTGAAATACCTGCCTGAATAAGTCCCATAGTATTATCCTCCTTTTGATTTTTACCCAGTAAAACTGCCTGACGCTGTCTGCCAGGTTACCTGGCAGCTGTTCAGACCTCGTCCTGCGCAGTTACATTATGCAATATGTGTTCGTTAACTCTGTTCGCTTCCGGCTCTGTTCCCTGCAGCCGTTCAGAGCCTGTCCTGAACAATTACATTATCCATTCGTTAACTCTGTTCGCTTCCGGTCTTGTTTCCTGCAAGAATATTGAGCCACGTCATCGCGTTTTCCTCATTCCTGCAGTAACTCACCATCCCAACATATACCGGTTCGTAATAAAACCCAAGTTCTTCAATTACCGGATTGCCTTTCTCAAGAACCAGAAAGTTCCCGTCCAGCCTGACCGCATCCCCTGTGACATTGTCGCCCAGAACATCGCTCAGATTACTGAACAGAGCCGCATCTTCCAATGTTTCGACTGACTTTTCCGGCATCATGATAACATCCACTTCACCCGCCTGCAGCATGGCGATAAGAGCCATCCTGGACTGGTAATCCACTTCGCCGCTTTCAGGATCTGCATGAATGTTAGGCAGAATCGAGACATCCTCATATTTGTCCGTACTGCCAAGCTCCTCCTTTATCTGCCGTGACGCATTTCCGACAAATTCAGAGTTGCAGTCTATCGCCATGATGCCAAGGATCTCCTGCCTTCTGGCATTCTCTATCCAGTCCCTCACTCCTATCAGGAGAAGTACAGCACCGGCGGCAAGTACCAGCACCCATTTGTAATACATCAGAAAGTATTCAAGCTTCTGGGAAAAGGTCATGGTCTTAAACCGCTTTTTTGTCTCTTCCTTTATTCTTCTTGCTTCGTCGTCCAAACGCATCACCTCAGATCATTCTACCGGCTGCCGTGCACATTGCCCGGATATATTAAGTGGCTTACTGATATAGTATTACGTCTGTTTTTTTGATCGCTGCCCTGGCATTTCATCCGGTTTTCTTTACAACAGCCTTCTCTATTTTACAATACCCTGCATAAACCTGCAAGCAAATAAAACAGCTTGACGGAAAATAATGCAGATGATATAAATAAATTGCATGGAAAGGAGGATTCCCATGGCAAACATTGAACTGCTTGAAAAATCAATGCCTATTGCCCCCATCCGCATCGCGGCGCTTGCCGGCTGCAGGGAACTTGCCGAGGAAGTTGACCAGAAGCTTGTCAACTATCGCAGGGATCTCTGCTCCCACAGGAATAAGGATGTCATACCGCAGGGCTATTTTGAAAAATCCTTCCTTGTGGACTGCGAATGTCCACGTTTCGGCACCGGTGAAGGCAGGGGACAGATCAATGAATCGGTCCGCGGGGCGGATCTGTTCATCATGGTAGATATCACAAACTACAGCCTTACCTATACTGTCTGCGGACACGAGAACCACATGTCTCCGGACAATCATTTCCAGGATCTTAAGAGGATCATATCGGCAGCCACAGGCAAAGCACGAAGGATAAGCGTGGTTATGCCCTTCCTGTATGAAGGACGCCAGCACCGCCGCGCAAAACGCGAGTCGCTCGACTGTGCTCTTGCGCTCCGTGAGCTCAGTAATATGGGTGTTTCCAATATCATCACATTTGATGCCCACGACCCCCGGGTTCAGAATTCGATACCGCTTAGCGGATTTGACAACTTCTTTGCCACCTATCAGTTCCTTAAGGCCCTGGTACGCAATGTGGAGAATTTCAGGATCGACAATGACCATCTGATGATCATCAGCCCGGATGAAGGCGCCATGTCAAGAGCCGTCTATTTTTCAAACATCCTCGGCGTAGATATGGGCATGTTCTACAAGCGCAGGGATTATTCCACCGTAATAGGCGGTAAAAACCCGATAGTCGCACACGAATTTCTGGGAGACTCTGTTGAAGGCAAGGATGTCATAATCATCGATGACATGATAAGCTCCGGTGAGAGCATGCTCGATGTGGCAAGACAGATAAAAGAACGTAAAGCAAACCGCGTGTTCGTCTGCACGACTTACGGTCTGTTCACAGATGGACTTGATAAGTTTGATGAATACTACGAAAAAGGCTGGATAGATAAAGTTATAACCACCAACCTGAACTACCGCCCGCCGGAGCTGCTCACAAGGCCCTATTACCTGGAAGCAAACATGAGCGAATACCTCGCCAGCATCCTCGACATAATCAACCACGACGTGTCGGTGGAAAAAGTGCGGTCATCAAACGAAAAGATAATGGAGCTTATGAATAAGCTGAGATGATATCTCAGACTCTCCTTCCGGGGCGGCGCCTCGGGCTCTCTCTTCAAGGCGGGGCCTTGGGTTCCTTCTCCGAGACTCAGTTTCGGAGAAAGGAGCCCGAGGCCCCGCCTCGGAAAAGAGTATGAGATATTTTCTCATCACTCATTTACGATAAGATTCTCAAACCCTTTCTTCCTCAGCCACACCGCCACATTCCCGCCTTCGGTCCGGAAATCTCCGAAGCCGTCCTGGTCTATTGTTACGCTTTCTGTGCAACTTCCCATTGCGTCGAAGAATTCTTCTCCTGCAAAGGCTGTTCCCATCTCCATGTGGATCGTTCCGCCTTCTGCGTTGCTCATCACGACCGCGAGTCCCGAATCCGGGTGTTCCTCATCTCCTGCGCGGGTCCAGCCTATCACTTTTTCATCCTCAAAGTAATCTCTCTGCTCACCGTAGGCATATTCATGGCGGGTTTTGATAAGCTTTCCAAGGTTCGGAACCAGCGGGCGGTTCTGTACCGGGTTGCCGTAATAATCAGAATAAAAGATGCACGGAATACCGTCCTGGCGAAGAAGTATCATTGCGTAGGCAAGAGGCTTGAACCAGTCCTCCACAAAGGACTGCAGGCTCTGTCCATACTGTGTATCATGGTTATCCAGAAAAGTCACTGCCTTTTCCGGACGTTCCTTAACAAGGCTGTTATCGAATATCCGGTTTAACGGATAGCTGCCGCCTGAAATCGAAGCATTGTAGAAGTTATAATGAAGGGCCACATCAAATAGGGACATTTCATTATTCACCGAATCGAGATAGTACAGGAGCCTTTCGATGTCACCGCTCCAGTACTCACCTACTGCTGGAAGCGGCATTCCCGTCTTTTTCCTTATCCACGAAAGAAGCTCGCGGTAAAACGGAAAGCTTATATGCTTTACTGCATCCAGCCTCAGCGCATCCAGCCCGGTAGTATTTATATACCATTCCAGCCACTTCTTGGTCTCTTCAACTACCGTCGGATTGTCCATGTCCACATTCATACCCATCAGATAGTCAAAGTTTCCTTTTTCGGGATCGGTATCCGGATCCCAGGTCTTCCCGGTAAACCTGTAGATAAGATCGCTCTTTTTGGTATTCTCATCCCAGTCCGTACCGGAAAAATGCGTATGGTTCCATACAAAATCACTGTATTTACCATGGCGTCCGGGGAATGTGAATTTCGACCAGACCTTCACCTTCTGCTCCCCGCCGACCTGTTCCAGCCGATTGTCCGGTGAATCGGTCACCGCGGTGGTCACTTCTGTGTCATCTCCGCCCATCCTGTGGTTTAGCACAATATCCGCTATAACCTTTATGTCATTTTCATGAAATGACCGGATGGCCTCCAGATATTCCTCCTTAGTTCCGTACTTGGTCCTTACAGTATCCTTCTGGTCAAATTCTCCCAGGTCATACATGTCATATACGCCATACCCGACATCCTCCTGTGACGTGCCTTTATACGCCGGCGGAAGCCAGACTGATGTGATCCCGAGGTTCTTAAGATTGTCAGCCTTTGCCGCGCATCTTTTCCACCACAGGCCATCATTTGGCAGATACCATTCAAAATACTGCATCATTGTCTCATTTACCATTGCATTTCACCTCCATGAGGCATTCAGGCCTTCACTATCTGAATAAAGGCCCCCAGGTTACCCCTGTTACTGCCGCTCTTCCTGTGAGAATACAGCATCCGGGGATTGCATGATGTGCACAGTCCCGCAACCGTTATATTTGCATCCGGCACTCCTGCCTCCATAAGGATGCGGCGGTTGGCTTCCCACAGGTTAAGCTGATATTTTCCATTCTCCTTCTTATAGAATATATTTTCAGTTTTCTCTTTTTTAAACATCTCTGCAAACACCATTGCCACATCGCTGCTCACTTCATAACAGTCAATGCAGACAGAAGGTCCTATGCAGCAGATGACATCTTCCGCTCTGGTTCCGAACTCCTCGTTCATTCTGCGAAGTGTGACTTCTCCTATCCTTGCAGCGGTTCCGCGCCATCCGGAGTGTGACAGTCCGACTGCCCGCCGTACAGGATCAGCAAAGAACAGCGGCACGCAGTCCGCATAGAATGTTGCCAGGGTGACTCCGGGCGTATTTGTCACGAGTCCGTCGGTGTCATGAAAGTCCTTGCTTCTTGTTATTCCGCTTCCGCAGTCCTTTGTCCCGACTGTCCTGACATTTGCAGTGTGGGTCTGATCAGACAGCACAAGGCTTTCGGGGGAAAAACCGATCGCTTTTCCTATCCTCCGGAAATTTTCATGAACCTTTACAGGATCATCACCTCTGGTGAATGACAGGTTCATTGATTCATAGCAGCCCTCACTGACTCCCCCGAGCCTTGTACTGAACCCGTGCCGTATGAATCCTGCCTTATCAAGCGCAGGAAAGGACAGCCAGGTTACGCCGTTTGTGCGGTTCACCTTCATGCCCTGCCTGTTTTCATACCATTTCAGCTCTTCCATTACAGGTCTCCCTCTCTTCAAAACGCAGCCTCTCAGCAGGCCTCTTCCAGCCAGGTTATCCTCTTTTGCAAACTGCAGCCTCTCTAAAAGCGTCTTTTATCCACGTTATCTTCCTTATCAAACTGCAGTTCCTCAGAAGGCGTCTTTTATCCACGTTATCCTTGCTCCGTCAAACCCGACCACGTCAAAGCGGCAGGGTACATCTACCGATTTGCGTTTTTTGACCAGATAGTACATGGCTACCCGCCTTATGGTCGCCTGCTTGTAACTGTTCACAGCTTCAACCGCATACCCTGATGCTCTTCGGGAGCGATACTTGATTTCTGCAAATACAATGTAATCTCCGTCAAGTGCTATCAGGTCTATCTCTCCCTGACGGCATCTGAAATTCCTTTCAAGTATTACAAGGCCCTGCCTCTCAAGCCATTCTGCGGCAATCTCCTCATAATGTCCGCCCTGGATCCTTTTATTTTTCCCCAGCTTTTCTCCCTCTTCTCCGATTCAGTTTAGGTCATTTACCGTTTCGTTTGTATCTGTTCTTAATGAGGCATAAACCTGTATACGATTCACAGCCCGTAATGTTCGCTTTTCCTGTTTTCATAAATCAGAATGCTCAGTTCCGGATGTTCGTATTTCCTATATGCGAAGATCAGTTCAGTACCCCCTGTATAAATGTCCTTCTGTGGATCGGGCAGGGACCGTATTTTTTCAGTGCAGCTATATGTTCTGCCGTTCCATATCCTTTGTTCGCTGCAAACCCGTACTCCGGGTACTGCCGGTCATACTCATACATCAGCCGGTCCCTTGTAACCTTGGCGACAATGCTCGCCGCCGCGATCGAAACCGATTTCTGATCACCTTTTATTATAGGCACCTGCTGTATACTTACTTCGGGTATCCTTACAGCATCATTTAAAAGCACCTGCGGAACCACGGAAAGCTCTGATATTGCGTCCCGCATCGCCTCATAGGTGGCCTGCAGGATATTTATCTCATCGATCCGCGTATGTGAAGCCATTCCGCAGCCAACCGAGACTGCTTTATCCATGATGATATCATAAAGCTGCTCCCTTTTTGCATGGCTCAGTTTTTTTGAATCATCAAGGTATAATATATCGCAGTCCTTCGGGAGTATGACAGCGCACGCTGTAACCGGCCCTGCCAGCGGCCCCCTGCCTACCTCATCGATCCCGCACACATAACCAAGGTGTTCATATTTATGTTCGTATACCTTAAGAGCTTCTGTTCTTATAAGCTCATTCTGGTACTCCTTCTTTTTTTTATCGTATCTGCGAAGGAGCGCTTTCACTCCTGCTCTTTCGTCAGATGCATATCGCTCTGCGATGTGATCGTAAAGCTCAATACCGGCGTTCTCAAATTCCTCTTTTATTTCTGCTATCGTCTTCATAGATTATACCATCTGTAAGACAGGGGACGGTTCTCTGTCTTATTTCACAGCCCCAAACCTGTCCCATCAGGGCTTCTCAAGAGTTATGCGTCCAAGGGCGCCTGCCCTGAAATCAGTGAGAAACATCTGTGACGCGCGTGCATAGTCAGGTTCTTCACCTTTCTTTATACAGCCTCTTTTAAACGCGATATTCTCAAGGACCTCTGTACTGCTGCCTTCTTCCGGGATATCATATCTGCCCGATATGGTTCCAGGATATGCTTCTCTCAGAAAATCTATAAGCCCCAGCGAAAGCTCTTCGATATTCAGGATATCGTCCTTTATAGAACCGATATATGCAAGCCTTACGGCTGCTTCCTGATCATCAAGCTTTGGCCACAGGATTCCCGGGGTATCAAGGAGCTCCGCTTCCCTGCTGAGCTTTATCCACTGTTTACCTCTTGTGACTCCGGGTTTATTGCCTGTCTTCGCAACTGCTTTGCCTGCAAAGGAGTTGATGAAGGTGGATTTACCTGCATTTGGTATTCCCGCGACCATCGCTCTGACAGGACGGTTCCTTATCCCTCTTTTTCTGTCCCTCTCCCTTTTTGCCTCTGAAGCCTCTCTCAGCACTGCTGACACAGCTTTCATGTCGGCAGAGCTTCTTGCGTCAAGACAGGCTGTAAAGTACCCTTTATTCTGAAAATAGGCTTCCCAGGCTTTGTTAAGTTCCGGATCAGCCAGATCAGCTTTATTTAAAAGTATCAGCCTTGATCTGTTCTTACCCATCTCATCTATATCCGGATTACGGCTGGACATCGGCGCTCTTGCATCGACCAGTTCAATGATAAGGTCAATAAGTGCGATATCCTCCTGCATCTGTCTCCGGGCTTTTGTCATATGCCCTGGATACCATTGTACGTTCATAATTCACCTTCAGTTTAAAAATATTCTTGTCCGGCGCTGCAAACAGGCACCGCGCTGTGAATATCTACATGAAACCCATGGAGCTTGCCGGAGATGTCCGGAACCACAGCTTTCCTACAATGTATTTACTGCTTATCACGCCTATATCTCCATAGCGGCTGTCCTCACTGTTATTGCGGTTGTCTCCCAGTACAAAGTACTCACCGGATTCAAGGGTAAGCGGGGAGGCAGCCAGGCCTGCATTGGAGATCGACGGATAATCTCCTGTCTCCTTCAGGTTGCCTCCGTTTATAAGCACCCTTCCCCCGACTATCTGCACCGTCTCGCCGGGAAGACCTATTATCCTGTGAATATGCAGTGCAGCATCGTCACTGGCGTTTGTTTTGTAGACAATGATATCTCCGCGTTTCGGCTCCGATATACGGTATGCCAGCCGGTTGATAAAAAATTTATCCCCTACTGCCAGTGTCGGTTCCATCGAGCTCTCCTGCATTGTAACGGACTGAAAGCCGCACACTGCCACCAGTGCTCCCAGGAGAAAAGCAGCCAGGATCTCGAAGCCAAGCCGGAAGGCCGCACGTATTTTTTCGTTGTTTTCTATTTTATCCCTGAGCCTGTCAAGTGGCTCAAGCAGCATATTCCTGATCTTCTCCATAAGCTTACCGCCCTTATTTAAACCGGGGACAATAGCATTCGTTATTGTCCCCGGTTCCGTTACAGATATTTAATTGAAAGAGCTGATCATCTCATGCGCTCTTTAACTTTAGCAGCCTTTCCGATACGCTGTCTCAGATAGGTAAGTTTTGCACGACGGACTTTACCGCGGCGGATAACTTCTACCTTCACTACGTGAGGTGAATGAAGCGGCCATGTTTTTTCAACACCGATTCCGTTTGAAGTTTTACGTACGGTAAATGTTTCCCTGTTGCTGCCGCCCTGTCTTTTGAGTACAGTGCCTTCGAAGACCTGGATTCTTTCACGGGAACCTTCTTTGATCTTTGCGTGAACCCTTACGGTATCACCAACTCTGAATTCCGGAACATCATCTCTGAGTTGTGCGGATTCAATGTTTCTGATAATCTCGTTCATCTTAGTTTCTCCTTAATAATAATATTTGGATGTTCTTAATACCCGACAGTACCAGCGGACCATCTTTTGGATTATATAATAATCGAATTGATAATGCAAGCTTTTTCTTTAAATTTACCGTTACTGTTCACGGCCCAACCGCAAGCGGTTGGGCCTGAGCCCTGCATTCGGAATCTCGCCCTTGCGGACTTCACCGCCGCTTTGCGGCTGGATTCCTCATGAAGGGCTCAGACCCTGTAAGGAAATTTACTCTGTCCTGCTCTGCTCATGCAAGCATGGCAGAGCAGGGCAGAGTAAATTTCCTTACGGCCGTGAACAGTAACAATTTACCAGCAGAGAACCTCATGCCCGGTTTCTGTTACCAGGACCATGATCTCCCACTGTGCCGACGGCAGGCCGTCCTCTGTACGCACCGTCCACCCGTCGTCTTCATCGGTCCATATTTCGTCAGATCCCATGTTTACCATAGGCTCTATCGTAAATATCATTCCGGGAACCATCAGTACGCCGCTGTTTTCTTCCGAAACATAGCTGACCCACGGATCCTCATGGAACTCAAGCCCTACGCCGTGCCCGCCGATGTCGCGCACCACTGTATATCCGTTTGACAATGCATGCTGATGGACCGCGTGCCCCATATTGCCTATGGGCGTCCAGGGCATGACTTTTTCAAGCCCTTTTTCCATACATTCCTTTGTGACCCTTACAAGCCGTTCTTTTTCAGGGCTTACATTTCCTATCATGAACATCCTGGATGAGTCGGAAAAGTATCCGTTATAGATGGTCGATACATCGACGTTGATTATATCTCCCTCTTTTAGTATCTCGTCGTCCGAAGGGATGCCATGGCACACCACATCATCTATGGATGTGCACACACTCTTCGGAAATCCGTTGTAATCAAGCGGTGCCGGAATGCCCCCGTGCCTGACCGTTACAGAATGCACCCAGTCGTCTATCTCCCGGGTACTAATCCCGGCTTTGATATGTTCCGCGACATAGTCAAGGACCGCAATGTTTATCTTACAGCTCTCACGGATCTTCTCGACCTGCCCTGGTGTCTTGATGAGTGACCTGTCAAGCACCGGCACTCCTTTTCTGCGATAAGTTTCAAGCTTTGTGTCAAATGCCTCGTGGCATTTTTTGTACTTCAGTCCGCTCCCGCACCAGCAGGGATCGTTTCTCCCGATCTTGACCGTCATCTCATTCCATCCTTTGTCATCTTTATTCGCGGTGTTCACTCTGTCGACATTATCTCGCTCAGCTCACTGATCATCTCTTCATCCTTGAGCCTGAACTTGACCTCAACACGCCTGGAGGCATCCTTGTCGATATTTCCGTTTGCGTCCAGAATAGGACTGGACATCGAGTGGCCGTTTACTGTCAGATAATCTCTCAGATCCACGCTTTCTGAAGCAGAAAGGAATTCTCCCTCTATCTCCAGCAGATAATCGGCCACGGCAAGTGACCTCTGCTGTGAAAGCCCCAGATTGTAGGCATAGTCGCCTTCATTGTCAGTATAACCGTCGATGATGATCTCACCAAGATACTGCTTATACTGATCACCAAGCAGCACCTGGCAGTATGTCGGAAGCACCTGACGGAGGGCTGCCATACCTTCCTCAGTAAGCTCGGCACTGTCATATTCAAACATGACATTCGCATCCAGGGTCAGAGCGCCTGTCTTGGAATCGATATCGACATTCACATTGTTGGATGCAAATTCCTGCCGGAGTGATTCAACCACTTCCGCCTTAACGCCGATTATGTCATCGATCTTCTTCTGCTGCGAAGCGATCTGGGCGGTTTTTTCATCCAGATCATTCTGCTGCTCTGTAAGCCTGGCCGACTGGGCCGTAAGCTGGGCGGCCTGCTCGTCAAGCTGCGCCTGCTTCTCCTCCAGTTCCTTGGCCATCTCTGCCAGCAGTATCTCCTGCTTGCTCAGCTCTTCATCCTGGGTCCTGAGCTGCTCGTCCTGAGTCTTAAGCTGCCCTTCCTTCTCCTCCAGCACCTTCTGCTGTGCCAGAAGCTCCGCAGTATATTCCTCCTGAAGAGCGATCTTCTCATCCCTCTCCTTTATGCTGTCATTATAGCTTTTCTGCGCCTGAAAAAGAGTGACGCACATGATCAGCACAAAGAGGAGCAGCACGCCTGCCATCATATCGGAGTAGGAACGCCAGATGTTGAATCCGCTGTCGGAGGATTTTCTCCTTTTCGCCACGTTCTTCACTCCTTACTTGAAAATATTGAATTTACCCTTCTGGGCCTGACGGGCCAGCTCCTCGATATTATCAGCGATCTCCTGAAGAAGCTGCGTCTGCTCATTGTTCTGCTGCTCAAGAACCCGCTGCAGCTTGCGGACTGCCTCCTGCTGCTGCGTCTTTTCACTGTGGCCTGTCTGCAGCTTCACATCGCTGTGTCCTGTTCCTTCACTCTGGACCGCCTGAATATCAGACATAAGCCTCTGTACCTGCGCCATAGTCTGGTACGAACGTTTCTGGTACTCGGCATATTCCTTCATATTTGTATTGAAATCTTCTATCAGGCGCTTGTTCTCCTGCTGTACCTGATAGCTTATCTCTTCCGCCGCATTGATGTTATCCACAGCAGTACCAGCAGCCTCCACATAACGCTTCATGGTCTGGTTGCAGGCCACCCAGAATTTGGCCGCAGACTGTTCAGCATCCTTCATGTAATCCACAACATGCTGATAATCATCCTGCTGCATCTTCTGAATGCTCTGGTTATCCTGCGTTATCCTTGTCGCAGTCGCCATGAACCTTGTCTGGATATTGCTCATCTCAGCTACGGACTCACGCATCACCTGATCCTGCTGCGCGTAGCTCTCCCCGAGCTGTCTGGACAGCGACTGATACAGGTTGCTGGTGTACTCGGTATTCTCCGCCACAGCCTGCTTAAGCTGTTCCAGAGCAATGTTGAAATCATCAAACTGCAGCTGGAATGAAGAACGCATCTCCTTCATGAAAACGTCCAGTATCTCTTCGATGGCTTCTGTCTGGACCCTTGTCACCGAATCGACAAGCATATCCAGTGAATCGTTCATCTTCTGGAAGGTAGGCGTAATGACCTGCTCAAAGCTGGATGCCAGCGATACAGTAAACTGCTCCGCCATTTTGTTCATGGCATCCGCCTGGACCCTCTGTGTAGCTACAAGAAGGTTTCTGGAATCATTCTCCGCCGAAGGCATGACATAGCTGTGGAACCTGTTCAGGAACATCTGCAGGTTCTCCTGCATTGCAGAATAGTCACTCTTGGCGCTGAATGAATAGATTATCGAAAACGCAATACCATAGATCGATGTCAGGAACGCTACCTTTATACCGTCAACAAGTGAAGATACCGAGCTTGTGATAGCTTCATAATTGTTAGGGTCAAAATTCTTAAGGCCCCATACAAGTCCGAGGAAGGTACCCAGAATACCAAGGCTTGTGAATATGTCGGGAACCAGATCCATCAGTCTTTTATGTGTATAAATGTCCAGCTCGTCACTGTTTATGTAATCCTCGACGTCACCGATGCCCTCTTCGGTCTTGCTGATATCATCGGAAAACTCCCTGAGCTTGCGGTCAAGAAAGCGGTGTTCAAACGCGCCGTCGATAGCCGTAAGGTCGGAGGCACGTGCCTTGCCGGGAAGCTTGAAGATAGAAGATATCTCATCAGTAGCCCTTTGCAGCGCCCTCGCGACGTCATCCATACGGAACATTCCGCCGAACATTCCTGCAATGTACAGAACAGCCATGACACCCAGGAATATGAAATTATAGAGCATGACAGCCGGCTGGCTCTGCCCGATAAACAGCGTCATCGCCACACACGCTGCGGCAACGAGCATGAACATCAGCAAATTCAACAGTTTTTTGCCCATAATATACCTCCTTTACCAGAAGAGTATACACCCTAAAGCAGTATTTTTCCAATATATCTTTTGGAATTGCCTGCTTTATCACAAAATGTTCATATATTTATGTAACAGTTTCAGCTGCGAAGTTCGATTCCGAGGCTGGTGAGCCCGTTCAGGATCTTCTTCATGACAGAGCTTATATCACTCTCATCCAGTGTCTTTTCCTTGTTGCGGAATACGATAGAATAAGCCATGGACTTATACCCGTCCTTGATCTGGCTGCCCTCATAGATGTCGAACAGTTCACAGCTCTCAAGGATCTTTCCGCCTCTCTGAATAAGGATGCTCTCGATCTGTCCTGCGGTCACTGCCTTCGGCACTACCATGCTGAGGTCACGCGTTACAGCCGGGAACCTGGCGATTCCTGTATATTTGTGGTCGAATCCCGCGAACGGCAGAATGCTGCGGATATCTATAACGGCAATATAGGCTCTTTCCCCGATCCCGTAGCTCATGAGTGTTTCCGGATGTACTTCGCCGAGGAAACCGATGAATTCTCCTTTATAGTAAATATCCGCCTGACGTCCCGGATGCAGATAAGGTCTCCCGGCATCCGGACGATACTCGGGCTTCTCTTTCATGCCTGCCTTCTCGAAGAACTCCTCGCAGACACCTTTCATGTCAAAGAAATCATATTTACCGTACATCCCGAGAGTGAACATCGTCCTCTCATCCGGAAGCTCTGTAAGCGGAAGAGCCTTCGGCAGGTAAACGTTGCCCATCTCATAAAGCCTTACATCCTTGTTCCTGCGGTTGTAGTTGGTCGAAAGAGATGTCAGCATGCCGTTTAACGTAGTAGTACGCATAATACTGTAATCCTCACCGAGCGGATTGCTGATCTTTATCGCGCTGCGAAGTTCACTGTCCTCCGGAAGCCTCAGCTTATCGAACACCTTCGGGCTCTCGAAGGAGTAGGTCATGCCTTCGGAGAAGCCGCAGTACTCGGCTATATCCCTTGCGATCGCCTCGATCCTCAGCTTAAAGGGAAGGCGTCCCGTTGTCGCTTCACCTGTAGGCAGTGTGGTCGGGATCCTGTCATAGCCGTAGAAACGGGCCACTTCCTCCGCAACGTCTGCAAGGCAGTTGATATCCTGTCGGAATGTCGGTGCAACTATCTCGTTTGTATCTGCATCATAGGTAAGCTCTACCCCCGCAAGGTACTCAAGCATCTTCTCTTTGCTGATGTCCGTACCGAGCAGCGAGTTGATCTTATCCGCGTCAAAAGGAACACGTGACGGCTCTCTTGTTTCAAAGCATACGTCCACCATCCCTCCGACTACTTCGCCGGCTCCCAGCACTTCCATCAGCTGGCAGGCTCTGTTGATGGCCTCGGATGCATTGTTCGGGTCGAGTCCTTTTTCGAACTTTCCGGAAGCATCGGTACGAAGGCCGATCCTTTTTGCGGAAAGACGGATGTTCGGGCCGTTAAAATTGGCAGCCTCAAACAGAACCGTATGGACATTGTCCGTTATCATGGAGTTTTCGCCGCCCATGATACCGCCGATGCCGACAGCTTTTTTGCCGTCACAGATCATCACGACTTCACTGTCCATGGTCCTCTCCTGACCATCAAGTGTCGTGAATTTCTCTCCATCCTTTGCACGGCGCACGATTATCTCTCTTCCATCGATCAGGTCAAGGTCATAGGCATGCATCGGCTGGCCGTACTCTTCCATTACATAGTTTGTGATATCCACCAGATTGTTGATGGGACGGATACCGTTAGCCGCAAGGCAGCGCTGCATCCATTTCGGGGACGGCCCGATCTTTACATTCTTTACCACTCTTGCGCAGTATCGCCTGCAGAGATCAGGATCTTCAACGGTTACCTTGATATAATCCGAGGCATCCTCATCATTTCCCTTTACAGATACTTCGGGTGGGCAGAATTTCTTTCCAAAGGTGGCGGCTGCTTCTCTGGCAATACCGATAACACCGTAGCAGTCAACACGGTTTGAAGTGATCTCATACTCTATTACCGCGTCATGAAGCCCCAGCGCTTCGACAGCGTCGGCCCCAACAACCGCATCCTCCGGGAAAATGTAGATGCCGTACTCGGGAGCTTCAGGGTACATTTCCCTTGTGCTTCCAAGCTCCTCTATCGAGCAGAGCATTCCGCATGATTCCACGCCGCGGAGCTTGCCTGTTTTTATCTCGATGCCGCCCTCTGTCATTTTGCCGTCATGATTTCCGGCCACACGGCCTCCGTCAAGGACGACCGGTACTTTATCTCCCACGTGGACATTCGGCGCGCCGGTAACTATCTGCACGATCCCGCTGCCTGTATCCACCTGGCAGATGATCAGCTTATCCGCATCCGGATGAGGGGCGATCTCCTTGATCTGTCCAATGATGATCCTGTCAAGGTCACGGTCGAGCTCCTCATAGCCTTCCACCTTTGTGCCGGAAAGAGTCATAGCATCTGTATATTCCTGTGCCGTCACATCGAGATCCGGCACATACATCTTAATCCATGATAACGAAGTATTCATTTTAATCCTCCAGTGCAAAAATATCCCGCAGTTTCTATTTCTTCCATTTTTTGTCTCGTTTTTGGCTATACAGCCTGCCTCCGCACATTGGAAGTATCAGAACTGCTTAAGGAATCTCGTATCGTTCTCGTAGAGCAGCCTCATGTCGTCGATCTCGTATTTGAGAAGCGCTATACGCTCCAGGCCTACACCGAAAGCGAATCCGGTATACTGCTCCGGATCGATCCCGCACATGGAGAGCACATTGGGATGCACCATTCCGCAGCCAAGTATTTCTATCCAGCCTGAACCCTTGCAGAACCTGCAGCCTTTTCCGCCGCATTTGAAGCATGAGACATCCATCTCGGCTGACGGCTCGGTAAACGGGAAATGATGCGGACGGAATTTAGTCCTGGTCTCAGGTCCGAAAAGCTCAACCGCAAACTCCTGCAGTGTTCCCTTAAGGTCGGCAAAGGTAATGTGTTTATCAATGACAAGGCCTTCGATCTGGTGGAAGGACGGTGAATGCGTCGCGTCCACTTCGTCAGAACGGAAGACTCTTCCCGGAGCGATCATACGGATAGGGAGCTTACCCTGCTCCATCGTACGTGCCTGTACAGGGGATGTCTGTGACCTTAAAAGGATCTCATTATTAATAAAGAAAGTATCCTGCTCATCCCTGGCCGGATGGTCTTCCGGGATATTGAGCTTTGTAAAGTTGTAATCCGCGTATTCCACCTCAGGGCCTTCCACCACTTCATAGCCCATACCGATGAAGATGCGTTCTACTTCTTCAAGCGCTATGGTGTTCGGATGCCTGTGGCCGATCAGTGACTTACGGGCCGGAAGTGTTACATCTATCACTTCTGTCTTAAGCTTTTCTTCGCGGATCTTCTTCTCAAGCTCAGTGCGGGATTTCTCCAGCATGGACTCGATCTCACTGCGGGCTTCATTCACCATCTGGCCGACCTTCGGACGGTCCTCGGGAGAAACATTTTTCATGCCTTTCAGAATTGCGGTGAGTTCTCCCTTCTTCCCAAGAAAAGTGATCCTGGCTTCGTTAAGCTTTTCAGGATCGGCCGCAGCTTCGATCTGCTTTCTGGCCTGCTCTGACAGCCTCTGGAGTGTTTCTTTCATATCCATAATCTTGTCTCCTCATATTATAATTGCAGTATCTTTGCACTGTGCCGGGTGAAGCAGTTTTTCTGCCTTCCGTTCATGAGCATGTGCAGATTATTAAAGAAAACAGTTTCGTTATATTCGCCACCTTCAAAAACTGGCGTTTTATCTTTCCTCAAGATAAAAAATCCGTCCCGGAAAAGGGACGGATCATTATCTGCAGTAACATCCTCATTTCCAGCGATGCCGGACATCTGAAACTGCTTGTTACTATGCCACAGGATAGAGGAATTGTCAAGATTTTTTGCGCTGCTCAAGCCTCTTCCTCATATGTTTCTCCGCAAAGCGAAGCTCATTCTCAAAATATATGTTTATCTCTGCCCCGTAAAGCATAATATTCATAAGGAAATAAAGCCACATCATGATCAGGATAAGCGTGGCCATGTTCCCGTACATGTTGGAGAATCCCGGGAAGAAATTAAAATAGATCGACAGGAATCCCGAGAAGATTGTCCATGCGAACGAGACTATAGCGGCTCCGGGCATCTGGCTGCGGAAGGTGGCTTTGCGGTTGGGCAGGAACCGGTACAGTATCAGAAAAACGACAAACAGGAGCAGCGGGGTCAGAAGGACTCTGCCGTCAAGTATTCTTCCTATCAGCTGTCCTGCGATCTCATTATAACCGGCCACTATGTTCTGCAGCTGCCTGCCAAGTACGATCAGTACAAGGCTGCCTACAAGCGCTATCGAAAACAGCATTGTATATGCCATTGAATAAATGCGCGTGATTAACCAGTTTCTGGTCTCCTTCACATGATAGATGGTGTTCAGCCCGTTCGTGATCGCCTGTACCCCTTTGCAGGCAGACCATATTGCTGTGACCGCCGTGATGGGAATCAGCGCAAAGTCACGTCTGTATACATCTGATACGATCTCCATCACAAAGGGCTGAATGCTGTCCGGGAAAGCGTCTGTAAGCGCTTCCCTCATCATATTGTATGTTACCGGGGTAAAGCGAATAAGTGTGGAAAGGAACATAACAAACGGGATGAAGGACATGATAAGGAAATACGAAGCCGTCGCCGCATAGGCCGGAATGTGATCCTTGAACGCCCTGTCAATAAACCCCTTTATCTTTTTTACCACACTCTGCTTCCTGCTGATTGGTTCACTCATTGTTTAAAAAAACGTGTGCTGCCAAAATGGCTCATTTAACGAAAAAGCGGTAAGCTGTTGTTGACTGATATTTTTCACCTGCAGATATGACCGGTGAATGGAAGCCCTCCTGATTAACTGAATTGGGCTCGGTCTGGGTTTCAAGGCAGAAGCCGTCTCTTGAACGATAGACATGTCCGTTCTTGCCTTTTTCTTCACCTATTGCATTTCCGGCATAGAACTGGACACAGGGAAGATCAGAAGATACTTCCATCGCGATGCCTGTCTTTTCGGAATATGCCTCTGCGATCACGCGCACTTTTCCGGGAGCGTAATCATCAGTAACATAATTGTGATCGAAGCCGCCGGTATATTTAAGCTGATCAAAGTCAAGCCCTATGTCCCTGCCGATCGGCTTGAACTCTGTAAAGTCCATAGGGGTCCCTGCTGTTTTGGCTGCTTCGCCTGTAGGTATTGCGGCGCTGTCACAAACCGGAGTATAGCAGGAAGCATTGATGCGCAGTATCTGATCCGTTACTTTTCCGCAGCCTTCGCCGTGCAGGTTGAAATAGGAATGATTGGTAAGGTTTGCGACCGTGTCCTGATCACTGGTTCCCTCGTAGTGGATGCAGAGCGTATTATCGTCTGTAAGTGTATAAGTTACACTTACACAGAACTCTCCCGGAAAGCCGTTCTCTCCATCCGGGCTTACTCTTGAAAAGACAACCGAGTTTCCTTCCTCAGGAACGGTTACATCCCACATTTTCTTCTCAAATCCGTTCGGTCCGCTGTGAAGATTGTTGCAGTTCTCATTCACCGCAAGATGATACTCTTTGCCGCCTATCGTAAAGGCAGCGTTGGCAATGCGGTTTCCGTTCCTTCCGATAGTTGCCCCGAAAAAGCATCCGTTGACTTCATACTGTGCAGGATCATCATAGCCCAGCACAACATCCTTCAGCTCATTGTTCCTGTCAGGAACACACACCTTTACAAGAATAGCCCCGTAGGGAATCGCCTCTATATAGGCTCCGCTGCTGTTCTCGATATGATAAATACTGATTCCTTCTCCAGTTGACAGGTTCCCGAATTTTCTTACTGCTACACTCATCCCTGCAGCTCCTTTCGCATATTATAAAGATTACTGCTCACGGCCCAACCGCAAGCGGTTGGGCCTGAGCCCTCCATTCGGAATCTCGCCCTTACGGGCTTCACCGCCGCTTCACGGCCGGATTCCTCATGAAGGGCTCAGACCCTGTAAGGAAATTTACTCTGCCCTGCTCTGCTCATGCAAGCATGGCAGAGCAGGGCAGAGTAAATTTCCTTACGGCCGTGAATAG
>JAFUCO010000049.1 GCA_017459635.1 Blautia sp. | reverse complement strand
TTCCGAAAGATGCGCAGGATAAATTTCGCCCTGCAAGGCGGAGGAAGGAGGCGTAGCGGGCTACGGCGACTGACGACAACGCAGTCAGGGCGGAATTTAGACAAGCAGATTTCGGAAGTTATTTGTGGACAGTGCCTAAGATCAGACTCTTCCCGGTATATGCTGAATTCTTATTCAGGATGTCAGATCACTTTGCAATAAGATTAAGGATCTTTCCTGCGCGGTAAATGACCTTTACTATATTCTTGCCATCGATGGCTCTTGCTACCGACGGAAGCTCTTTTGCCTTCTCGACTGCAGAAGCTTCTTCTTCATCGTGAGCCAGGGCGACGGTGCCCCTCATCTTGCCGTTGACCTGCACACCGATCTCTATCATATCCTCACGGCACTTATCCTCGTCATAGACAGGCCAGGGTTCGTGCGCCAGGGATTCATTATGTCCCATGAGCTGCCAGAGTTCCTCGCCGGCATGGGGGCACACGCAAGAGAACATTTTGACAAAGCCTTCAGCGTATTCTTTTGGACAGGTCTCTTCCTTGCTCACTGCGTTCATGAAGATCATCATCTGCGCTATGGCAGTGTTGAAGCCCAGGGTTTCAAAGTCATGGGTTATCTTTCTTACAGTCTGGTGGTACAGGCGGGTAAGACTGTCGTTTTCTGCTTCAGTAATATGATCCTGATCGCTGAAGAAGTTCCACACACGGTTGATGAACCTTCTGGCTCCTTCAACACCCTGGTCACTCCAGGGCTTTGAAGCTTCAAGAGCGCCCATGAACATCTCGTACAGACGAAGGGTATCTGCTCCGTACTCTTCGACGACATCACTGGGATTTACCACATATTCAGGGAAACGCTTGCCCATCTTGATGCCGTTGGCACCAAGGATCATTCCCTGATGAACCAGCTTGCTGAAAGGCTCACTTACAGGTGAGAGGCCCTTCTGCCAGAGATACTTATTCCAGATACGGGAATACATCAGATGGCCGACTGAATGCTCCGGGCCGCCCACATACAGGTCTACCGGAAGCCAGTGCTTAAGCAGCTCCTGATCAGCAAATTCTTTGTCGTTGTCGGGATCGATATAACGGTAATAATACCAGCTTGAACCAGCTGACCCCGGCATGGTGGAGGTGTCGCGGACTCCCTTAAGGCCGTTGTGGTCATACTGCTTCCATTCTGTCGCATTGTCCAGCGGAGCCTTGCCATTCTTTCCTTTATAGTCTTCAAGCTCCGGAAGCACCAGTGGCAGTTCATCGTCATCCAGAACATGGATGCTGCCATCCTCCAGATAAACTACAGGCATCGGCTCGCCCCAGTAGCGCTGACGGGCAAAGATCCATTCGCGAAAACGGTAGTTGACCTTCCTGCGGGCCACACCCATTTTTTCCAGTTTTACAGTGATGGCCTCTTTGGCTTCCTCCACTGTAAGACCGGTGAACTCTTCGGAATTGATCAGGCGGCAGCCTTTTCCAAGATAATCCTGTTTTTCAAAAGCATGTTCAGAGACGTCAGCCCCGTCGATTACCTGAAGACGTTCTATCCCGTGGACCTCTGAATACTCAAAGTCCCTCTGGTCGTGGCTTGGAACAGCCATAACTGCGCCGGTGCCGTAATTTGCCAGAACGAAATCGCCGATGAAAACCGGAACAGATTTTCCGTTCACCGGATTGATGGCTTTGATCCCTTTAAGTTCACAGCCGGACTTGGTCTTGTTGAGTTCGGTCCTGTCCATGTCGCTCTTTTTCAGTGTTTCATTTATGTAAGCCTGTACCTCGTCCTTGTTTTGTATGCGCGGCATGATCCGCTGAACGATCTCACCGTCCGGAGCAAGCACCATGAAGGTGATGCCGTAGATGGTTTCGATACAGGTTGTGTAGATTGAGAAATCTCCCCCATCCTCAAGCCTGAAGTCAACCTCAACACCTTCTGAACGACCGATCCAGTTGCGCTGTGCTTCTTTTGTGGATTCCGGCCAGTCGATCTCATCAAGACCTTTGAGCAGAGCTTCGGCAAATGCCGGCTGGTCGATGACCCATTGCTTCATGTTCTTGCGGATGACCGGATAACCGCCGCGTTCGCTTTTTCCGTCTACGACTTCATCATTGGAAAGTACCGTACCCAGTTCCTCACACCAGTTGACCGGCATGTCCACAAGTTTGGCATATCCGTCCAGATAAAGCTGTTTGAAGATCCACTGGGTCCATTTATAAAAAGAAGGATCACTGGTTTTTACCATTTTTGTCCAGTCATAGTCAAACCCAAGCTCCTTCAGCTGTGCGGTAAAGGTCTCGATATTCTTCTCTGTAAATCCGTTGGGATGATTCCCTGTTGTGACAGCATACTGCTCTGCCGGAAGCCCGAAGGAGTCATATCCCATTGGATGAAGTACATTGAAGCCCTGCATTCTCTTCATACGGGAGACGATATCTGTAGCGGTATAGCCTTCAGGATGTCCGGCGTGCAGGCCAACACCTGAGGGATAAGGGAACATGTCCAGCACGTAATATTTCGGCCTGGAAAAATCCCGGACGTCAGTGTAAAAGGTCTGGTTTTCTTCCCAGTATTTCTGCCATTTTTTTTCGATATATTTGGGATTATATGGTATTTTGGCCATCTTGCTCTTTCCTCCTGTTGTTTAGCTCCCATACGGGTCAAAGCTATTCTATACTTTCACCCGTTATTTTGTCAATGGGTGCTCTGTTCTGATTCAAATTCCCTGTATATCTGCGCAAGGCCTCCGTGAGAGGTTTCGCGGTATTTTTCGTTCAGATCCAGGCCGGTTCTGTACATAGTCGCAACCACCTCGTCAAATGATATTTTGCGGGTCGTATACAGGAAACGAGAAAGATTGACTGCACTAAGGGCACGCATTGCGGCGACGGCGTTGCGTTCTATACACGGTATCTGGACAAGGCCGTTCACCGGGTCGCAGGTCAGGCCGAGACTGTGTTCCATGGCAATTTCGGAAGCATACTCGATCTGGTCGATGTTAAGGCCATAGAGTGTCGCAACTGCAGCGGCTGCCATTGAACAGGCACTGCCGATCTCGGCCTGACAGCCGCATTCCGCGCCTGAGATACTTGCATTGGTGCGGATCACGTTTCCGATAAGTCCTGCAACGGCAAGGGCGTCAAGAATTTCATCCTCCGGAAATCCCCGGTCACGGTTCATGTAATACAGGATAGAAGGGAGAACCCCGCAGCTTCCACAGGTGGGAGCTGTGACAACCAGGTTTTCGGCTGCGTTTTCTTCGCTGGCTGCATAAGCGTATGCAGCAATGAGACGGTTCATGGTGACATCAGCGCTTTCATTATAGCAGCGCTTGCTGTACAGATATTTGGCTTTCCTCATGAGCCCGAGTCCGCCTGGAAGGATTCCTTCCGAGGCCAGTCCGCGTTCAACTGAAGCCTGCATGGCGTTCCACACCTTTTTAAGGTATTCTCTCAGAGAAGCACCTTCCAGAATATAGATCAGCTGAAGAATGCTGATATTCTCCTGATTACATAATGAAAGAATCTCGGTAAAATTCTTCTGCGGATAAACCTCCCTGTCTTCTTCAGAAAACTCATTCTCGATCCGGATAGAGCCGCCTCCAATGCTGAAGATCCGGGTCGATGCTATCTCACGCCCGCCTTTGAAGGCTTTAAAGAGCATCGTGTTAGGATGCGGAAGATCCGTCTCTGTGGTATTAAAAATCACCCTGGATCCGGGAAGTCCTTCTCTGATGGCTTTAGCCGTTCCATGTCCCTCGCCCGTAAATGCCAGAGATCCATAAAGAGTGACTTCATATGCTTCTGCGTCATGATAGCGGCTTCCGAACGTCTGCGCCGCATGGAAGGGCCCGACAGTGTGTGAGCTGGAAGGACCATTACCTATCTTATAAACACTCGTAATACTTTTCATGGCATGAATCCTTTCTATACTATTAATATGTCCTTATAATAACACATAAAATGGGAAAATAATACAGGTGACGCTTTCTGCGCTGAAAAAAACAGCACAGAAAGCGTCACCTGCTTATTCATTCAATAAAGCTTAGATCCGGCGGCTCGTCAAGATGCTCAGATACGTATTTGCCGTTCTTTTTTCTCTGCCTGACGCATTCGGTCAGGAGATATTCTATCTGTCCGTTGACCGAACGGAAGTCATCCTCTGCCCAGGCGGCAAGAGCATTATAAAGGCTTTCAGACAGCCGGAGGGGAACCTGCTTCTTTTTATTATCTGCCATATGCTTCTGTTAATCACTCCCTTCCTGTGCTGCGGGACAGTGATCAGTAGAGACTGCCTGTGTTCACGATTGGCTGTGCATCATGATTTCCGCAGAGAACAACCAGCAGGTTGGAAACCATCGCGGCCTTCCTCTCTTCATCAAGAGTTACGATCTCGTTCTCGTTAAGCCTCTCGAGAGCCATCTCCACCATACCGACTGCGCCGTCAACTATCATTTTTCTGGCATCAATGATGGCGGATGCCTGCTGCCTCTGAAGCATAACTGCTGCGATCTCAGGCGCATATGCCAGATATGTGATTTTTGCCTCTATGATCTCAAGCCCGGCGTCTTCAACTTTGCTCTGTATCTCGTCCCGGATCCTGCCTGCCACTACCTCGCTGGAGCCCCTGAGGCTTCCTTCGTCAGCTATTCCATCACCTGTAGTGTCTATATTAGGCGCAATATCATATGGATATATGCGTACGATCTCACGAAGAGCACTGTCACACTGGAGGGACAGATATTCCTTGTAATTGTCCACATTGAAAACTGCTTTGGCTGTGTCGGTCACACGCCACATGACTGCAATACCGATCTCAACAGGATTCCCAAGACAGTCATTTATCTTCTGACGGTTATTGTTGAGAGTCATGATCTTCAGGGAGATCTTTTTATTCGTCAATTCGGCCGTTGTGTCATTCTGGCCGGCTTTAAGCTTGAAAATGCCTGCACCGCCGTCAACGTCGCCGCTCTGGCTGAGCTTTGTCCGGGCTGCGGGGTTAACACTTGTGCAGAACGGATTGACAAAGTAGAAGCCATCGCCCTTGAGAGTCCCGACATACTTGCCGAACAGTGTGAGTACCAGAGCTTCCTGCGGTTTAAGAACCTTGAGGCCAAGGAAGAGTACCCAGCTCAGCGAGATCCATACGATGGATATGACCATCAGTGCAATAGCGCCTCCGGTTACTCTCTCATCCAATGAAATACCGGACATTACGATTCCAACGACAGCAGCTGCGTCAAGAATGATGAGGAGCAGCATTACAATAAGTCCGTATTTTTTGCCTTCGAGTAATTTTTCCTTCATGATCAGCACCTCCAATGCCAATATATGGTCCGGTGTTCCGGATTTTTACTATTGATTTGATGCTTGTATGATATCATTATGATATCATTTTGTCAATACTGTTTTTTTATAATTAAAAGGGGCTGTGAAAAAGTTTTTTCTTTTTCACAGCCCACTCTTCTCAGAGCATTTTTTCCAGAATCCGTATTCAACTTTCCCGCCCGGTTTCCTGAGCGTGCCTTCACCTTCTCTTCCTTCTGTCTCTTCCTGAATTCTGATAATAGGATGCTTTCGCATTATACATCATCTTATCCGACTCACTGACAAGCCCTTCAGCTGTCATGCTTTTATCATCAAAATCCCCTGCAAGAGCATATCCGGCCGCAGCACTCAACGATTTTACTGCTGTCCCGTGCCACCTGCCGGTTTCAAGTTCCAGCTGTCTTATGGCGTTCTCGCAGGCTTCACGGTCCATATTGGTCAGCACAACGAACTCATCTCCACCTGTGCGGTAGCATCTGCCCCCTCCCCCGAACACCTTCTTAATACACTCTGCGGCACCGCAGATAAGTTCATCTCCCGCTTCATGCCCCAGGGTATCGTTGACCTGTTTAAGTCCGTTGATATCGATGGTGAACGCCGCAAATGCTTTCGGCAGTTTTCCCTGTGCATCCAGTTCATTCAATGCCCGTGAGTACGCACTGCGGCTCAGGAGCCCTGTCAGGACATCGGTATCCAGCAGGCGCTGCTGCTCAGTCATGAAATCGTGCATCGCCAGCTGGGAAAATTCAGAATAGTAAATAAACATAAGCGCAACGGCAAATGCAAGTGTTACATAGGCGGTGCGATTACCCGCCGGCATAACTTCCTGTATCGAAATACCGACAACCACCAGCAGCATGATCGCATACAGAGACTTACGGTTTTCCCTGCGAAATGAACGGCTGTAGATTATGCATTGAACAATAATCACAAATATGCTCGCAAGGCAGACACCCATATACAGACTGTACAGTGGGCCATGTGAATAATGATTGGCTTCATCAACAACCACCGTCCATCCAAAGAAAGCGGATATGATCTGAAAAAGCGCATTTCCACCCAGTATTGCTAAAAGTGCATTTTGCCAGCGGTTCCGAAGGCCCATCTGAAGGGCCAGGGCTCCACCGGCCATGGGCGTAAGAATATAATCCATGCATTTCACAACGACCATTACATACCTTGGCAGGTCTGCCCTGCCGTCAAGCCAGACACCGCACCATTCCGCAAAAGCAGAAGCGCCTATAATTGCATAAGTGATGTAATGCAGCCTCTTATCCGCCTGTTTAAGCCGGTCATTGTCCCGAATCAGCACACTAAGCACAGCTAATGTCATTAAAGACAAAAAAATGATCGATGTATAATAACTGAACATCTATGTATCTCCTTTTCGTCAGTACGCATTTGAAGGCAGGCACTCAAATCATCAGCTGCAGATATCAATACAATAATACAATTGTTTACAAACATTACAAGAATACATATACATGAGACGGATTTATAACCGGTCAGCCGGTTTTATTTTAACACCATCATCGTGATGTCTCCGCATCGTTACCTATAATTATATCCGAACAGGTCGGGCCGGTCAACCAAAAGAAAAACAGGAAATAAAAAAACGGTTCTCTGTGGCGGCACAGAGAACCGCATTCTTTCACATTTTTATTATGCCCGGGATGTTGCATCTCCCCATTTTTTCAGCACCCACTGGCAGACAAACGGTGTCAGTATCGATGTGATTGCCACTGCCAGCGCAATCTGCGCTGCAAAGAAGTGTCACAGAACCATATCAGTCGGATATTTGTTGCCTGATACTGCGCTTATGACATCTGTGTTCCTGCATCCATCAGTCACTGTCCACAAATAACTTTCGAAATCTGCTTTTCTTAATTCTGCCTGACTGCGTTGTCGTCAGTCGTCACAGTTACTTCTGCCTGTACGATATACTGTATAAGAAAACCTCAGATATTTCTCTGTCATATCCTTCATAGAAGCCCTTGGGCATACCCAGTATGATCCTCGCTCCTCTGTTATACAGAAGCAGCAGGCGGCCGTTTTCTTCATCAAAGGTAAGGCCCTCGATCTCTCCCTGCCTTGTCACATCATCAAAAGTCCTCTCAAGTGTTACGGTGCAGTATGTCAGTTCATCTGATATCTTCGTCCGGTACAGATGATCCGGCTCATTATCATCCGCATTTCCGTCATCAGCGGTCAGATAGAAGCAGCCATCGTGATATGCCATTCCCTGTATCCACTGAGGCGGCATCTGCATGTGGATCTTTCCAAGATACTCGCCGCTTTCCAGATCATACCTGTAAAGATACCTGCCGCTTTCCTCCCCTACCCAGGAACACATCCATACCGTTTTTGTATCCGGATCTACCGCGATCCCGGAACATTCCAGCTGTCCGCTCTCCTCTTCAAAAGGAAATGTACGTTTAAGTTCCAGCGTGTCTCCGTCGTAGACTGCTATCTGAATGTTCTTTCCAACACCGTCCATAAAATATTCGGCACCGATATACAGTTCATTTTCGTAAACATCGATATCCCCTATATGGTTTACTTCGATCTCATAGCCCTCAAAGGGAGATTCATTTTTAGCGATCAGGTTCCAGTCCTTATCGTATTTTGCCAGCGTTGCTGAACCGCTCACCCAGTAGTATCCATTCTCGCTGCACACGCCCTGCCTGCCTTCAACTTCTGCGGACCCGGTCAGTTCATAATCGTTTGCCGGCCGGATAACGGCCGGATCATCCTCAGGCCTTTGTGATGTCAGTGTCTCCTCTTCCGTGGTCTGTCCGGGTTCGGACATTTCATCTGCCGCTCCCATGGCAACTGATGCCATATTGGCAGAGGCAGTGCCTGCCAGCAGTACAAACAGCATGCTTCTTATAATTCTCTTCTTAAAAAACATATCCTCTCTCCTTTATATTTCAGACTAATTCTGTATTACTTTTTCAAAGATGAACGGTTTGCTTTTGCTGTAACGTATTTTCATCGTTTCTCCGGCAGCCGACTGCGGATCAGGATCCTCAAGAGGATGAAATGTGTACCATCCGGTATGTCTTACACCATCATCTGTGTAGTAGGCGATCTCGTATGCATTATAATCAGCAGCGCGCGGGCCCATCTTTGTTCTTATCATGAAAATCAAACGAGTCCGATGTCTCAGGCAAAAATCATTTCCGCCATGTGAAGGATACTTGCATCAAAAATCCCGTTTATCATTCTGTATACACAGTAAAAAAACAGGACGGTGAAAAAATACAGACGCGCTTTAAATTCTATGACGATCTCATTGGTCAGATATCTCTCCCACAATGAAAGTTTATCCACCTTTTTCAATTTACCGGCCTCCCTTCAAAAGCTTACGAAACTCTGATGCACACATTTTTGTCATCGGCTTTTCCCCAGAGTTTATCGCCTTCACTTTGAAGTATGCTGATAATTCTTCTGATGACAGAGTTTGATTCCCTATAACACATCAATCAGAGCATTCGTTTCAGATTCCGTTGTTCCCCAGTCTGTCGCAAACCGTATAACCGTATGTTCGTCATCATATTTTTCCCAGAACCCGTATTCAGCTTTTTCTCCAAGCTGCCTTAATGTATTGTTTTCTACGATAACAAATATCTGATTGGTCGGTGATTCAAAACAAAGCCGATATCCCTTCTCCTGTAATGCTGCCCTTATGCTGTCTGCGGCTTTAATAGCCGGTTCGCCAATTCTCATATACAGATCATCGCGGAACAGTTCATCAAACTGGATTCCCAGCAATCTTCCCTTTGCCAAAAGCGCCCCATGCTGCTTAATAATTGTAAACAGATGAGGAGCTTTCTCCGGTTCAGGAACAACCACTGCTTCTCCAAACAAGGCACCACATTTTGTACCTCCGATATAGAAAGCATCACATAGCCTGGATAAATCCTTCAGACTGACATCATTCTCCGGACAGGAGAGCGCATATGCAAGTCTTGCACCATCCACATACAGGCTGATTCCATATTTGCTGCAAACTTCCCGGAAAGCCAGAAGCTCTGCCTTAGAGTACAGTGTACCATATTCAGTTGGATGGGATAGATAAACCATTCCCGGCATCACCATATGTTCATGATTCACATCATGATAATAATCATCCAGATATTTTTCCACAGCAGATGCCGATATCTTTCCGTAATGGTTTGGTATTGTAAGAACTTTATGTCCGTTTGCCTCAATAGCACCCGCTTCATGAACACTGATATGACCCGTTTCAGCAGCGATCACGCCCTGATAAGATTTCAGCAATGCATCGATCATCACTGCGTTTGTCTGCGTTCCTCCTACAAGGAACTCAACAGCAGCATTTTCTTTTCCACATACTTTCCGGATCCTGTTTCTGGCTGATTCCGAAATGTCATCCAGTCCATACCCTGCTGTCTTCCATGTGTTTGTTTCTGCCATACGCGCCAGAATATTCGGATGCGCACCCCTTCCATAGTCGCATGCAAAGCTGAGTTTTTCAATCATGTCCATCTTCCTCCTCATTGAGCTGTCCTTAGCAACATTATATAGTCATCACATCTATAAGTAAAGTATCACCCAATCAGGTTTGCAGAGCACGAAATCCAAAAAGGGAGCTGTCTCCCGGTCAGGCTGCCAGATCGCGTCTGTTGTAACAGGAAAATGTGAGTCTGCCCTCCCGCATGATTGCCGCATTCCTGCAGTATTTATTGACCTCAGGTAAAACATGCGTCGATAAAAGACAGGTAGCTCCTTCGCTTACATACTCATATACCAGATCAAAAAAATTTTTCTGCATCAGCGGATCCAGTCCTCCAGTGGGTTCATCAAAAATAAAAAGCTTCGGTTTATGCTGCATGGCGCAGACAATGCTGACTTTTTTTCTATTGCATATCATAATCCATATGGCTCCTCCTCTCCTGTTTTCTCTCATCTATTCCCGCGGCTTTTTGCCTGAATATCTGCCAACCAGACACATTAGTGTCTGGTTGGCTATATACTTATGTCTTATAAATACCAGAAATAAAAAACGGGAACAATAGCTGTTCCCGTAGTCCAAACTGGCAACCACATATCCCGCCATAGCAAAATGCAGCAGCTCAGGGATCCAGACAGAACGATCCACGACCCGGAAGGCTCCGCCGCACACCCAGACAATTACAGGCATCTTTTCATGCCCTTCTATTGTTTTAGGTACAATCAGATCCATATACAAGTCTCTACGGGAACAGTTGTACCACGAGGAGACATTTGCACAAGCGATCCGCGTGATCAAAGAAAGCGCTTCCTTTTTTTCTCTGCCCTGATCAGACGCTTCATATTTTTCCTCCTCATCAAAATTCCCGACCCCTTCCGGTGTCTTCTTGTTTTCAACCCTTAAGAATCCTTCTCTCCATAGCCAGCTGTCGTCTCGTGAATTCAGTGCCTCCGCAATACATTTCATCCTCGTATTCACAAATCAGATAGCCGTCAAATTCCGATTCCTTCAGTACCGGAAGAATTTCTTCATAAGGAATGCTGGCTTCTTTGCCATCATCTCCAAGATAGTGGAACTTACCATGCATTTCAAAGCTGTATGGAATAATATCCTTCAGTTCCTGAAGGAGCCCCGGCAGAGCACTGCGGTCATGGAACTGTACAAAGCCGTACATCCCGGCTACATTGTCCATTATGGCAGGACTAGCGCCTGCATCCAAAAGCCGTTTCACCGCTTCCTCCTGCGGAACACCGGCCCGACGGAACTCAGCCGCCATCTGAAGATGCTCTTCCTTAACCCCCATTTCCAGGCCCTTCAGCCATTTCGGACGGTTCGGTTCCACAGCCAGGAATCCGAAATCCGGAACAAAGCCCAGATATTCAGAGCCTGTACGTTTGATCACTTCCAGATATTGCTGCATTGTCCCGGATGCAGGCGTTTCCGGATTATGGATCTCGATACCGCAGCGAACATCAAAAAGCTCTGCGTACGGAGCCAGCCTTCCGAATGCCTCCGGGGACATCATGTACTGTACACGCATCACTTTACAGCCCAGCTTGTTGGCCGCTTTCAGGTCAATTATGGCGTCCGCCAGCATCTCGTCGTCCGTCAGGTTCCGGTCATGGCGCATGCCCTTGTCGTTGTTCGCGCCATACCCCACAGGGCCAATGCCGTATTTCCTGCGAAGCTCCTCAACAAGCCCCAGAAAATCATCGCTCACATTCGGGTAAGAAGGAATCATCTGAGTCCCGACAATCTCATATCCCTCGGCTCCTGCCTCTGCGGCCTGCCGTACACACTCTTCAAAATCATACTGAAATCTTGCATATTCTGTTCCGTAACAGAAAAGAGTTGCGCCTAATTTTATATTTCCCATCGATGTCTCCTCCTTACTCCGATACCTGAATTGTTATTTTTTCACCGCTGTCCAGCGGCATAAAGGTATGGTTCGGGCCGATCTCCATATAAGGAACCCGAAGCATCAGTTTCAGCTCCAGTTCATGGTCTCCTGCGGATACTCCTCCCTTTTTAATCACCCTGATCTTTGCCGGAACCACCTGGCTCCAGAACTCGGTCACCGCGTATTTCAGCTTGTAGACCGGCATCTCCTTACCGTTCAGTTCAAAGGTGACAGCTTCCTGCGGCATTTTTTCCCCGTCCAGATACACCTCCAGGAGGTCGATGTCAGACAGGTAATGTCCCCTGTAGTACGCCAGCTGAACATCAAAGGAAAAACCGTTCGGCACTCCGTTGATATACAGATTTTTAAAGGATTCTTTCTTCACAATCTGATCGTTGATCTTCATCCGCATTGCAAATCCCATAGAAAATTCCTCCTTCTCTGCTAATACTATATTCAGAAGCAGATATCATCGATATCTCTCTATACAGTATTATACCTGCGATATAAGAAATTCACTTTTCTTTTATGCACCTGATTTTTGCCCCTTACTGACAATTTCCCACCAAGGCAGAAATTGAGGTAAAAAAAAGCATTCCCTAAGAAACGCCATTCTTAACTTATGAATGAAAGCAAATTAATGACAATTATATTATAATGTGCTATAATCTGATTTATGAAAATTACTTTCTCAGGGAGGCTCAGTATGCGCAGAAAAGAAGACCGGACTAATCAGATCCTGGAGCTGTTGGTAAAAGATAAGAAGCTGGAAGTAGCTGAGCTTTCAAAGCATCTTGGTGTCTCTCAGGTAACTGTCCGTAAGGACCTGGATGCCATGGAAGCGCAGGGGCTCATCACCCGGGAGCATGGATCTGCCCTGCTGGCCGGTACAGATGACATTAAAGGGCGTCTGGCCTATCACTATGAGGCGAAACAGGGAATTGCGCTGCGCGCTGCAGAATTTGTAAAGGATGGAGACACAGTCATGATCGAAAACGGCAGCTGTTGTGCGCTGCTGGCTGCAGCGCTGGCGGAGCTCCGGAGCGGTATAACCATGATCACGAACAGTGCCTTCATAGCTGACTATATCCGCCGCTCTTCAGACTTCCAGATCATTCTTCTGGGTGGCATCTATCAGCATGACTCCCAGGTTATAGTGGGACCAATGGTGCGCCAGTGTGTTGAAAATTTCTGGGTGGATCGTTTCTTCATCGGTGTGGACGGCTGGTCTGCAAGGGCAGGCTTCACCAATCAGGATCAGATGCGGGCTCAGGCTGTACGGGACATGGCGCGGCAGGCAGATCAGGTCATTGTCCTGACAGAATCCGAGAAATTCTCAAAGCACGGCACTGTACCGCTCAACCTCAAAGACCGGGTAAAGGCTGTAATCACGGATAATAAGATTGAGGAAAAAACCGTCAAAGAGCTTAATTCCCTCGGAATAGATGTATTTACCAGATGATTCCTGCAAATGGAGCCAGGGGTGGTTCTCGAAAAGACAGAGAAACCTCTTCCTTCCCATGCAGGAGGAGCTTGCGCAGCAATGACTGCCGCATAGATTTTAAGTCCGGAGTCAACAGGGACGGTTCTCATTGTCTCCTTTTCCTGTTTCTGATATAATTTCGGATATATACTGATGTGAATGAAGGCAGTGCCATGCCAAGACAGGCCAGGAAACTCAGCGAATTCGTGTAATGCACCTGATCGTTCGGGGCATAGGAAGACATATTATGTTTGAGGAGGCGGGTGATTATCAGCGGTTTCTATCCGAGCTGTAGCGGTTTTGTGGGGAAACAGAGGCCAAAATCTGTGCTTACTGCCTGATGGGAAACCTCGTTCACCTGCTGGTCTGCGACCCGAAGGGCCACGCGCCGTTGTTGATGAAAAAGCCGGGCGTGAG
>JAFUCO010000048.1 GCA_017459635.1 Blautia sp. | reverse complement strand
CTGTCTTATTTTGATTGGAGGACAATATATGGCAAAAAGAGGCGGTTTCGGCGGCATGGGAATGCCGAATAACATGAACAACCTGATGAAACAGGCGCAGAAAATGCAGAAGCAGATGGAGGAAAACCAGAAGGCCCTGGAGGAGAAGGAGTTTACTGCTGCGGCCGGAGGCGGAGCTGTCGAGGTGACTGTGAGCGGTAAACGTGAAGTGCTTAAGGTCAAACTCTCTGAGGAGGTTGTGGATCCGGACGATATTGAGATGCTTGAGGACCTTATAGTTGCAGCCGCCAACGAGGCGCTGAGGAAGATGGAAGCGGAATCCCAGGCGGTTATGGCTAAACTCACCGGAGGTCTTGGCGGCCTTGGAGGACTTGGCGGAGGACTGCCTTTCTGATGGAGTATTACAGTAGTCATATCAATAACCTGATAGAACAATTGTCTCATCTCCCCGGAATAGGCGCGAAATCAGCGCAGCGCCTTGCCTTTTACATTATGAGTATGCCTCGTGAACAGGTGGAGCAGCTTACGGGATCAATACATAGTGCGCGAAATAATGTGCGGTACTGCAAGTGCTGCTGTACTTTGACCGACCAGGAGATATGCCCGATCTGTTCTAATGAGAAGAGAGATCATCATACGATAATGGTGGTTGAAAACTCGCGTGATCTTGCGGCATATGAGAAGACCGGCAGGTATGACGGGGTTTATCATGTCCTTCATGGGGCGATATCTCCTATGCTGGGGATCGGGCCGGATGACATAAGGCTTAAGGAGCTGATGCAGAGGCTTCAGACTGAAGATGTCTCAGAAGTCATAATAGCAACAAACTCAAGCCTGGAGGGCGAGACCACGGCCATGTACATAAGCAAACTGATAAAACCGTCCGGAATAAGGGTGAGCCGTATTGCGAGCGGAGTGCCTGTCGGAGGCGACCTTGAGTATATCGATGAAGTGACGCTCTTAAGAGCCCTTGAGGGAAGAGTCGAGCTCTGACAGGAGCTCTTGAGGGAATGATCGGGCTTTGACTGGAGCCCCTGAGGGAATGATCGAACTCTGACAGGAATCCCTGAGGAATGATCGGGCTCTGACAGGAGCTCTTGAGGGAATGATCGAGCTCTGATAAGAGTCCCTGATTTTTCCTTGACCGTAATTATTTGTGTGTTATAATAATTTGAGAAGCTTATTCGAATAAATGCCGGTTTTTATTATGGGAGGTAATGGTAATGAAATTTTTTGTCGACACAGCAAATGTAGATGACATCAGGGCAGCCAATGATATGGGAATTATCTGCGGAGTTACCACAAATCCTTCTCTTATTGCAAAAGAGGGAAGAGATTTCAACGAAGTCATTAAAGAGATCACATCAATAGTTGACGGACCGATCAGCGGTGAGGTAAAAGCAACTACTACAGACGCTGAAGGAATGATCCGTGAGGGCAGGGAGATTGCCGCAATTCATCCAAACATGGTTGTCAAGATCCCGATGACAGGTGAAGGCCTTAAGGCAGTCAAGGTTCTTTCAGCCGAAGGCATCAAGACCAATGTTACACTGATCTTTACGGCAGCGCAGGCTCTTCTTGCAGCCAGGGCGGGAGCTACATTTGTTTCTCCGTTCCTTGGACGTCTGGATGACATCTCTACCGACGGTACTGCGCTTATTTCCGAGATAGCCGAGATCTTTGCGGTTGCAGGAATCGAGACCGAGATCATCGCAGCCAGCGTACGTCATCCGATCCATGTTACCGAGTGCGCTCTTGCAGGCGCTGATATTGCAACAGTTCCGTACAAGGTTCTTGAGCAGATGCTGCATCATCCGCTTACCGATGCCGGAATTGAAAAATTCAAGAAGGACTATATTGCTGTTTTCGGTGAATAATGATCTGAACATTTTTAAGGAGAAAAACAATGGACAAGTTAGAACTTCAGAAAACCGCAAACGAAGTTCGCAAGAGCATAGTGACTGCAGTTCATGCGGCAGCCTCAGGACATCCGGGCGGATCACTTTCCTCTGCTGAACTTTATACCTATCTTTATTTCGAAGAACTCAACATCGACCCTAAGGATCCGAAGAAACCGGACCGTGACCGCTTTGTGCTTTCAAAAGGCCACACAGCACCGGGCTACTATTCGGTACTGGCAGAGAGAGGCTTCTTCCCGAAGGAAGATCTGAAGACTCTCCGTCATCTGGGATCATACCTGCAGGGACATCCGGATATGAAGCATATTCCGGGCGTTGACATGTCAAGCGGCTCACTTGGCCAGGGCATTTCCGCTGCAGTCGGAATGGCGCTTTCCGCAAAGCTGTTCGGCGATGACTTCCGCGTTTACACACTGCTTGGCGACGGCGAGATCGAGGAAGGACAGGTCTGGGAAGCATCAATGCTCGCAGGCTTCAGAAAGCTTGACAATCTTGTAGTGATCGTTGACAACAACAACCTTCAGATCGACGGACCGATCGATGAGGTCAATTCACCATACCCGATAGACAAAAAATTCGAAGCCTTTAATTTCCACGTGATCAACGTGGCTGACGGAAATGATTTCGACCAGCTTAAAGCCGCATTTGACGAGGCAAGAAGCGTAAAGGGAATGCCGACAGCCATTATTATGAAAACTGTTAAGGGCAAAGGCGTTTCGTTCATGGAGAACCAGGTCGGATGGCATGGCAAGGCTCCTAACGATGAGCAGTATGAGCAGGCAATGGCAGAACTCGAGAAGGCAGGTGAAGCATTATGTCAGAAGTAAAGAAAATCGCAACGAGAGCCAGCTATGGCGCTGCCCTGGTTGAGCTTGGAAAGAAACATCCGGATCTGGTAGTCCTTGACGCGGATCTTGCAGCTGCGACTCAGACAGGTGTCTTCAAAAAAGCATTTCCGGAGAGGCACATTGACTGCGGTATTGCAGAGTGCAATATGGCAGGCGTGGCAGCAGGCATTGCAACCACAGGAAGAGTTCCGTTCTTCAGCACTTTTGCCATGTTTGCATCAGGACGCGCGTATGAGCAGGTGCGTAATTCCATCGCTTATCCGCAGCTTAATGTAAAGATCGGCGCTACCCACGGCGGCATTTCAGTCGGCGAGGACGGAGCCAGCCATCAGTGCTGCGAGGATTTTGCACTTATGAGAGTCATCCCGGGAATGGTAGTTGCATGCCCCGCTGATGATATCGAGGCAAAGGCGCTTGTCGAGGCGGCATACGAGCATAAGGGACCTGTTTATATGAGGTTCGGCCGTGCGGCGGTTCCGGTTATCAATGACAATCCGGATTACAAATTTGAGCTTGGCAAGGGTATCGTTCTCCGCGAAGGCAAGGACCTTACTATTATCGCTAATGGACTTTGCGTGGCGGCATCACTGGAAGCGGCGGAAGCTCTGGCACGTGACGGCATTGATGCGAAGGTTATCAACATGCACACCATCAAGCCTCTTGATGAGGAGCTTGTTATTGCGGCTGCTAAGGAAACAGGCAAGGTTGTTACAGTTGAAGAGCACTCCATAATCGGCGGCCTTGGCGGCGCGGTGTGCGAGGTTCTTTCAGAAAAATGCCCGGTTCCGGTTAAGAGAATAGGCGTACGCGACGTATTCGGAGAATCCGGACCTGCAGCGGCTCTTCTTAAGAAATATCAGCTGGACGGCGACGGAATCTACAGCCAGATCAGGGAATTTCTGGCATAATATTACCGGAAAGCCATATCAGAAGATCAGCAGATATTAAGAAGGATAAGATTCCGGCGGATATCAGGAATGCGCAGGGGAAGGTGTCGGCGCGGCTGGTGTGCAGCCCGGCGCAGGGTCGGAATGCCGGATTTGAGTGCAGCCCGGCGCAGGATTGGCATGCCGGACTTGAATATGACAATGATGAGGGCAGGCGGAGCTTACGGGCTTCGCCTGTCTGCAGAATCGGAGTCTTTATCGTGGATGGAGGCATTCCCGCTGCTGTTCACGGCTAAGCTGCAGCTTACGGCCGTGAATAGAGTAACATATTCACTGATGTGTCCATCCAGGATAAAGCCTCCGACGGATGTTTCCATAAGCGATTATTAGAATGATCAGGAGGAAAGGGCAGGTATTACATGGCGAAGAACAGCAGGAGCGATGAGGCATATCGCCGCAGAAAAAGAAAGACCAGACGAAACCGTGCAAGGGTGATCCTGATCATTTTTGCGGTACTGATACTTGCGGCTATAGGCGTGCTTGTTTTTTTGACGCAAAGAACATATCACAATTATAAGATTACGGCCAGTACAGAAAAGGCAGATACGGTTTCCACAAAATATGTGGAGCTGGACGGGAAATTTCTTAAATACAGTGCAGAAGAGGTGGCGCTGGTCACGAAGGATCTTGAAACTGTGTGGAGTGAGACTCATTCCATGCAGAATCCTGTCGCGGATGTAAACGGAAAGCGTGTGGTCATAGCGGACAAGGACGGAACACGGCTTGAAATGTATGATAAGAACGGCCTGACAGGAAGCTGTACCACTGCATACACGATAGTAAAGGCAAGCATATCTTCGGGCGGCCTGGTGGCGGCTATTCTGGACAGCGGAGAGGATACGTGGATAAATTACTACGGTACGGACGGAAGCCTTATTGCGGAGAATCAGACCAGAATAGATGATCCGGGATATCCTATGGACGTGGCGATTTCCAATGATGGCATAATCATGATGGTTACTTACCAGTTCGTCAAGGGCGGAGAGACTACCAGCTATGTCGCCTTCTATAATTTCGGAAATGCCGGGCAGAATGAGGAGAACCGTATAGTCAGCGGATATGAATACGACGGTATAGTCATACCGCAGGTGGAATATTTGAGCGGAACCCACAGTGTTGCCATACGTGACGATGGATTTGTCATATATGAGGGCAGGCAGGTTCCGAAGGAATCCACCACAGTAAATTTTAACAAAGAGATAGTTTCTACATTTTATGATAAGGACACTGTTGGCCTTGTGTTCCGTAACGATGACAGCGAAAAACTATATACAATGCAGGTCTATGATGCCGGTGGAAGGCTTAAGTTCTCAAAGGATTTCAACATACCGTATACCAGCATCCGCATAAGCGACGGGTGCATACTGATGTACAACAGCTCACAGATGTGCGTTATAGACAGCAAGGGCAAGGAAAAATACATGGGTACCGTGGACGGCACGATCAATGATTTCTTCAAGATAGGCTGGAACAGGTATCTGCTGGTCCTGGATTCGGGAGTTCAGGTGATAAAGCTTACCTGATACGGGCGAAGATACATTTGAGGCCGGGTCCGGGGATTGGAGCATCATATGGAGAATGTAAGTGAAGCATTAAACAAAGCAACGGCCGGTATAGAATCAGTTGGCCTTACATGGCTTGGGATAGCCTGCGCTGTGTGTATCATCGTTGGCATAATAGTTGGATGGTCACGCGGTTTTGTAAAAGAAGTGGTGTCCTTGGTGATCGTTTTTATCACATTCGCGCTGGTATGGTTTCTGAATCCGTATGTAAACCGCTTCATCCGTGAGGTTACTCCGCTTGAGACAAAGACCTTTGAGAGCAGCCGTCAGCTCATCACGGATAAAATCGGAACAGATCGGATAGTCAGGGCAGATGAACAGACGGAGATCATAGAAGAGCTGGAGCTTCCGAAGTTTCTTAAGGATATACTGCTTAAAAACAATAATGCGGACGGATATAAGAAGCTTAATGTCAGCTCATTTATAGATTATATCTCAGAATACATTGCGGAGCTTGTGGTAAACGGTACATCGTTCTTTGTTACATATATTATAGTAACAATCCTTCTGGGCATACTGGTTTTCGTGCTGGATATTTTTACCAGGCTTCCGGTTATAAACGGGATAAACAAGCTGGGAGGAGCATTGCTTGGCGGCGCGAAGTACGTTGTGTTTATATGGCTTGCAATGCTTGTGGTTACCGTCCTGTGCAATACTTCTATAGGAAGAACTATGCTTGATACGATAGAAAAAGACCGCTTTCTCCAGACGCTCTACTCCTGGAATGTGATATTCAGGTATTTTGTGAGCGCCTTGTGATGGCTGGTGTTCATGACCGGCAGCAACATGAATTTCAGGTCAGTTGCTGCCGGTCTCTTTTATAAATTTGATGGCTTGACGGCCTGTTCTTGGCAAACCGGTTCAGATTTGTATTTCCTCAATTACCGGTTTGTTTGTTCAAGGAGTTTGAATTCCTCGTAAAGTTTTTTCCTGTATTTTTCATCGTATATAGCCTTCTGTGCGTCTTCATTTCTGCCGAGAGCATACAGTTTCTGCATCAATCCAACAACGAGCTGCTCTCCTTTTGCTTCACCTCTTTTTTCGCCCCTTATTTCACCTCTTTTTTCTCCTCTTGTTTCTGCTTCATCAAACAAAATCGTATACATACTGCTACCTCCCCGTTCCTTAAAAAGCTTCGGTAAATGAGAAAACCTGTCCGAATTTGTGAGTGCATTCATCAATTCGCAGAATTCTTCAACATGTTTCAGATGTTCCGATGTAATTGTAAACTGAGGTATCTGTCCCTCTTTTCTCTTCCTGTTTGCCACAAAATACTCTGCCACATATCGAAAGTCACTTTTGAAACTATTAACCTGCTCGTCGGACAAAAATGCTATCTCAAACAAATCGTCACGCTCCTGTTCCTCGAATTTCTCCTCCGTCTTCAAACCGGAGCGAAGCATTCCCGATTCCAAATCGTGTTCATTTACCCGCTGTTTCCCATGAAACAGCAGTACGTTGACTATGTCCGAAAATACATCGTCAAAATCCTCAAGCCTCTTTTCCCTGAAATCTTTCTCCGGCAATAGCCCGGCCTCCCTTCCACATTTGTCAAAACATCCGGAATAGATGTTTCCTATACAAATATAATGGCAAGAGTAGTGTGATTTCAAGTAATTTCGTACGACAAATTTCGACATTATCTGAATATTCGACTTATTAGCTTTTATATATCTGATTCGTTTATAAAAAACACGTATATGTTTGCTCTGCTTTCAAACTCATTCTACCACGAACCCACAAAAATGACAATGTACAGATGGTTAGTCCTTCCATTTTGTGAACGTACTGTAAACGAAATGTTAACAGCAAAAAAACATGAAAAAAATTTAAAAAAGTTGTTGACAAACAAAAATACGCGTGTTATTCTATTAAAGCTGTCGCGGAAACAGGAACACAAAAGCCGTGCAGCATCTGTTTAAAGACCTGCATTTAATGGCCTTTAAACTACAGAATGAACCTTGGCAACTGAACAGTGAAACACATACGATTCTCGAAGATTTCTTTACATTTTTGTGACGGTTTTAACGAACCGACAGTAATTAAGAGAGATAGCCAAGTGGTTATCTTGAGCATCAGATTTTCGTAGAT
>JAFUCO010000047.1 GCA_017459635.1 Blautia sp. | reverse complement strand
TTTTGCGAGTTTGCCGAAGGACGGGCTAATAGGCGACGCAGCATTTTCTCTGCCAGAGGCCGCGGTTCCGTACATATGGTCAGTCCTCCCCCTACGGCGTTCGACCCGCCAATAAAGTATACCGAGCCACTCTTCCGGGTTTCAAAACGTATAATAAAAAAAGACAGGGGACGGTTCTCTGTCTTATAAAAAGATAAGACAGAGAACCGTCTCCTGTCTTAAAACGGTTCTCTGTCTTGATTTAGTCTTATTATTTAGAGCGTCTCTTAGAGAGAATATCGAAGGCAACTGCGCCCAGAAGTACGACACCTTTTACTACTTTCTGGAAGTTTGCGTCGATGTTCATGAGGTTCATGCCCAGGTTGATGACACCGATAAGCGTAGCACCGATGACCATACCGATGATCCTTCCGGCACCGCCGTATGCGGAAACACCACCTACGACGCAGGCCGAGATGGCATCCATCTCGAAGTTGGTACCTGCTGTTGAGTTGGCAGCCTGTACACGTCCAAGGACGACCCATGTAGTGATAACCGTTACGATAGCCATATTCAAATAAGCGATGAACATGATCCTTCTGGTGTTGACACCTGAAAGACGTGCCGCCTCACGGTTACCGCCAACTACGTAGAAATGACGTCCTATCGTGGTCTTTTCAGTGATGAAATTGTAAAAAAGAACAACTATTGCGACCCATACAAGTACGGTCGGGATACCGCCTGCCAGTGCAAGCTTGTAGGCAAACAGCACAATAACCGCTGCTTCGATCACGGATTTTCCGAGCATCATGGCTGCTGAATCTGCTTCGTATCCTTTTTTCACCTTGTTTGCCCTTCCCATTATGTTGAGAAGAACTACAATGACTGCGGCAACAATGCCTACCGCGAGGCATATAGTGTTAAGCTCGCCCATCTTGGTCTTGAACAGCTTACCCGCAAAAATATTCAGGAAGCTTTCGACCTTTTTGATACTGATGGAGCCTGTCTTACTGTTGCTTGAAAGAATATCCGTACCAAGTCCGCGGAAAGCAAGGAAACCTGCCAGAGTAGCGATCCATGGCGGGATATTAATGTAGGCTATAAGATAACCAAGCACGCATCCATAAACAATGCCGATAAGCAGCATCAGTATGATAGCGACTGCCGGAGACATCTCGCGGATAGCCATAAAGTAGGCGCCGATAGCACCCAGGAAGCAAACGAGTGAACCGCAGGCAAGGTCGATGTTGCCGCCTGTCAGCATGCACATCAGCATACCGCTTGCCAGGATAAAAACATACGCGTTCTGCGTGATCAGCTCATTGAAGTTGAACGGAGAAAAAATAGCTCCTTTTGTCCCCCATGTAAACAAAAGATATACCACGACGAGGACGATAAGCATTGTATTTTCTTTTAAGATTTCAGAAGCACTCTTTTTCATTGCCATCCTCCCCTCATGCATTTTCTTTCTTGGTTACAACATCTACCAGAACGGCTATCAGAAGAACGATACCTTTGACCGCGCTCTGATAGTTGGCAGAAATACCCATGATACTCATGCCCTGGTTGATGACACCCATGAGCGCCGCACCGATGATAACACCGGTGATCTCGCCCACACCGCCGTATGCCGAAGCCCCGCCGATGAAGCAGGCTGCGATAGCGTCCATCTCATAGCCCTGGCCGTAAGTAGGCTCAGCATGCCCGGCTCTTGCAAGAACCAGCACTCCGGCAAAGCCTGCCAGAAGCCCCATATTCGCATAGGCAAGGAAATAGACCATCTTTGTGTTTACACCGGAAAGCCTTGTAGCTTTCTCATTGCCGCCGACTGCGTACAGGTAACGTCCGATAGCAGTGTTCCTGGTGATATAGCCATAAATCAGAAGAACCAGTGCGATCCACACAAGTACAGAAGGAATACCTTTGTACTGTGCCAGCTTGTATGAGATCCATATAATAAGGGCACAGATGATGATCGTCTGGATCAGTTCTCCTGCTGCCTGTGACTGAATACCCAGTTTTTTACGTATGCTCTGGCTGCGCAGCTGCATGAAGATAACGATCACTGCTATTATCACGCCGCATGCAAGGCAGGTCATATTGATGCCGTCTCCGCCGATGAAATCCGGCAGATAGCAGTCAGCGCCGCCGCCGAACATCCTCAGATATGTCTCATTGCCTACACCTACCGAAAGGCCTCCGAGAACAACATTTGAAAGTCCTCTGAAAGCATACATTCCTGCCAGTGTAGCAATAAACGGAGGAACCGAAACCCATGCGATCCAGAAGCCCTGGAACATACCTACAAGAAGTCCTACAAGAAGCATTGCAAGAACAGCAACACCTGTAGGAATTCCGGCTTTAAGCATCAGGGCACCGATACCCATTGTAAAGCAGACGACCGAACCGACCGAAAGGTCGATGTTGCCGCCGGTCAGGATACAGCAGAGCATACCTGTTGCCAGCACGAAAACGTAGCCGTTCTGTGAGATCAGGTTATTGATATTCTGTGCAAAAAGGATCTTACCATTGGTAGTAATCGAGAAAACTATGATTACAAGAACAAGGGCTATGACCATCGTATACTTTTTGAAAAAGTTAACAGCAGCGTTGTCACCCATGATCAATCCCCCCTTCCTGACTGCAGGATCGCAGCCATGATGTTTTCCTGTGTTGCTTCGGAAGCCGGCATTTCTCCGACTATCCTTGATGCATTCATGATATAGATACGGTCACTCATGCCAAGCACCTCAGGAAGCTCGGACGAAATCATAATAACCGATTTTCCTGCTGCCGCCAGATCATTGATGATACAGTAGATCTCATACTTCGCGCCTACGTCGATACCTCGGGTAGGCTCATCAAGGATAAGCACCTCGGGCTCAGCAAACATCCATTTTGCAAGCAGGACCTTCTGCTGATTACCACCTGAAAGATTGCCAACCAGCTGTTCAACAGACGGTGTTTTGGTTTTCAGCTTCTCGCGGTATTCCTCGGCAACCTGATACTCTTTATCCTTATCGATAACCATTGCGCTTGCAAGACTGTCGAGATTGGCCAGTGAAGTATTGACCTTTATTGACTGGGACAGGATAAGTCCATTGCCCTTACGGTCCTCTGTAACATATGCGATCTTATGCTTTATCGCATCCATAGGAGTCTTTTTAAGCCTTACCTCCTGACCGTTAAGCTTCAGAGTTCCGCTGGTCAGGATACCATAGGACTGTCCGAAGATGCTCATTGCAAGCTCAGTACGTCCGGCGCCCATAAGTCCATAGATACCTACGACCTCGCCTTTTCTGACATACATTGAAACATCGTTTACAACGATCCTCTCAGGATACAGCGGGTGGTGTACCGTCCAGTTGCTGACTTCAAGGTTGACTTCGCCGATCTTTACATCATGGCGCGGCGGGAAACGGTTGGTGATCTCACGGCCGACCATTCCTTTGATGATACGGTCCTCATCAATATCATGCCCCGCATTATCGATGGTCTCGATAGTCGATCCGTCACGTACGACCGTGATCTTGTCGGCAACATAAGAAACCTCATTCAGCTTATGGGTTATGATGATCATTGTCATGCCCTGTTTCTTGAACCCGAGCATCAGGTCCAGAAGGGCACGTGAATCTTCTTCGTTCAGTGAGGATGTAGGCTCATCAAGTATCAGGAGCTTTGCCTGTTTAGCAAGAGCCTTTGCAATCTCGACCAGCTGCTGCTTGCCGGTACCGATCTCTTTTACAAGAACCTTTGAAGACTCGGAAAGACCGACCATCTTCAGATACTTGTCTGCTTCCGCATAGGTCGTATTCCAGTCTATAGCGGCTTTGCTTCCTCTTTCATTTCCAAGGTACATGTTCTCGCCGATCGACATCTCGGGAACCAGGGCGAGTTCCTGGTGGATAATGACAATCCCTTTGCCCTCGGAGTCCTTTATTGTATTGAATTTACATACTTCACCTTTGTAGATGATATCCCCCTCGTATGTACCGTAAGGATAGATACCGCTCAGTACATTCATCAGCGTTGATTTTCCAGCGCCGTTCTCACCGACAAGGGCATGGATCTCGCCCTCTTCAACCTTAAGGTTAACGTTATCGAGCGCTTTGACACCGGGGAATGTCTTGGTGATATTTTTCATTTCAAGTATAATGTTTGCCAATGGATTTCCCTCCAAAAATCAGTGTCTGCAAAATTACAGGCGAGGCACTGGCCCCGCCTGTAAATTCAGAGCATCTAAGCCCTTTTACATTTCCTGCTTCTATCAGTATAAAGGATATTACTGAAGCTGATCCTCGGTGTAGTATCCGGAATCGATGAGCAGCTCTTTGTAGTTGTTGACATCTGCGAATACCGGCTCGCACAGATAGGACGGAACTACGATAACGCCGTTGTCATATGTCTCGGTATCGTTTACGTCAACTTCTTCTCCGTTGATGATCTGGCCAACCATCTTAACAACCTGTGATGCCAGAGTACGTGTATCCTTGAATACGGACATGGACTGTTTGCCGGCGATCATGTTCTTGGTGTTCTCAATATCGCAGTCCTGACCTGTTACAACCGGATATTCTCCGCTGTAGTTTGCAGCAAGGGCGGTCTCAACACCGAGAGCGGTGGAGTCGTTGGAGCAAAGCCATACATCTACGTTCTGATCTGTATAGTATGTGGAAAGGATGTTCTCAGCTCTTGACTGAGCGGTATCTGTCTTCCACTGCGGTGTAGCAACTTCTTCAAATGCTGTCTGGCCTGACTGAACAACAAGTTTGCCCTCGTCGATGTAAGGCTGAAGGACATCCATAGCTCCGCCGTAGAAATATCCTGCATTGTTGTCGCCCGGGTCACCAGCGGTGATCTCAAGGTTGAACGGGCCGTCAGCATTCTCAAGATCAAGAGCTTCTACAATATAGTTGCCCTGAACGGTACCAACCATATAGTTGTCGAATGTTGCATAGTAGGAAACTGCGTCGGAGTTCATGAGCAGACGGTCATAAGCGATAACCGGAATCTCATACTCAGCTGCCATGTCAAGAGCCTCGCCAAGGGAGTCGCCCTCGATAGCGGAGATAACCAGAACCTGTGCGCCGTTGCCGATCATTGTTTTGATCTGGTTCAGCTGAGTGCTGGGATCGTTGGATGCGAACTGAAGCTCTACTTCATAACCTGCATCTGTAAGTTCCTTCTCCATGTTGGCGCCGTCCTGGTTCCATCTCTGAAGATCCTTTGTCGGCATGGAAACACCAACTTTTTCTCCCTCTGCATGTACTGTTGTTCCGAGCATAGCTACAGCGATCATTGTAGTTGCAAGTAAAACTTTTTTGTTCATACCTTACCTCCCGTTAACTTTCAGGTGTTTTTTTCACGTGGGATTTTCTCCCGTTCACAATTGATATCCTATCACATCCGGGGAACGAACAAAATAGACAATATTAGCTTTGACCTTCATGTTTTTGTGATTGCACAGAAAAAAAGCACAAAAACAGGACATATTTGTCATAAAAAATGTGCTAAAACAAATATGTCCTGTTGACACATAAGACAGGGGACGGTTCTCTGTCTTAATTAAGACAGAGAACCGTCCCCTGTCTTTTTCATTCTCTGACGTTAAGATAAACTTCTTCCAGTGCGTGATATCCGCTGTCGATTATGACCTGTTTCATATTATTCTTCTTTACTGAAACGGGCTGGAGCAGCAGGCAGTCCACATCGTTTTCTCCATCGGACATTGTACCGGAAAGATCAAGATCCTCCAGGGAGTCTCCTTTTGCAAGCAGGACTGCATATTCCGCGGCTTTTTCGGCCAGGTCCTCTACCGGTTTAAAGGCTGTCATTGTCTGCGTGCCTTCAGCTATTCTCTGGCAGGCTGCGAGGTCGCCGTCCTGTCCTACTACCGCCACCTGACCGGCCAGCCTCTCTTCGGAGAGCACGCGTATCACTGAGCTTGCTATGTCGTCATTTCCGCACATTATGCCTTTAACATCCGGATGTTCGGCAAGCGCTTCCCGGACATAATCTGCCCCGAGCTCCGAAAGCCATCCTGCACAGTTCGCCTCATATACTATATTAAGATTGCTTCCTTCTATCTCTTCGTCAAAGCCTTCTCTCACAAGGGCAACATTATTATCTTCAGCTGCTCCCTGGATCATGAAAATATCTCCGCCTTCAGGAACGGCTTCCTTCAAAGCTTCTGCCATCATTGTTCCTACAGCTTTGTTATCGAAAGAAAGATACAGATCCGAGCCGCCTCCAAGTACCAGTCTGTCGTAGGAGATAGTTTTTATCCCTTTTCGCTGGGCTTCTGTCATCACACCGGACAGTCTTTCGCAGTCTGCGGCGACCACAAGTATCACATTTACCTTCTTATCTATAAGATACCGTATCTGAGATATCTGTTCTTCGACATCTCCGTTTGCGTTCTGGACATTTACGTCGGCCCCAAGCTTCCGCGCCTTAGAAACAAAAACATCACGGTCGCGGATCCATCTTTCGATGACAAACGAATCAAAGCTCAGCCCTATGCTGATCCGGTCATCCCGTTTTACATCAGCCTTTCCGGAGGATTCCGTATTCTGATTCTCCGCTCCTCCGCAGCCTGACAATAAGAAACAGAACGCAATGAAAAATATGAGCGGCCACAGGAGTCTGCGCCCCGGCCTGTTTATTTTTCTTATTCTATTCATCTTCATATACCGTTTTTATCTACTTCTACCTTTTTATCTTCCTGCTGACGTAAATCCGGATGACCGGCTTATGCCGGACTTTCTGCCGGATGCTCCGGATATGAATCTCTTACAGAAAGAACTAGCCTCTGCCTTTATCTGTACATCAGCATTCTATGCATGCTCCCGGAATTCACTCGGGGTCACGCCTTCATATTTTTTAAAGATACGGCTGAAATAATTCGGGTCACTGTAGCCGCACATGATCCCGATCTCTTTTATGCTGTACCCCGGGCTGCGCAGCATCCGCTTTGCTTCATGGATGCGCACACCTGTCAGATATTCGATAAACGTCCGCCCGTCCTGCTGTTTAAAAAGCTTGCTGAAATAATACGGGCTGATGTCAACATGGCGGGATACATCATCAAGAGAAATGTCTTTTTGATAGTTTTCATCTATATAGGCTCTTGCCCTGCTGACCACTGACTCTGATTCCTTTTCTTTCACAGTAGTCATTCCGCGGCAGACTTCCTGGGTCTTCTTGAGGAACCATTGTCTGAGTTCTTCAAATCCCTTGCAGGACTGAATGTCGCGAATATAGTTTTCACGATAGCGGAATCCATAGTGGGCGCTGCCCTTGCGGAATGCCTGGTACTCGACCCGCATCACCATCTCAAGTACCTTTATCTCGATATCCTCACGATGGTCGCGGTAGTTTGCAACCATCCAGTCGAAAAAACGGTTGGCGACCGACACGGATGCAGCTTCATCCGCCTCCAGCACCCGCTGTATATAACTGTCCTCCAGGTCTCTGGGATACTCGCCATCGTATTCCTGCACGACAGGAATATCGTTAAAATGAACCACGTGGCTTTTCCCCTCCCGGAGGGCCTGCAGTGCTTCGCTGTAGGATTCTTTTACACTGGTGAGCGGCTTTACCTTGCCTATTCCGGCCCGGAATTTGACATCCCCTGCCATCTGCTCCAGTCTGTGTACCATATTCCTCGCGTTCTGCAGAATATCGATCCTGTCTTCATAGGAAGCAGCTTTGTCTTCGTATGGGATCAGAAGAACTATCCGGTTTCCCATCACCGGGCCGACAATGCAGTCAAAAAAACCGTGTGCCGTCTCCCTGAATTCCGAATAGAACCTTCCTGCCCTTACACTTACACCTATCGCGTTTGTGAGAACGCCATTTTCATTGCTGTCCCCGAATTCAACAACCACCATAAACGCATTTTCCGCCGTTATATTCAGAAGATCCCGGTACTGGTCCTCATAGGTGCTGAATTCATCCTGAAGGAGAAGATTGTAGATATACCCTGATTCTATCATGGGGACGACTGTTTCAAGCTTTTCCCTGATCTTAAGGTCATCGCTTCGTTTCTTACGGCTCTCGTCCACCTGGTGCATGGCCTTGTCACACACTTCGAGGATCACACGTTTATTGACCGGCTTTGTAAGGAATTCAAGTACCCCAAGGCTTATGCACTCCTGGGCATAGTTGAACCGGTCATAGGCTGTAATTACTATGAAAATAGTGCTCTGGTTGAGCTTCCGGATCTCCCGCATTGCCTGGACTCCCGAAAGTCCGGGCATCTGTATATCCATAAAAATGATATCCGGGCGGAAGCTCTCCGCGAGTTCTATAACAGCTCTTCCGGTTTTGGCGCATGAGATCTCGACTTCGCGTCCATAATTGTTTGTGATCATCTTTCTGAGGGACTCAAGCATTATGCCCTCATCATCCGCAATTAAAATCCGATACATGTCTTCTTCCTGCTCTGTATTTCAGTTCAATCTGACTGTTAGTTTTTTACTCCTAAGGTCATTATATGTTTCTGTTTTGTCTCCACCGGGCTCTTCCCGGGTTTCTCCCGGCTCTGTTTTAATTTCACCCGGTTAAGCTTTAATTTCCGCCTGGCTGCGCTTGAACCTCAACCGGTTACGCCTGAATTTCACCCGGCTGCCCTTGAATTTCATCTGGTTACGCCTGTATTTCACCTGGCAGCGCCTGAATCTCATCTGATTCCTGATAAGCTGATGCTGCCGGTATCCTAATCATGACTTCCGTTCCCTGGTCCTCCCCGGGGCTGTTTATCTCCAGCAGATTCTGGCACCCATAGTAAAGTTCAAGCCGGCTTTTTACATTTGAAAGGCCGATGCCTGTAGAATCTCCTGTGTCCTGTAATCCGGACACTGTGCTGCCTTCACGTCCATTTTCATTTCCGTTCCCTGCTGCATGGGCTGCCCGGAAGCCGGCATTAACCCTGAGTATCTCCTCCTCTGTCATGCCCTTTCCGTTATCCCTGACTCGTATCAGGATCTTGTCCTCGTCTTTCTTTACCGAAAGATGTATCCTGCCCTCCCACTCGATATTGCGGATACCATGATTAACAGCGTTTTCAACCAGGGGCTGCAGTATCATGCTCGGCATCCGTACTCCGGAAACGGTTTCGTCGATATCCTTTGAATAATGAATATCTCCGGCAAAACGGACGTTCAATATGTATATATAGTTCTCGACTGACTCGATCTCTTCTTCCATGGTGGCATCCTCGTCACCCTTTTTTACATTATAGCGGAAGAAATCGGCCATATGTTCCAAAAAAATACTGGTTTTTTCCGCATCCTCCATCATGGCAAGCTGTGCGCCGGCGTTCAGGGAATTGAACAGAAAATGCGGATTGATCTGTGACTGCAGGTATTTTAACTGGGCTTCCTTAAGATGAGCCTCCATCAGCAGTTCCTTTTCTTTGAGTATCCGCTCTTTCTCAAGATTCTCCCGTGTCAGGTTGACATAATCCTCCAGACTGGAGACCATTGTATTGAAGGCTCTTGTCATAACTCCTACTTCGTCGAGTGAATCATTCTGGGGCATCTTAACATTAAAATCACCTTCACCTACATATTTGGCTGTTATCGCAAGGTTAGTGAGCGGTGAAACCACTCCACGAACCATAAAGTAGAGCATCAGGCAGCCTACGCTCATCATAATGACAATAAGAGTCAGTGAAAAAAGCGCTACGGAACGCAGCGTTGCCTGCAGCCTTGTAAAGTTTTCGGAATTGTTGTGGAACTGATAGTTGTTGAGGTCATATATAGAGCTGTTAAGATAACGGTACACCTGCTGTGCTTTTTCGAAGGATTCCCTGTACTTTTCAACATTGCGGCCGCGTTTGTAGGTTACAGACGCATCCGTCTCAGCCAGATATGTTTCTGACATGGCCCGGATGTTCTTTTCCAGCAGCTTTACCGGGTTTTCCATCACTTTCTGATTGAGTTCGGAGAGAAGCTCCTGATAATCCTCTGCGCTCCTGTAGTATCTCTCAAGGGACTCGGATGTTTTAAGCTGCAGATAACTGTATGTACTGTTCTGGACCTCATCCAGTGTTTCTGACAGCTCTCCGAGGCTCACATTGCTGACATAGACCTGAGACATACTGCTCACCATCCGGTTCACCTGAAGGTACATAACCAGATTGACTACGAAAATGATCATGGTCACCATGAGGACTTCTTCAAGAACCTTAGTGGTAAGTGACAGATCCTGCCAGCGTATGAAACGTTTTTTTGAGGTTTGCTCTTTTTCTTTCATAGATTTTCTGTTCTGCGTAGTGCCGGGCAGCTTCACTTTCTCTTCTGTATTATATTCTGTCTCGCGAAGCCCTGTCATTCATGCTGGCTTACGAAGTCATATCGTTCATGCTGTCCTGTGAAGTAATTACATTCAGGTCGACTGTATAATATGCGTTGCTTCTTCCTATCTCGCGATATTCCGTCAGGGCTTCTATGCTGTACTCGGCGATCTGTCCTGCATCCATCGCAAAGGTTACCGGGATAAGGCCTTTTTCTACGGCTTCCAGTATGGTTTCTGAAGCATCATAGCCTATGATGCTTACCTCACCGACCATATTGAAATCTATCATTGCCTGGTAAGCGCATACCGTTGTAACTTCATCAAGGCAGATGATCATTTCCGGAGGCCCGTCCGATGACTGGAATATATTGCGCACGGCTTCTTCCACATCGAACTGGCTTTTTGAGATCAGATTCTGTTCCCTTACATGAATGTTCTTTTCTCCTCCGGTTCTATCAGATACTGCATTGTAGATTCGTGAATACAGCTGGTTTTTTTCAAGCTCAGGTTCCCGGTTCGACAGAATCAGAATGTCTTTTGTGTCTTCGTTTATCAGCCTGGCAACCTGTTCACCGTAAGCCTGACCCATCTGATACTCATTTACGCCCACGTATGACTGACGGCTGCTCCAGCTGGGGTCATTCATTATAGTTACCACAGGTATTCCCTGTTCAGCGGCCTCGTTGATCTTTTCAGTAAGCCCGGGCTCTCCGTTATACTCAAGTATGATCCCGTCTGCTTTTGAGTCTATGCACATGTCAACATAGTCTGTTTTGTCATACTCTGTATTAGCGTCGGATACGCGAAGTGAAAGCAGTGCATCATTCTCAGCCGCCTCAGCCTTTGCCTTTTCATATACCTCATTCCAGAGAGTAGAATTCCGGTTATCCACGATCATTTCATACTGGTAACCATAGACATGGTTGAGTTCCTCTTCCTTATAGCCGGCTGCCTTAAGCACCCTTCCATAATATGTCAGGATCAGTACAAGAAAAACACCGAATATGATCACCGAAAAGATCATAAGGACGATCTCGATCCGGACTGGCTTTCTGCGCTGCATCAGGTTTTACTCCTCCTCATCAGAAGCATTTCTCTCTTCTTTCTTTCCTGCAGTGTTCTATATGGCCGCAGTGATAGCAAAGCTCGTTATCACATACTCCGTCATTGCTGAAATATGACAGGATGTTGTTCACGGTCGTCTCCGCTATATTGTTCAGGGCTTCTTCAGTCAGAAACGCCTGATGGGATGTCACTATGACATTGGGCATCGAGATCAGGCGGGCAAGAAGCTCATCATTCAGGATATGTCCTGAACGGTCCTCAAAGAAAATGTCCGCTTCTTCTTCGTAAACATCGAGGCAGGCCGCACCGATTTTTCTTTCCCTGATGCCATCCAGCAGCGCTTCAGCGTCTATAAGGCCTCCGCGGGATGTATTAACAATTACTACACCCTTCTTCATCTTACCGATCGCATCTTTTCCGATCATATGCCTTGTCTCATCTGTCAGAGGGCAGTGAAGGGAAATGATGTCGCTTTTTTCAAAGAGCTCATCAAGTTCAACATATGTTATGCCGCTGTTCTCCTGAGGAAATCTGTCATAGGCGATCACATTCATTCCGAAACCGCGGCATATGTCGATAAATATGCGGCCTATCTTCCCTGTCCCTATCACACCAACGGTCTTTCCATGGAAGTCAAACCCGGTAAGGCCGTTAAGGGCAAAGTTGAATTCTCTGGTGCGGTTGTACGCTTTGTGGATACGGCGCACGGATGTGAGCAGAAGGGCCATTGCGTGCTCTGCCACAGAGTATGGTGAATACGCCGGGACATGTACAACATGGATCTTCCCGAAGGCCGCTTTTATATCCACATTGTTATACCCTGCCGAGCGAAGCGCGACCAGGTGGACACCAAGCTCATAAAGCCTGTCAAGGACTGCCTTGTTGACCGTATCATTTACGAATACGCACACAGCATCACAGTTTTTGGCAAGCTCCACAGTATCTTCATTAAGCTTGGTTTCCAGAAAACGGAAATGCATATCATGAAGGTTTCCATAGTACTCAAAGGAAGGTTTGTCATATATTTTTGCATCGTATAATGCCACTTTGATCATATCCGCAGACTCCTCTCATAAAACAACAGACAGGCCGGACTGCTTACACTGGTCACGGCTGTTCAATAATGCTGTTAACAGTGTATCATATTGTTATCGTTATGATAAGGGCTTTTTTAAGACAGGGGTCGGTTCTCTGTCTTATTTTTTCATCTGTGTAAGACAGGGGACGGTTCTCTGTCTCATTTTTTTCATCTGGATTTTAACTCAGGATTAGTGGGGATGTGGCGAAAAGATTCCTATGATTCGGAAGGGGATGGATTTCTATCTTTTCTTACCGGGTCTTCTTATCACCTTGTTTCAATAAAAAAGCCTTTTCAGGCAGCAGGTAAAGATATAAATACCTGCGGTTCCGAAAAGGCTTTGTGTTTTCAAACCTGTGATTGTTTTTGGAGATCAGACTCCGAAAAAGCCTGTTCCTGTATTTCTCATCATTCACAGCTTTCTGCTCGTCTTTACTCCGGCAAGTTGAATAAGGCTTCTGCATCGGCCGGCTTAAGCATAAAATGGTATTATGTGTCGACTCACATAACAGGAATATTGTATTTTGACCGCTCGGAAACAGGAATTTTAAGAGCATCCATAGACTGGCTCGCTGTCCATTTCATTGTCTCCATTAAATTCAGTATACACTCCGTTAATTTCTCATTATGACCTAATTCTATTCCTTCTTCTTTTCCTTCTTCCCAACTTTCCTTTCTCATATCATCTATCGCTTTACACATATCCACTTTCCCCCCTCCGGTTTTATTTTGAGCTTTGATCCTGTAACTGCATTCATCAGTACAGCGCTGTCATTGTCGATACTTTTGTATGCATCACTTTCGTGCGTAATCTCGTGCAGCTTTTCCTTATCCCCCGAGTACTTTATATACTTCAGAACCTTTCCGAAATCAGTTTGAAACTTTTCGAAATCACTGTTTTCCATTTTATACGGTTCAAGAAGATGTATCCTGTAGTCAGGAACATACCGGAGCAGCGCTTCGTCATCAGTGCACAGCATTTCATGGATGCTCATCGGGCCGTCCCATTCAGAATCACTGAAGAAAACCACCAATGTGATCACAGGAATCAGCCTGTCTTCTTTTCGGAACCCTGACAGGTATTCCGCCGGGCTCAGAATGATTCTTTTTCTCCTGCTGTTTCTGTTCTTGTTTCCGCCTTTTCCATTCTTCGGCCTGTAAGAGTATCGTGCCTCTTCCACCTGTCTTGAATAGTTCATCAAATCATACAAACCGTTTTTTACCGGCATTGCATAATGTACGTTTGCCTGGTTTTCAATACCAAGTATTGCATACAGCGCTTTTCCGTCCGTCATAACTTTCCAGTACTTACTGACATCTCTGTACTTCTGTACCGGAACACGCGCTCCGTTCCCATATGGAACCGCAATCTCGGCTGTGTCAAGTGGTGAAAGATCATTTGGATCTATCTCTGATTGACCGTCATACAGATAATAATTCAAAGTATCTGCAAAGTGATTCCTGTCATTCATATACTTCCTGCTCAGAATGTCAACTTCTCCCAATTGCACCTCTCCTTTATCTAACTAAGATTATTACACATTATATACTAGGACACACATAAAGTGCAATTACAATCGTTCGACAAAGTTCGACACATTCTGAATATTCGCCTTATTATCTCAATATTTACAGACATTAAAAAGAATCAATATATAAATAGAATTTAGCTTATATTTATTCTAACATATAACTAAAAACCGTACAACGAGGAAAACCCAGATAATAAGGAAGGAATGCCTTTAAGACAGTCTTCTGTGATTATTTGGTTATTTTGCGGTTCTATATTGACTAATGGCAAATATATGGTATAATATTGGCATCAAAGCAAATGATCAATGGATAATCAGAGGTGATTTTATGACTATCACAGAAATGCAGGAACGCAAGCGTGAGCTTGGATACACCAATGAGATGCTGGCGCAGAAGTCCGGGGTACCTCTTTCGACTGTACAGAAGATACTCGGCGGGAAGACAAAATCTCCCCGTATGGCTACAGTCCACGCGCTCGAAAAAGTCCTTTCAAAAAATAGCGATGTTTCTTACCGTTACCCTGAGCCTCAGGATTTTGTACTGCGTGATGCAACCTCAATATACGCCGGGTCTTTTGACGTAAATAAAGAAAGATTATATACAATAAGGGATATCGAAGCTATGCCTGATGATGTGCGTGCAGAACTGATCGATGGAAAGATTTATTTCATGAATGCTCCAGTCAGGATTCATCAGGAGATCATCGTCAAAATGCTTGTGAAGATAGATAATTATATAACCTCTCATAATGGTTCCTGCAAAGTCTATCCTGCACCTTTCGGCGTGTATTTAAACGGCGAAACCGGCCGTGATCTTTTCGAGCCTGACCTGGTTGTTATATGCAGCCCGGACTGCCTGCACAGAAAAGGATGCATGGGTGCTCCTGACTGGGTTATGGAGGTTATCTCACCCTCTACAAAATCAAGGGATTATGCGATAAAGCTCTTTAAATACCGCACCGCCGGCGTGAAGGAATACTGGATAGTAAATCCTGATAAACGTATCGTTTCAGTATATCGTTTTGGCGAAGGTGAGCAGGTGGAAGTCTATGACTTTACAGAGGAAATATACTTCGGTATCTTCCCGGATCTATCAGTCCGCCTGTCTGACTATGTATAAAAGCTGGAAATGCAAGCTGTTTTCTTGTTATTCAAGGCCCAGCTTCAAGCAGCCGGGCCTTAGCCCTCCATTCGGAATCTCGCCCTTACGGGCTTCATCGCCTCTTTGCGAAAAAGATTCCTCATGAACTGACATGCATAGTGCCGGACTATATAATGTACGGGGCATCAAAAATCCAATGTATTTTACCAAATTGAGATAAACGGAGAATAATATGAATAAGAAAATATACTTTGCAGGTTCTATACGAGGGGGACGGGTGGATGCTGAACTGTACAACCGCATCATTACCTGTCTCGGAAGAAATGACAAGGTGCTTACAGAGCATGTTGGGAAAACCAATCTTAAGGAAAGTGCTTCTGACAGAGAAATATATGAGCGGGACATGGGATGGCTGAGAGAGTCTGACATTGTTATTGCCGAATGTACCTGCCCTTCCCTTGGCGTCGGATATGAACTGGCATGTGCGAAGGCTTTGGGGAAGCCTGTGCACATTTTTTATAACCGTACAAAAACAAGCCTTTCAGCAATGCTGACAGGGGATGCTTATTACGCTGTTCATCCCTACGAACATGAAAATGATATTTATCCTGCGCTTGATGATATTCTTGCTTCAAATGCGTCAATAGCTCACACATCAAGTGATGACAAGAGAGCCTCTGTACAAAGCAGTGCCGGAAGCAACAGGCAGGAAGCCTCTGTACCATATGTAAGAAGAGCCGGGGAGCAGGATATTGAAGGTATAATGCGCCTTCTGGTACAGGTCAACATGGTGCATCACAACGGCAGGCCGGATCTGTTTAATGGTCCTACTACCAAATATTCGGAATCAGAGCTGGCTGACATTCTCCAGAATGAAAATGCGCCGGTATTTGTCTGTGTTAAAAAAAATGATGATGAGAATGCTGATATTCCCGTTAACGGGGATGGAGAGGCAGTGCTCGGCCATGCTTTCTGCATCATGCAGGAACACACAGGAGAGCGAATGATCCCCGACATGAAGACACTGTATATTGATGATATTTGCGTCGAAGAACATGCAAGAGGGCTCCATGTTGGCACAAGGCTTTATCAGCATGCAGAAGAATTCGCCCGCATCTCCGGCTGCTACAACGTCACTCTCAACGTATGGGAATGCAACCCCGGTGCAAGAGCCTTCTACGAAGCCATGGGAATGAGCGTTCAGAAAACAGGTATGGAAAAGGTTCTGAGGAGCGACGAATAAGACAGGGGACGGTTCTCTGTCTTATTTTTGCTTACAAATAAGACAGAGAACCGTCCCCTGTCTTATTTCCGATGCTTTATAACAAATATTATTGCCGCCAGTGCTATAGCTGATATTCCAAATGTTATCCAGCTATCAGCCGGAATTTCTGAGAACTGAAGCCTGGTATCTGCTTTATCTGTATCTTCACTGTCATTCAGGGCTTTTCCTCTTATGGATCTTTTCTCATTATCCATCTGGTTCCTTCCGAAAGATCCTCTCTGAGCTGCCTGGGAATTTTCATTGAATGCTCCCTCTGATCTCTCATATCTTTCAGATTGCTCTTCATCTGACATATCACTGTTTTCAGGTGGTTCTGCGAGAGCCATCCCTCCGTCTTCAGCTGCTTCTCCTGCTGCAGTCTCGTCAAATTCAGGCGGTTCTCCGCCGGCCGTCTCATCGAATTCAGATGATTCTCCACCGGTCATTCCGTCGAATTCAGATGATTCTCCGTCGGCCATTCCGCCGAATTCAGGTGGTTCTCCGCCGGTCATTCCGCCGAATTCAGGTGGTTCTCCGCCGGCCATTCCGCCAAATTCAGGCGGTTCTCCGCCGGCCATTCCATTGTCACCGCCGGTGCCGGGCATCATTCCGCCCATCGTTCCGCCTATTCTGCCTGACATGCCGCCTCTTCCGTTCATTGACATGTTTGCATTTCCAAGGGTAGTCACAGTGTTTTCCAAGGTAATATCGACTTCTGTATCATCACCGGCCTGCAGCTTATATTCAGCTCCTTTCACAAGCGCCGGAGAACTGAGTGTTGCTGCTCCAAAGGTATTTGGAGCTTCATATTCAAGTACCGTATTTCCATCTGAATCAAGCAGCCTGATTGTTGTTCCCGCTTCAACCGTACCATCAAATATATATGTGAAAGTACACTGTTCAGAATTCTCCGACACTTCTTCCAGCATGGAGCTTCCGCCAAAAGCAGCAACAGTGCCTCCGTTGATAATAAGTGATCCGCCGTTTTCACTGCCGTAATCAAGCGCATTGTTGCCTCCTGATCCGTTCATGCAGATAAAGACGTCTCCGCCACTGATAATTATGTCACCGTTCGAGTCAATACCGTCTGAATCGTTTCCCTCGGGATTGATAATTCTGATGCTGCCACCGTAGATCAGAACCTGCGAGGTCTGGTTCTCCGCATCTGTGTCTGATGTTTTCTGCTCATCTATACCTTCAGAAGGTAATTTCTGCTCATCTGTACCTTCAGAAGGTAATTTCTGTTCATCTGTACCTTCAGAAGGTAATTTCTGTTCATCTGTACCTTCAAAAGGTGATTTCTGTTCATTTATACCTTCAGAAGATGATTTCTGTTCACCCGAATCACCTCCGGGCATGTTTTCGCCGGTTTCCGTCATCTGGTTTCTTCCTCTGCCCTGCATTCCCTGCATGCCGAATCCGTCAGAGCTTCCTCCGTTTGCATTGATCCCGTCGTCTGAGGCTTCTATTTCTATCACACCGTCTGCTATCTCAACTGTTACTGCTTCAAGGCCTTCATAGCACTCAGTGACAGTTATTGAGCCGCCGCCTATATACATGGTGCCGTCGCAGTGTATGCCGTCATCACCGGCGTTTATCGTAATGTCTGCCCCTGTTACAGCAACTGAGTCGTTAACATTCATACCGTCCTGAGCTGCGGTGACAGTAATATTACCGCCGGTTATCACAAGAGTATCCTTACTGACAATTCCGTGCTTGTATCCTGCTGTAACAGTCAGGCTTCCGTTTCCGTTTATCGTCAGGTCATCATGTGAAAAAATCGCTGCATTCACACCGCTTTCGAGTGCTTCATCTGAATACTCTTCGCCGCCTGTTATGATGTTTTCTGTGCCGTCTGCAAGTGTCAGAAACACTTTGTCAGCCTGTTCCACACGGATTCCGGCATCATCGGAACAGGTTATTTCTGCTCCGTTCAGCATGATCCATATCTTTGAGGAACGATAGGCATCGATTATGATGCTGCCATCGCTGAGTTCTCCTTCGATCACGTAGTAACCGCCGTTTGTTATGACCAGATTTCCGTTATAGAAATAAGCTCCATTGCCGGAGATGGTGCCATCTGTTCCTTCAAGCATGATAACTGATGCGCCTGAGGTATCCCAGTTCCCGTTCATGTCATTTGCCGTAAAATGCTCAGTTCCTTCATATCCTTCGGCATCCTCATCTGCGACGGCTTCAATACCGAGATAAGTACCATTCATGAACAGAACTGTCAGAATAAGCGTCACTATAAGGACAACGACACATATCCTGTCTGTTTTTTTACTTGATGCCATATATCCTCCGTTTCTTCCGGATCAATAAACCCTTCCTTAAAGCGGCTCATTTATTTAAAAACCGGGCCGCTTTATCCCATATACTCCCCATTATAGCTTACAAGGACCGCCGACCCTATTCCTTCCATATCGGCCAGTTCATTTATGAAATCTGTATTATCGTCTTTAAGGCGGATCTCCATATTGAGTTCGACTTCACCTTTACGCGCAGTCTTGCTCTTTACAATGCTGCGCACCGTATGTGCCTTAAGATATTCAGCTGCCTTCTGCTCGCTGCTGTGACCGCTGCAGGTCAGCACTACTATGTATGGGTTCTCATGTGTCTTCCTGTTTGCGAAGATCAGAAGGATCACTCCTATCATGATGCTTCCGAATACTGCCAGTGGAATCATTCCGGCTGCAAGTACTATCCCGGCTGCTATCGCCCAGAAGAGGAAGGCGATGTCAAGAGGCTCCTTGATCGCGGTACGAAAACGGACTATTGATAACGCACCAACCATACCAAGGGACAATACAACGTTGGACGTCACTGCCAGGATTACCAGGGTGGTGATAAGTGTCAGAGCTACCAGAGTAACGCCAAAGCCGGATGAATACATGACTCCTGAATAGGTCTTTTTATATATAAGAAAAATGAAAAGTCCCAGTCCAAAAGCCAATACCATCGCAAGTACCATGTCCAGGATGCTGACGCTGTTAACGTTGCTCAGGAAACTTGATTTAAAAATATCATTGAATGTCATATTTATACCTCTTCTTTCTATAACTGTCAGCACTCCTGATAGTGATGCGTATCAGTAAGTTTTTTTACATGAAAATCATCGGACGGAGTTTCTTTAACATGGGAACTGTCGGCCGCTTCGCGGTCCTCATCCATAGACACGGCATGCTGCATATTTTGAAAAAGCTGTCACTCTGCGGTTGTCCAGATTAACCGCGGCCCTGATCGGATCAGGAAGAAACTCATCCCATTTTACTTCGAGGATTATTCCGGCATCGGGAGCCGGGACTGTGGTGCAGCTTCTATTGAGAAAGTCAGTACACAGGATTCCTGTGCGGATATCCCTGTCGATCGTTACCCGGACATTTCCCGGGCCGTAAACAAAAGGCTCTCTTGTATAATCAACTATCGTTCGTGGCTTAAGTCCCTGATATTTCATCTTTGAATACAGCTCTGTGATCAGTGCGTTCCCTGTTCGCGGCATAAATTCCAGGTCTCCGTCGAGCAGTTTTCTGACCTGCTCCTTCGTGATAACAGCACTGGCTTTTCCACACAGGGAATTCACTTTGCTTTTCTTTTCGAGATGTATCAAGTCAGTATTATCATTGTAATACCGGAGCCGGAATTTCTCTCTAAAGTTTACACCATCTATTTTCTCGCGAAGAGCCTTATCATAAAGGTTGTCAAAATAGAGGCTTCTGATTTCGTATATACCGTTCACCGCATGGGGGTCAGGCCTGGCTACAGCTCGCAGGCGCTGCCGGATAGTAATGCAGTCCGACATATTTATTATATGTTTCCACTCATGCCTGAATTCAGACATATATGTGTCCTCCTTTTCGATCGACCTGATAATCGTTGAGTATCGATCGTTCCATTTTTGATCAATTATTTTCCCTTGTTTTCAGCTGTTATAATATCTGCAGAATTTGTGCAACCTGTGAATCACCTGTGAAAAAAAAGTGAAGGAACGAAAAAAACAGGGCGGTTTGCTGCTTAACAACAAACCGCCCTGCGGAAATACTTTATCTGTTATACTGCTGCCGGAAGACTGTTAAGGTACTCCGGAACTGCTTTTTCGTACGCTTTTCCAAGCCAGGCTATCATTTCCTGGGCGCTGGGCCTGGCACCGTACAGGTTCATAAACGTCTTTACACACATCCTGATCTTCTGAATTGTTTCACTGTTGATTTCTTTCATTTTCGGCCCTCCTCATGCTTTTTTTATTCCGGAGCTGCCTCTTAAGTTGTTCTTTTCAGCTCCCTACATGAAGATATACGAATGAAATCACAAAAAGCCACGAAATATCAGAAAATATATTTCAGTTTTTTCAGGATTCATTTTCAGGCTTTCTCGTATGAGTTATTGCTCTTAAGACCTCTCAGAAGAGGCTTTTGATCTTATCGATTGCTCCTGAAAGAATGCTGCCGCCCTGCTCTGCTGCTTCACCGGCAGCTCCGGCTGCGTTTCCGGCTGCTCCGGCAATATCTCCAAGTGCATCAAGAGCACCTCCGGCCAGCAGGCTTTTGACTGCCTCTATCACCTTGTTGATGATGTCATCAGGCAGGTCGATCCCGAGAACTTTTTGAATGATGTCAACCGGATTTGCTGAAAAACCGGTGAGAAGGCTCTTGTCACCTTTGAAAGCTTCGATTGCCTTGTTTGCATACTCCATGATGTTTTTCTCGTCCATTTCATCTTCCTCCTTCTTCTCTCAGGCCTGGAACTGCTATTACAGTTCCATTGCCCATACTTTGCCAATCGCCTCAGGTGCATGCACGCTTTGGCGGGTTTTGAGACTCTTTACTCTTGTCTTTCGAAAGGGTCTTGTGTCTCAAAAGGCAGCTTTGTTACACTTTTAAGTCAGGTGAAACTGACCAAAAGAATCATCAGGTTGATCTGTCCGCTTAACGATGGATCATTACTTTGCTTTTGCGGTTGTAGTCTCAGATGCTTTTTCTGTAGTGTTTTCGGTATCATCAGAACTGCTTTCTTCATCTGAAGCGGATTCTTCACTTTCGCCGTCAACAGTTTCATCTGCAGCATCCTTACTGTCTGCATCTGCAGCTTCTTCAGATGTCTCCTCTGTCTCAGCTTCAACAGCTTCTTCTGCAGCTGCATCTTCACCTTCTGCAGCTTCCTCTACAGATTTATCTTCGCTCTCAGTTTCGTCTGCTTCTTCTGAAGCTGTATCTTCATTCTCAGTTTCGACAGCTTCTTCTGCGGATGTATCTTCGCTTTCAGTTTCGGCTGACTCTTCTGAAGTCTCGTCCTCAGCTGCTTCTTCAGTCTCCTCCGTCTCTTCCTGGTCAAATGTCAGGTTGATCCTGTGATCATCGGAAACTACCAGAGTTTTAAGTACTTCAGCGTCTGAAGTGAAATCAACGCTTTCCTTCCATTCGTCAGATATCTCAGAATAGTATTCATTCTGCTGCTGCGTGGTAAGGCTTTCTCTTTCGCTCTCGGTAGCAGCCTCATCGAATACCAGATCAAGGCGTGCTACATAATAGCCTGAGTTTGTCTCGATAACTTCCGGAACCATCTCGCCGTCAGAAAGTTCGCGGAGCGCATCAATCAGAACCAGCGGGTAATTTGACGGATCCATCTCTTCCGCTTCATACTCTTCCTCAGCCGCTTCGTCCTCGGCAACTGCTTCTTCTGCTGCCGCATCTTCTTCAACTGCTTCGTCTTCTTCTGCTGCCGTATCTTCTTCGGCGGGTGCATCTTCGACAGCTGCGTCTTCTTCGGCGGCCTTATCTTCTTCGGCAGCTGTATCTTCTTCTGCTGCCGCATCCTCTTCTTCAGCATCCTCTTCTACAGATGCATCTTCCTCTGCCGCTGTGTCTTCCGCTGCTGCCTCTTCAGATGCATCTGTGTCCTCGGCTGCTTCTTCTTCGACAGTTGTGTCTTCCACTTCTGCTTCTGGTTCGTCGCCTTCGACTGTCTCTTCTTCTGCTGCTTCTTCTACAACTTCGATGCCTTCATCAGCATCGTCTGCAGCCCTGACCGTTGTATAGGAAGCTGAGGAGGCGCTCAGGTTCTCGTCAACGCTCTTGGCGACTTCGTCCATATCCTGTGTCGGATCTTCAAGCATTTTGTCGAGGATAGCCTGGGCGTTCTCTTTTGCCTGTGCCTTATCCTCATCTGTAACTTCCTCACCGGCAGTGCTGAGTAGAACATATGTGAAGGATGACTGATTCACTTCATCATCGGTGATCTCTATCGGTGCTTCTTCTTTGACCGCATCGCTGACCAGGCTTGTATAGGCCTGCAGTTCAAGGTATTCCTTCACCTGATCCTCGGTGACACCAAGAAGGGCTATGGCTTCTTCAGAGTTTGCTTCCATGAATGCGGCTGCTTTCTCGGCCACCAGATCATTTATCTCGTCAGACAGCGTGATATCGTAATCCGCAGCTTTCTCCTTTGAGACATACATAACCTTCAGCTGATCCAGGACATTATCTACAAGCTCTTCACCATTTGTCTTGTTTTCATCAGATGAAGATGCTTCGTTCCAGTTGGCTGACATTTCCATTCCGTACATGCTGGAATACCACTGGTACATATATTCCTGGTTGCCCTGCTGGTAACGGGTCATAAGGCTTAAAAGTCCCATCGGGACCTCAGTACCGTTGATCGTGGCGGCAGTCTTTGTTCCGTCTATTTTTATTTCCTTGCTCCCACAGCCTGCCAGTAAGCTGGCCGAAGTGATGCAGGCTACTGCGCAGGCAGCTATTCTTCTTGTCTTTTCCTTCATGATATCCTCCGTTAATTGTTGATCATCAAAGTGTCAAGCACTTTTATCAGCGTAAAACGCCATACGTAAAAGAGTATAATCTTTTTTTCCCTGTTCATCAAGAGTTTTTTGTTATAATTCAAGTTAACAATTACTATTCACGAGGGTTGTGAAAAATTAAGACAGGGGACGGTTCAAAATAAGACAGGGGACGGTTCTCTGTCTTATTAACATAAGACAGAGAACCGTCCCCTGTCTTATTTTTCTCCGCAAAGCTCTCTGCATAATCCCAGCAGCGCGTCTCTTGGGTTTCCTTCCGGGCGGAACAGGAATCTTGGCTTTCCGACAGCCCGGAATTCAAGGCGCCTCCGGTACTTCTGCAGAAGCGGAGGTATTATTGCGGGGTCAATACCGGCTTTTTCATACATTACTATCGAATACTCACGGCCATTCTGCTTTATTTCTGTCACATAAGCCTGGTGCGCTGTTGACTTGAGGCTGGCAACGAAAAGAAGGTTCATGACTGATTTCGGGATATCACCAAACCTGTCGATCAGTTCTTCAACCATGTCGTCATAATCCTTTTCGTTTTCTATGCCGGCTATGCGCTTGTAGATATCAAGCTTCTGGTGTTCATTTTTGATATAGCTGTCAGGTATGAAGGCGTCTATTGTTATATCAATGGTCGTGTCAAAATCACTCAGGGTCTCTATTCCCTGCACCTCACGGACAGCTTCTGTCAGCATCTTGCAGTACAGATCATAGCCTACTGCATTCATATGTCCGTGCTGCTCTGCGCCAAGCAGATTTCCTGCTCCCCGAAGCTCAAGATCCCTCATTGCAATCTTAAAGCCGGAGCCAAGGTCTGAAAACTCCCTGATCGCCGACAGCCTTTTTTCGGCTGTCTCCTTCAGCATACGGTCCTTGCGATACATGAGGAAGGCATAGGCAGTGCGGTTTGACCGGCCGATACGCCCTCTCAGCTGATACAGCTGTGAAAGCCCATAACGGTCTGAATCGTGAATTATCATTGTATTCACATTTGAAATATCCAGGCCGGTCTCGATAATGGTGGTAGTCACCAGCATGTCCACTTCACCGCTGATGAAACGGTACATTACTCTTTCAAGCTCTCTCTCGCTCATCTGGCCGTGGGCAAAATCGATCCTTACCTCCGGGAGAAGCTTTGACAGGCGGAGCGTCATGTCAACAATATCATTAACCCGGTTATACACATAAAAGATCTGGCCTCCGCGCCGGATCTCCCGCATTACGGCCTCTCTCACAGTCTCCGCATCGTATTCCATCACATAGGTCTGTATAGGCATACGGTCCATCGGGGGTTCTTCAAGCACGCTCATATCGCGTATTCCGATGAGGCTCATGTGAAGGGTACGCGGGATCGGAGTGGCTGTAAGCGTCAGAACATCCACATCGTTTTTAAGCTGCTTGATCTTTTCCTTATGTGTTACGCCGAAACGCTGTTCTTCATCTATTATCAGAAGGCCCAGGTTCTTGAACTTCACATCCTTGGATAAAAGTCTGTGAGTTCCGATGACAATGTCTACCTGTCCTTTCCTTAAGTCTTCTATTACCTTCTTTTGCTGCGCGGGAGTCCTGAACCGGCTCAGCAGCTCAACACGGACCGGAAAATCCTTCATTCTCTGGGAAAAAGTATTATAGTGCTGCTGCGCAAGAATGGTTGTAGGGACCAGATATGCAGTCTGACGGCTCTCCTGTACTGCTTTGAAAGCCGCGCGTATCGCGATCTCGGTCTTTCCATATCCGACATCGCCGCATATCAGACGGTCCATGATCTTAGTGCTCTCCATGTCGCGCTTTGTATCTTCTATCGCCGCAAGCTGGTCCTCGGTCTCCTCAAACGGAAACATCTCTTCAAATTCTTTCTGCCATACCGTATCGGGGCCGTAAACATAGCCTTCTTTGTCCTGACGGGCAGCATAAAGCTGCACCAGTTCTTTCGCAATGTCACGGACAGCTGACCTCACCTTAGTCCTTGTTTTGTTCCACTCCGGTGTTCCAAGGCGGTTCAGGGCAGGCGGCTTTATATTGTCCTGCCCCGAATACTTCTGAAGAGAATCCAGCTGAGTGGCCAGGATGTACAAAAAACTGCCCCCAAGATATTCTATCTTTATATAGTCCTTCTGGGTGTAATTTACCTCAACCTGTTCTATTCCACGGTAAATTCCTAGGCCATGCCTTTCATGGACCACATAGTCCCCGACGGACAGCTCCGAAAACTCCTGTATACGCTGGCCGGAATAGTTTTTCTTCTTTTTGTGCGGTTTTGACTGCTGGCCGAAAATATCCGTCTCGCTTATCACCGCAAATCCGATCAATGGATATTCAAACCCACGGTGAACACTGCCGTGCATCACCATAGTCTCTCCGGGAGACAGCACCCTGTCGGGATCTTTTCCGTAAAATGCACTGATCCCTTCATCCTGAAGGTCCTTTGCGAGGCGCTCTGCCCTTGTACGCGATGCACTCAGAAGGATCGTCCGGCTTCCCTGCTGCTTGTATTTTTTCAGATCCTTTACCAGGAGTTCAAAGCTGTTGTTGTACGAGCTTACCGTCCTGGCAGTTATCCCTATCCTGCCGGTAAACCTCCATTTATCCTGCGAAGGTTCCAGTGAACTCAGGGCTGCGCATCTGCGTCCGTTCAGTTTTCTCCTGACTGCCGGAAAATCAAACATCCAGTCGGGAAGCGGATTGCTGCTGCCGCTCATCTCACGGTGGGCACGGCTTGTGGAATACTCCTCCCAGGCTATCTCGCCCTGCTCGCTTAGCCGGTTAGGTTCATCAAGGAATATCAGGCTGTTTTCCTCTTCAAAATAATCTATAAAGGACATGCGGTTCCGTGACGGTATTTCCTCGATTGCCGGGAAGAGTGTCAGTTCGTCCAGATTCTCTATCGAGCGCTGGCTCTGCGCGTCAAAGCTGCGTATTGAATCAATTTCATCTCCCCACATTTCAATGCGGACAGGATTCTCTTCTGTCAGCGGATAAACATCCATTATCCCGCCCCGGAAAGAAAACTGCCCGGGCATTTCCACCTGGGATGCGGCTTCATACCCGATAGAGACGAGCTTCTTTCGAAATCCGTTCATGTCCAGTTCATCACCGGTGCGGCAGGATACCACCTTTTTTTCAACGACAGAAAGAGGAGTGAGATAATCCATACACCCCTCGATACTTGTGACAACCGATATTTTTCTGTTTTCAGGCTTTTTGTTTTCCAGCAGACGCCGTATCACCTGCATCCGCTGGCTTACCAGCAGGTTTCCGTGGATATCCGCCTGGAAAAACAGCAGATCCCGTGCGGGATAGAACATCACATCCCGGTCATAAAACCTGTAATCCTCATATAATTCCCGTGCTCTTTTCTCATCCTCGCATATAATTAAAGAGCGCATAAAGAGCCCGGAAAGTCCAAAAATAAGATGGGCTTTCTGGGACTCTGTACAACCGGAGACAGAGAGGATTCCTCCTCCCTCCTCCGTCTTTTTTTGTATTTCTTCAAACTCTGCCATCTCGCGCAGAGGCTGCATTAACGACTCCATCATGAAACCGGTTTCTTTCTGTTATATTTGTTCATTGCGGCATCAACGCCTTCGCTTATCAGAAGGTCAACTGCATCTGCGGCCTCTTTTATGGCTTCATCCACAAGGGTGCGGTCGGCTGCATCGAAATGCCCCAGCACATGGTCCGCCAGGTCAAAGTCCTTCGGCTTTGCCCCGACTCCCACCCGTATACGGCAGAACTCCTCTGTACCGAGCCTCTGTATGATATCCTTCATGCCGTTATGCCCGCCTGCGCTGCCTTTTTTGCGGATGCGTATCTGCCCCGGCTGCAGGTCAATGTCATCACAGATGACCAGCAGATGTGATGCTGGGTCGATCTTAAAATATGCCGCCATCTGCTGTATCGGCCCGCCGCTTAAGTTCATATATGAAAGGGGTTTCATCAGTATCACCTTCTGATCGCCGATCATTCCCTTTCCATACATTCCGTTGAATTTCACACCGCTCTGCGGTACCTTGTGGCGCTCTACCAGAAGGTCTATCACGTCGAAGCCCATGTTATGACGGGTTCCGGTATATTTGCTGCCGGGATTTCCAAGCCCTGCTATCAGAAACATATCATCCGTTCCCCCGTCAGTTGAAGTAGACCATTTCCTCCTGAAGAGGTTCGCAAGGCTCCACTCTAATTGCATATAAAACCAATCCCTTTCCCTGGTACTCCCGGCGTTCTTCAACCTTTCCAAGGGCTGTAACATTTACCCAGTCTCCGGGCCTGATAGAGGGAGCATTGTCACTTTTACACATATATCCGAGGAATGTGGTGTCGTCTGCACAGCATGTCATGGCCGTACGTCCCGGGATGAAGTACTGTTTCCCAAGGCCTCTTGGTTTTGCCGCCCTGGCTTTAAAGCGTACCGTCTTTCCCTCATATTTGTCCGGATTGTCCATTGCGTCCACAAACCAGATGCCATAGTCCTCTGGAAGTATATCTATCACAGGAGCATCCATGTCAAAAGGCATCTCGTCCTGGAAGATGTCGCTTATCTCGCCCTGTTCGTCCTCGAAAACAACCTCGGCCCTCTGGTTGGCCACCTTGATGCCGCGCCTGTAGGAAGGCAGCGGATCATCCTTCGAGCAGCGGTTAAATATCACCATGTCAGTGTTCCTTACCATGTCCATAAAGATGGATTTCATATTATTGATATATACCTGGTAGGTACGGGCATCTGCTATGGTGATCTCCTGCTCAATTGACCAGCCTTTCGGCAGATCCATCTTTTCAAAATCGCTGACAAGCCACATGCCATTGTATTCTATTATGACACGGTCAGGATTATGGAGTATGTCCATGGTGTACAGTCTCTGAGTAGTAAGCTCCTCACGGCTTTTCAGTACTTCTACTATTGTATCGTCCCGGTTAAGCTTATCAATGTCGTACTCTTCCTCGCCTTCCTCGCAGAGGATGAGAAGAGTTTTTCCGTCAATACGGAAATAGTCCTGATCAAGTGTGAATTTGAGGAAAGTTGTCTTTCCGCTTTCCAGAAAGCCTGAGATCAGGTAAATAGGGGTCGTCACTTCGTCCATAGTGCCTCCAGTGCCTTTTCATTCATCTTTGAACCTATTACGCAGAAGCGGCCGGTGAAGTCCGGAGCGCCTTCGCGTATCTCTATCTCTTCGGGAACCATGTCGAAATATGTCCAGGTTCCGTCCTCTGACGGGAGCATGCCCTTCGCGCGCAGGATTACGCCGTATTCATCAGACGTGCTGAGCGTATGCAGGATATTTTCGATCTCTTCTTTTGAATACTTTTTGACTGTTTCACGGCCCCAGCTTGAGAACACCTCGTCTGCATGATGGTGGTGATGGTGATGGCCGTGATGGTCATGCTCGTGATGATGATCATGCTCGTCATGGTCGTGGTCATGATGATGGTCATGCTCATCATGGTCATGCTCGTGATGATGATCATGCTCGTCGTGGTCATGCTCGTGATGATGATCATGCTCGTCATGGTCATGATGGTGCTCATGCTCATCGTGATCATGGTCGTGATGATCATGCTCGTCGTGGTCATGGTCGTGATGATGGTCATGCTCGTCGTGGTCATGATGGTGATCGTGCTCATCGTGGTCATGATCGTGATGATCATGCTCATCGTGGTCATGCTCGTGATGATGATCATGCTCGTCATGGTCATGGTCATGATGATCATGCTCGTCATGTTCGTGATCGTGATTATGATCATGTTCATCGTGGTCATGGTCATGATGATGATGCTCGCCAGGTGCATGTACGTGTCCGCACTCCGGGCACACTTCTTCTTCATCGAGCAGCTCTTTCTCAAGATCACTCAGTGAAACCGGATGTTCCATTACATCCAGAAGCTTCTTTCCGTCAAGTGTGCTGATCGGTGTTGTGATGATCGCTGCCTTCTGGTTATGCTCGCGCAGCATATTCATTACTTCCGCAGCCTTGTCCTCGTCTACGATGTCCGTACGGCTGAGGATGATCGCGCCTGCATATTCAACCTGATTGTTAAAGAATTCGCCGAAATTGCGCATATACATTTTGCACTTTTTCGCGTCTACCACAGTGGTGTAGCTGTTGAGCTTCATCTCGACATCCTGCTGTACACCCTGTACCGCCTTTATAACGTCCGAAAGCTTGCCAACTCCTGAAGGCTCTATGAGAATGCGGTCCGGATGATATTTTTCAACCACCTCACGGAGTGATGTGCCGAAATCACCAACCAGTGAGCAGCAGATGCATCCTGAATTCATCTCACGGATCTCAATGCCGGATTCCTTCAGGAAGCCGCCGTCAATACCGATCTCGCCAAATTCGTTCTCGATAAGGACAACCTGTTCTCCCTGAAGGGCGTCTGAAAGCAGTTTTTTGATCAGGGTAGTTTTTCCTGCCCCAAGAAAACCTGATACGATGTCAATTTTTACCATGAATATTACTCCTTTCATCAGGCACCGTTTTAGCTGTTAATAATATAAATGCCGGTATCTGAGTACCGGATCATATATTTCCGAAAGTGCCAGTTCATTATCACGCAATATAACCAGGGGGCTCAGGCCCCCTGGTGCATTATAAGCGATCATCATTTATTTTTCAATCCCATATACTAAAACAGCTTAAACTTATGGGAGGCTTTTGATATGTAATATCAGAAAAGGAATACTCCGACTCCATAAGGAGCAAGCGGGTAGGAGAACGAATAGTCCCTGTTGTCACAGTTGGACAATTCTGCTTTATATACCTCCCTGGTATCAACCAGTCCCTGTTCGTTCATTATAAGCCTGTACTGTTTATTCTTCGGAACACCAACGCGGTATTCGGGACGTTCCACAGGTGTAAAGTTGCACACCACAAGTACATTGTTGCGGCCTGTCGGTGAATATCTTACAAAGCTGAATATGCTTCTGTCGCCGTCATTCGCATTGATCCATTCAAAGCCTTTCGGATCGTCATCCATCCCGTAAAGTGCGGGATATTTTCTGTAGATCTTGAGCAGGCCCTGAACAAAGCTCTGCAGAGACCTGTGGCTTTCTTCCCCAAGGAGGAACCAGTCGAGCTCGCGCTCCTCGCTCCACTCACGCAGCTGCCCGAAATCCTGACCCATGAACAGAAGCTTCTTGCCGGGATGGCAGAACATAAAGGTGTAGCCCACCTTGAGGTTCTTGAACTTGTCCGGAAGCTCGCCTGGCATCTTGTTCAGCATCGAGCATTTAAGATGAACCACCTCGTCATGTGAAAGCACCAGCACATATTTTTCGCTGTAAGCATACATCATGGAGAAGGTCATCTTATTGTGATTGAATTTGCGGAAATACGGGTCAAGCTTCATGTATTCCAGGAAGTCGTTCATCCAGCCCATGTTCCACTTGAGTGAAAAGCCCAGTCCGTCGTCCTCCGGCTTGCCGGTAACCTTTGGCCATGCCGTTGATTCCTCCGCAATCATCACGGTACCGTGATTGCGTCCAAGGAGTACTGAATTCAGATGCTTGAAAAACTCTATGGCTTCAAGGTTCTTGTTGTCGCCGTATTTGTTCGCAACCCACTGTCCGTCCTGTTTGCCGTAATCCAGATAAAGCATGGAGGCAACAGCATCAACGCGGAGTCCGTCCACATGGCACTCCTCAACCCAGAACAGAGCGTTGGCGATCAGGAAGTTCTTTACCTCCGGCCTGCCATAGTTGTATATCTTGGTACCCCAGTCAGGATGCTCGCCCTGACGCGGATCCTCATGCTCATAGACCGCAGTGCCGTCAAAGTTTGCAAGACCGTGCGCATCCTTCGGGAAATGAGCCGGAACCCAGTCAAGGATGACACCGATCTTATTGCGGTGCATATAATCAACAAAATACTTGAAATCCTGAGGAGTTCCATAGCGGGATGTAGGTGCATAATAGCCGGTGACCTGATATCCCCATGAGCCGTCAAACGGATGCTCGGCGATACCGATAAGCTCTATATGGGTATATCCCATCTTTTTAACGTATTCTGCCAGACGCTCGGCTGCCAGACGGTAATTGTAGAATCCGTCAGCATTATCCTCCGACCAGGGATGCTTCATCCAGGAGCCAAGATGGACTTCATATATTGCCATGGCATCCTTGTTCTCATCGAATTTTTCACGACTGCGCATCCAGGCTGCGTCTTTCCATTTATAATCTGTGATATCCGTAATACGTGATGCAGTTCCCGGGCGCATCTCACACTCATTGGCATAAGGGTCTGCCTTATCAAGCTCCTCCCCGTGATATCCGATGATATGGAATTTATAGAGTTCGCCTTTTTTTGCTCCCGGAACAAAAGTTTCATAAACACCTATCGGGCCGGCTTTTTCCATCGGATTTGCAGATGGATCCCAGCCGTTAAAATCGCCGATCACCGAAACGCTCTGAGCATTCGGTGCCCATACTGCAAAGTATACTCCGCTGACTCCATCCTCTGTAACCGGATGCGCTCCCATCTTTTTGTAAATATCATAGTGGGTGCCCTGACCGAACAGGTACTGATCCATATCGGTAAATGCCATCTTTTCTCCCATATGAAATTCCTCCATTAGATTCCTTATTTTTTCCTGATCAGGTGCCCGGAATGCCATCCGCGCTAAGGACCGTTTCAGGATCATGCATGTTGATCCTGCACAAGTCCCTTAACCCTAAAACGCAGCCAGAAAGCTTGCGTCAGGTTTCAGTTTAATGTGAAGACTTCCGTTTTCTGTCTTGATGGAGTCCTCTCCGGTCAGTGCGTGCAGCTCTTTATCCGGGTATGGAAGCCGTATGTAAAGGTCTGCATCCTTATCATCGTTGTTTACAGCCACGATCACTCCGGAATCATCCAGAATGCGGGCAAATGCATATTGTCTGTTGGTGAGAAGAAGCTCCTGATATCTGCCTGAAACAAGGGCCGGGTTTTCCTTCCTTACTCTCCCCAGGGTGCGTACCCATTCCAGAAGAAGCGGATCATCAGGATTCTCCAGTACTTTATCAAGATCCACATACGGACGCAGGGGATCATCATTTCCGCCTTCCTTACGTCCTTTGATACCCCATTCAGACCCATAATATATCGAAGGTATGCCCGGAAGCGTAAACAGAAGTGTGTACACCGGATATATATGCCCTGGCACGTTAAGCTTAGAAGCTATCCTGTCAACATCATGGTTATCCACAAAGGTATAAAGGTTCAGGCCGCGGTAGATTCCGCCGTTTGCGTCAAACTGCCTGCGTATTGAATGGGCGATCTCGAAATAATTATGATCATTGTGTCCCGAATAAAGACCCTTATGCAGTTCATAGTTGGTCACGCTGTTCAGAAGATGCGGCTTTACATAGCGGCTGTAGTCACCGTGTATGACCTCACCCATGAGCCAGAAATCAGCTTTCCGGCTGTCACAGAAATGGTGCATTTCCTCCATGAACGAGAAGTCAAGGCAGTCCGCGCAGTCAAGCCTTATCCCGTCTATGTCGAATTCGCTTATCCAGAACCCTATGGCCTCCAGGATATAGTCACGCACGCCTCGCTCCCAGTAATTCAGGTTTACAAGTTCAAAGCAGTTATGCCATGCCTCATACCCGAAGCCGTCATTGTAGGGACTGTTCCAGCCAAAATTCAACCCCTTGAACCAGCTGCAGTACGGAGATGCCTCTCGGTTCCTCCGGACATCTTCAAAGGGTCCGAATTCCCGTCCGACATGGTTGAATACCCCGTCAACTACAATACGCAAGCCAAGGCTGTGGGCTTTTTCCGTAAAATGCCGGAAATCATCGTTATCTCCAAGCCTTTCGTCCACCTTAAAATAGTCCCGTGTGTCATATCCATGGGTTGAAGATTCGAACAGCGGTCCGATATATATGGCTGTACAGCCAAGAGATTTTACATGCGGGAGCCATTTTTCGAGAGCCGGGAACCGGTGTACTGTTCCGGAGTGATCATTCACACGCGGCGCTCCGGACATTCCCAGAGGATACATGTGATAAAACACGGCTTCATCATACCATTTGCTCAATATATTTCTCCTTTTTTGCGGATTACACTCCACCTGGGTTTTATGAAGATATACGCGGGTCGGCCGAAGACGTCCGGCGCGCGAAAACTAACTCATAACCCCGTATCTCTGCATGGAGGACCTGCTCCGCTTCCAAGTTGTATCAGTAGTCATCGTAATAACTGTCATCATCATAGGAGCTGTCATAATAGCTTTCATCGTAGCTTTCGTCATAGCTCTCATCATAAGAGTAATCCGAATCCCCGCTCTCAAGTTCCTGATCGCTTCCGCTGCTGTCAGAAGCTGATGAGTCTCCGCTGCTCAGATCGTCAGAGCTTCCGGCCTGAGATGAGCCGTCTGACAATGCGGTTTCCCCGTTGTATCCTACTACACTGCCCTCACGAAGCGTGCTGTCCCAGAAATCGATATAGAGGGCATTCTGCATTGTTACGTTCTTCGCTTCGGCAAGTTCACTTACTGTAACCAGCCTGTATCCCCGGGCTACGAGATCAGGGATGATCTGAAGCGCTGCCTTAACTGACGGCTCGTGAATGTCATGCATAAGTATTATGGTCCCGTCCGTCAGGTCGCCGTTCATAACCGAATTATAATCCGCTTCAACGTCAAGCAGCTTCCAGTCGAGACTGTCCAGTGACCAGAAAATAAACGGTTTGCCGACCGTGTCATAAATGTCCTGATTTCCGCTTCCATAAGGAGCACGCGCGACGGTAGCAGCCTGCCCGCATGCCTCGATCAGCAGGTTATCGGTATCATTAAACTGTTTATAGACAGCATCAAGCGACAGTGTTGTCTGATCAGAGTGGTCGTAGGAGTGGTTGCCAAGTTCGCAGCCTATCTCGACCATCTTGCGGACTTCATCCGGATAACTGCCCACCAGCTCGCCAAGCATGAAGAACGTAGCATGGGCATTGTTCTCCTCCAGGCAGTTCAGGAGCTCCATCGTGTATTTTGACGGACCATCGTCAAATGTAAGGGCCAGCATCGGACGTTTTTTATCCGGATCGTATGCGCCGTTTTCATCGAAATAGTATTCATTCGCCCCGCTCGTGATCCAGCCTGTCTGTATATACCCGTCGCTGTCGAAGGAGTACTGTGTCCCGTCGATCTCCTGGAAGCCGTCAGCGAAAAAGGTGCCGTCCGGATTCTGATACCATTTGCCGTAATTGTTGTCGTGCCAGCCGGGATTCATCGCGGCTGTTTTTGCAGTGTCATTATCGCTTTTCAGGGGGATCCTGACAGCCTGTCCGTCTCCCATATCCACTTCGTAGGTTACTCCTCCGTCATCCGAGATGATTCCGGTAGTGATATCTCCAGATCCGGAAGAACTGTTTCCGAACCTTGACATCAAAGGCATTATAACTCCGCGTACCAGGAAAACGCCCAGAACCACGGCGAAAACAGCTATGACACCAATACGGGTCAGCTTCCGTCTCATTTCCTGGCGTTGTCTTAAGCGCCGTCTTTCCTGTATGCTCATTCTGCCCATTTACTTACACTTCCTTTTTCAGCAGATGTCTTAACAGCATAAAAGACTGTTAATTCCGGGCAATCATTCTTTACAGAACTTATTCCGCCGGTTTTTCAGTACTCTCTTCTGCGGCTGTCTCTTCGGCTGCTGTTTCTTCTGCCGGAGCTTCCCCGGCTGCTGTATCTTCAGCCGCTGTCTCTTCTTCTGTTTCTTCTGCTGCTGTATCTTCTGTTTCAGCTGTCTCTTCTGCTGCTTCTTCTGTTTCAGCTGCCGCTTCTTCTGTCTCAGCTTCTGCTTCTTCCGCTTCCACCTCAGCTAAAGCTGCTGCCGGATCGAGGACCTTTTCGGTAATTACTGCGTTGTCAATGATAAACTGCAGGGCCTTCTCAGTTACTACGGCGCGGTCGACCTGATCCCCGCCTACAGCCTCCTTAAGCTCATCAAGGGTCTCAAATCCGTACTGCTCAATATAGTCGGCCATCACTTCTTCAGCCTCTTCGTCAGTGATGACAATACCTTCCTTATCGAGGATAGCCTGAAGAATGTAGAAGACCTTTGCCTGATTCTCACCATACTCATGGCATTCCTCTTCGAAGCTCTCTTCCGTATATCCCATCGCTTCAAGCATGTCCTTGAGCTCCATTCCATAATAAGCAGCCATGCTCTCCATCGACTGTTTCTCATAGTCCACGCCAAACTGAATATCCTCTTCCGGGATCTCGCCAAATTCACAGCCTTCCATTATCGCCTGGAATGCCTGATTCCGAAGATCGAGTGTGGCGGCTGTATCGGCATCCGCTTCAAGCTCTGCTTTTATCTGTTCCCTGTAGGCATCCACAGATTCAGCATCTGTATTGTTTTTTACCCAGTCCTCGGAAAATTCCGGGGTGCGGCTTATCGACTGAACAGTGACTGTAAATACCACATCCTGCCCGGCAAGATCCTCATTCTGATATTCCTCCGGGAAGGTCAGTTCGATATCCTTTGTTTCTCCCTTCATCATGCCGATGACGCCATCCTCAAACCCCGGGATGAATGTACCAGAGCCGATCTCAAGTTCATAGCCCTCGGCAGTGCCGCCTTCAAAAGCGACTCCGTCCTTCTTTCCTTCATAATCGATCTTAGCGATCTGGCCTTCTTCGACCGGGCCGTCACCTGCATCCTCCTTTGTGATTGCCACGTTCTGCTCTATCATGGACTCGATGTCCTCATCTGTGACAGGAGCGATCTCCTTTGTCAGTTCGATCCCTTTATACTCGCCAAGCGTTACGACTTCATCAGCCGGCTTTGATACAACGCTGGGGATATCAGCCATCGCGGTCTGTGAAAATAAGAGGCAAAATGATGTTACGGCTGCAAGTGTTGTTTTTTTCATGATTAACTCCTTTTAAATCCTGTTTTTTGCTGCAAATACTCTTTCCCTGTAAAGTCACGGCATAAGCCGCGCTCTGAACCCTCACATTTCCGGAACCGGGGTCGGCCGGGACTGGTCCCAGACCTCATCAACGTCAAACAGATCGCTGCACAGCTCCGGATTGTAGTACATTCTGTAACCATCCAGATTGCGGCGCCCCATCCTGAAGGCCTGGTCTGTAAACTGGACCCACAGGCGGTTGGAATCAACGTTGCAGTAGTAATTATAACCCCTGCTCTTATAATATGCAAACTTGGGATTGTCAAAATCATATTTTTCCCAGTTGCTGATATCTGCTCCAAAGGCAAAGATGATAACATCGGTATCCCCGAGTATCGGCTTTACATTTTTTTCCCATTTCTCGTTGTCCGACTTCAGCTCTCCGGCTGACGATGAGGTGGCATTCCGGTGTCCCCAGGTGTGGCTTGCAAATTCCCACCCTTCTGCCTTCATTGCGTCGGCCACTTTCTTTGCCTCGGCTACTTCGCTGTCATAATCGAAGTCCGGATTGGCGTCAAGGAACTCCTTCTGGTTATCCTGAAGATTCTGCCCTGTTTTGTAAGCTGAATCGGTCCGATAGCCAAGCACACCGTTGTACCCGGTCATTGCAAGGATGCCCTTATGACCACGGTATGAAAAATCCGGATGTTCTTCAACGAACTCATCGATAAGCGGGACCATATCATAATTCCCGACTGAAACAGTGCCGTCATCCTCGATATATTCGCATTTGACACTTCCGTCATCCGTTACTATAAGCCGGCTGGCAAATCCGTCGCCGTCCATATAGTGGTAGTAGCTTACGTCGTCCTGCGAGAGCACGAAAGGCTTTCTTCCCGGCGGAAGCTTTATGGAACCGGGAGCCATTGTCCCGTCATCATTTACAGTTGCTATGTCATGGAGGCTCACCATCACATAGCCTTTATCATACATTGATTCGATGATCCTGTTGAACTCACTTATCGTGGTCATCATCTGGTTGTAGCCCGCCTCATCCTCATCGCCGTCAAAGGCTTTTGAGGTATCATATATCAGGGTATGGAAAAAGACATGTGTTATGTCCTCCATTTTCCATTCCGTGCAGGCCGCGCGCGTATTCCTGTATTTTTTGACCGCTGTCTGAAGTGCCAGATCCTCCCCGAACTCCGGCTGATCCTCCAGAAATGCTATCGCTTTATCATAGTCATATTGAAGCGCATATGAGGCCGCCTCGTCAAGTATCGGCTGTACCTCAAGAGGCACGGGCGTTTCCGTAGGAACAGGAGTAGGCGAAGGAGCCCTGGTCGGTTTTATTTCAACAGCCTTTTTAGGTTCTTCTTTATCGTCATCCTGAACCTCAACCACCTTATCGTCAAATGGCAGCATGTGTACGCTGCATCCCGATAAAACAGCTGTACCGGAAAGTACGGCAGTCATAAACAGGAACCTTCCCCACGGTTTCTGCCTTTTATAACTCATAACCCCTTATTCTCCCTCCTTCCCACCATATCACAACTACCTATTATAAACTCCCGGACGTAAAATTTCCACCTCTTTTTGATAACCTGATTGCCTTTTACCAAAAACAATGTTAAAATAGGTATCGCGCATCGACAGATATCCTGTATGCGGATATCCTGCGCGGCACAAAAATACACTGAAGCCATATGAGGAGGATTTTTATGAGTACAGTAACTATCGTCCTTCTTGTGATCCTTGTGGTTCTTATAGGCGTGCTCATCGCGCTTTACTTTTTCGGCAAAAGAACCCAGAAGAAGCAGGAAGAACAGCAGGCCCAGATCGAACAGACAAAACAGACGGTTTCCATGCTTGTTATAGATAAGAAGCGGATGCCTATCAAGGATTCAGGGCTTCCTCAGATGGTGATCGACCAGGTGCCGAAGTTAATGCGCAGGCAGAAGCTTCCGATAGTCAAGGCGAAGGTCGGCCCCAGGATCCAGATCCTCATCGCTGATGAAAAAGTCTTTGACCTGATCCCGGTCAAGAAAGAGATCAAAGCCGAAGTCAGTGGTCTCTACATCGTCGGTGTGAAGGGAATCCGCGGAAACCTGGAAAAACCCGCCGAAAAAAAGAAGGGCTTTTTCAAACGTCTTCTCAACAGATGAAAATAAAACCGGAGGTTCCTGTGGTCTGGAGCCTCCTTTTTTATATTGTAACGTGCATTTCAAAAATGTGCTGCGACAGGGCAAAATCCGGCATGAATGATTAATGCTGTGCACCGCAGGCGGCGCTTCAGGCCGACGGATAAGCGGTCTTTGACCTTACATTGTATGTCAGAGAGCAGTCCGCTACGTACTCGTCATTCATATCCAGCGAATACTTTATGCTTGCGCACAGCTGGTCAGGTTCCTCTGCGACCGAAAGTCCTGTGGCGGCTATTCCCATCCGTATAGTGCCAAACGGCGTGGTATAGCTTGCCATGTTTTTTTTGCCCTTCTCAAATACCATGTGCACATTGACAAGTCCCTTTTTGCGCACTTCCATGGATGTAGGCGAAAGCTTTACATAGTTGACAGTCGGCTCTCCTGATTCGTCCAGGATCTCCTCGTATCTCAGATAATGGCTTCCGTTTTTGAAATAATAGTTTCCCGGCACGATCATCTCAATAGGCTGTGAATTCCCGTCACTGTCAGTCATCTGAAGTCCCGTCACATTGATCAGAACATCTTTATTCATCCTCTTTTTCCTCCAGATTCACCTTCTGAGTCATTTCAACATCATAAGGCAGGATCGAATTGGCAAATTTTCTGAATTCATCCGCCAGATCGCTGACAAAAAAGCGGTAAGGGAATTCTTCAGTACCGGCAGACGTACTCAGCATGTTTCTCTCGCCAAGAAGCTTCTTAAGCTGCAGCGCAGTCTCGTAGGCCGGATTCACCAGCTGTACATGCGAACCCATCACGCGGCCGATAAGCTTCCGAAGCAGCGGATAATGTGTGCAGCCGAGTATCAGTGTGTCGATATCCTTCTCCTTCAGAGGGTCCAGATATCTGCGGGCTACTGTTTCCGTGACCGGATCATCCAGCCACCCTTCCTCTACAAGCGGCACAAAAAGCGGACATGCTTTTCCTATCACCATTATCTCAGGGTCAAGGATGTGCAGATAGTGCTCATGTATCCCGCTTCCTATTGTTCCAAGCGTCCCTATAACCCCGATCCGGTGATTTTTTGTTGCCGATGCAGCAACCTCGGCCCCTGCATGGATAACCCCGATTACCGGGATATCGAACTCCCGGCTTACCGCGTCCAGCGCAAACGCGCTTGCGGTATTGCAGGCTATCACTATCGCCTTGACATCCTGTTTTATCAGAAAACGGACTATCTGGCGCGAATAGCGTATAATGGTCTCTTTTGATTTGTTGCCATATGGAAGCCTTGCGGTGTCTCCAAAGTAAACTATTTTTTCTGAAGGAAGATTGCGCATTATCTCCCGCGCAACCGTCAGGCCGCCGACACCGGAATCAAACACTCCGATTGGTGCCTCCCTGCCTCCATATTTAAAGTTATCAGTATTATTCATAAGATCCTCTTTATCAAATCCGGTTGATTCAGTTCGTAACCCGGAAAGCATGCGCAACATGGACTGTTTTTGCTTTTCTGCTTTCTCTTAAAGCATCAGCGGCCTTTTCGGCATCTTTTCTCTTTTCAAATATCCCGAAAACGGAAGGCCCGCTTCCGCTCATCATCGCTTTCATTGCGCCATGTTCTTCCATCAGTGATACTATTTCATTTATGACCGGATATCTTTCCGAGACTCCCGGCTGAAAAACGTTTTTCATACGACCGGTTATCCCTCCCAGATCGCCCTTATGAATACTGTCTATCATACCATCGATATCCGGGCGGTCTGTAATATCTCCTATACGAAGCGATTCGTAGGCCTGTTTTGTCGAAACACTTATGCCCGGCTTTCCTACCAGCACATAGCATGCAGGAACAGACGGAAGAGGTGTGAGTTTTTCACCTATTCCTTCAGCAAGCGCTGTGCCGCGCATTATGCAGTACGGCACATCCGCGCCAAGAGCTGTACCGCGCTTCATAAGCTCCTCCATCGAAAGTCCCAGTTCAAACAGCCGGTTCATTCCGAATAGAACGGCAGCCGCGTCAGAGCTTCCCCCGGCAAGTCCGGCAGAAACCGGAATATATTTAGTAAGGCCGATCTCAATACCTTCTTTTATGTCAAATTCATTGATAAGCATTTCCGCTGCCCGGTAAGCCAGATTCCTGCTGTCAGAAGGGACATAAGGCAGATTTGTCTTAAGCACGATCCCCGGCTCTTTTCTGATATCAAGCTTCAGCTCATCATACATCGAGATAGTCTGCATGATCATCCGTACATCATGATACCCATCAGGACGTTTACTCAAAACATCCAACGCAAGATTGACCTTTGCAAGCGCGTGCAGACGCATCCATAATCACCTCCAGACAAGTTCAGGTCCGGCAATAACCATCCGCCGCCCCCACAGCCGCCCAGGACAAGCAGAGCCGAACCTACTTCATCATACATTTATAGATGATAAATGTAAATAGAAAAGTTTAGAACGAAATCAGTGGGGCCGCTGATTTCCGGCGATGCCCCATACAGGCATGGGCCGGGGGATGCCGAAAAAAGAAAGACTTTTTCAGCACCCCCTTTCACAATTTAATTTTCTCTGCTATTATTATGTCGTTAATAAAAGCCGCGCTTTGATCTGCGGCGGAATGGAGTTTTTGATGATACGATTTATTATTGGCTGCCTGATAGTTTTTCTTTATCTTGTCCTGACTCTTCCGATAGCTTTTATATTATGGCTGATCGGAAAGAAATGGCCGCGAGTCCAGGATATCGTCTCACTCAGGATGGTTCAGTGGGCTTTTCGCCTGATACTCTTTGTAAGCGGGACGAAGATGGAATTCCGGGGCGTGGAGAATATCCCCCGGGACACAGGAGTACTGTATGTCGGAAACCACCGGAGCTATTTCGACATTCTGATAGCCTTTGCCGGGTTTAAGGATGTGACGGGGTTCGTGGCCAAGAAGGAAATGGACCGTTTCCCGATATTCAACCTTTGGATGCGCTACTGCCACTGCCTTTTCCTTGACCGCAACGACCTGCGTCAGGGCATGGAGGTAATAAAGACCGCTACTGAAATGGTCAAAAACGGAATCTCCGTGTTCATCTTCCCCGAAGGCACAAGGAACAAGAACGAGAACGAAACAGATCTTATGGAGTTCCACGAAGGAAGCTTCCGCGTATCCTACCGCTCCGGCTGCCCGGTAGTCCCGGTAGTCATGCACAATACACAGAAGATCTTCGAAGCCCAGTTTCCCAGGCTGGTACCCCAGCACGTAATAATAGAATATCTTCCCCCCATATACCCGGACACTCTCTCCCGGGAAGAACAAAAACACATGGGCGCCTCCACAAGAGCAAAAATGCAGGAAACACTTCGTAAACTGAACACTAAATAAGACAGGGCACGCTTCTTGTTTCGATATAGCAGTATGTTTTTAAATAATACAGGGGCTGTGAAAAAGCAATACTTTTTCACAGCCCCTTTTTATCATCTCTTTAATGCTTTCTTATCTACGATTACTCTGTCAAGGTGCCAGATGTCGTTTACATATTCTTCTATGGTACGGTCGGATGTGAACTTGCCGCTGCAGGCGGTGTTCATGAGGGCCATGCGAGCCCATCTTCTCTCATCTCTATAGGCTTCTTCGACTCTTCTCTGCGCTTCTGCATAGGAGCGGAAATCGGCCAGGATGAAGTAACGGTCCGGGCGGTCGCTGTGCCTTGTTGTGAGAAGCGTATCGTACAGGTCGCGGAACAGCTCAGTGTCGGCGTTGAAGGTTCCATTGATCAGCTTCATGAGGACCTGACGGATCTCACCGTCCGTATTGAAGATGACGTTGGGATCATAGCCGCCGTTATTCTCATAATTGATGACCTGGTCGGAGGAAAGTCCGAAAATGAAGGCATTCTCTTCGCCCACTTCTTCTACTATCTCAACATTCGCGCCATCCATTGTTCCGATGGTCGGAGCGCCGTTCAGCATGAACTTCATGTTGCCTGTACCGGATGCTTCCTTGCTGGCTGTGGAGATCTGCTCGGATACATCAGCCGCGGCAAAGATCATCTCTGCGTTGGATACGCGGTAGTTCTCAATAAATACGACCTTAAGCTTGCCCTTGATAGAAAGATCATTGTTTACAACATCTGCAACGGAGTTGATCAGCTTGATGATCTTCTTCGCTGTGTGATATCCTGCCGATGCTTTTGCTCCGAAAATAAAGGTTCTCGGATAGAAATCGATCTCCGGATGCATCTTGATCTGGTCATAAAGATAGATCACATGAAGGATGTTAAGCAGCTGTCGTTTGTACTCATGGAGCCTCTTGACCTGTACATCAAAGATGGAGTGCGGGTCTACTTCAACGCCGTTATGCTCAAGGATGTATTTAGCAAGGCGTTCCTTGTTCTGATACTTGATGTTCATGAACTCCTGAAGAGCCTTGTCATCATTCTCATATACTGTCAGCTTTTTAAGCTGTGAGAGGTCGGTGATCCAGTCCGGTCCGATATGAGCGGTGATCCAGTCTGACAGCAGCTGGTTGCCGTGCAGCAGGAATCTTCTCTGGGTGATGCCGTTGGTCTTATTATTAAACTTCTCAGGCATCATCTCGTAGAAGTCACGCAGCTCCTGGTTCTTGAGGATCTCGGTATGCAGCCTTGCAACACCGTTTACAGAGAATCCGGCAGCGATCGCAAGGTGAGCCATCTTGACCTGTCCGTCATAGATTATGGCCATCTTCTTGATCTTGTCATAGTTTCCCGGATATCTCATCTGGATCTCGTTGATGAACCTGCGGTTGATCTCTTCGATGATCTGGTAAACCCTGGGAAGCAGGCGTGAGAAGAGGTCGATCGGCCATTTCTCAAGAGCTTCCGACATGATGGTATGGTTTGTATAGGCTACACACTGTGTAGTAACCTTCCATGCAGCATCCCATCCAAGGCCCTCCTCATCCATAAGAATACGCATGAGCTCGGCTACAGCTACGGTCGGATGAGTGTCATTCATCTGGAAGATGACTTTCTCATGCAGCTTCGTAATATCACTGTGATACTTTTTGTACTTCTCGATAGCAGTCTGAAGTGAAGCGGAAACGAAGAAATACTGCTGTTTAAGCCTCAGTTCCTTGCCTGCATAATGATTGTCGTTCGGATACAGGACGTTAACCAGGTTCGTAGCCAGGTTCTCCTGCTCCACTGCTTTTTTATAGTCGCCCTTGTCGAAGGAATCGAGCCCGAAATCAACGATCGGCTCGGCGTCCCAGATACGCAGGGTATTTACTACCTTGTTGTTGTAGCCGACTATCGGCATGTCATAAGGAATAGCGCGCACAGCGGTATATCCCTCATGATGGAAGGTATTCTCGCACTTCTCCTGGTCATAGTCCACGCGGACATAACCACCGAAATGAACTTCCTTGGCATATTCCGGTCGCTTCAGTTCAAACGGATATCCGTTCTTAAGCCAGTTGTCCGGTACCTCTATCTGGAAGCCGTTCTCGATCTTCTGTTTGAACATGCCGTAATGATAACGGATACCACAGCCATATGCACTGTAGTTCAGTGTTGCAAGTGAATCCAGGAAGCATGCTGCCAGACGGCCGAGGCCGCCGTTTCCAAGCGCGGGATCAGGCTCCTGATCCTCAAGCGCGTTGATGTCAAGACCCAGCTCCTGAAGGGCTTCCTTCACTTCGCCGTATGCTCCAAGATTGATCAGGTTGTTCCCGAGGGCACGGCCCATAAGGAATTCCATTGAAAGATAATAAACGGTTTTCGGATCCTGCTCGTCATAGGCATTCTGCGTTTCCAGCCAGTTGTCAATGATAACGTCCTTAACGGTATAGCTTACTGCCTGAAAAAGCTGCTCCTGTGTTGCTTCCTCCAGCTTTTTTCTGTAAAGGAACTTGACATTTTCCTTAACGCTCTTCTTGAATGCTTCTTTTTTGAACTGTTTATCGATCATTAATGAACCTCCTGAACCTTTTTTACCCCGAGGGTAACCTTTTCTTTATTTATATTCCACTCTTTCACATAGCCGTCTGCCTCGCCGGAAACAATGCTGTCAGCAAGAACATCCCTGCAGATGCTGTCACGGTTTGAACCTGTAATCGCCGCAATCTTTTCGTTATCCTTCACATAAACCACTATGCGGTCCATCACCTCGAAACCGGCTTCCTTGCGCATTGTCTGAACCTTGCTGATGATCTCGCGGACGAAACCTTCCTCTACAAGCTCTTCTGTGAGATATGTATCAAGAACTACCGATGTCTCCGCATAGTTTTCAGTAACATAGCGTTCTGACTGCTTTGTCTCGATCAGCAGATCCTCTGTGAGAAGTTCAACCTCCGTACCCTCGATATCGAGTACAAGCTTTTCGAATTTTCTCAGTTTTTCCATGGCTGAGGTGCCGTCGATCTCAGCAAGGGCTGTGCGGATACCGTTCACAAGCTTACCGAACTTGCGGCCGACCGTGCGGAGCTGCGGCTTGAAGCTGTAGGATACGAACTGCTCGACATCGTCTGTAAATTCTACCTGCTTCACGTTCAGCTCGTCGGCTATGACGTCAGTGTAATATGCATCCATGCTCTTCGGAGCCTTGACATACATATGTCCTATCGGCTGGCGGTTTTTAATGTTGGCCGTGTTGCGGGCCGCACGCCCCAGTACGACGATGTCAAGGAGCTCTTTCATGTTCTCTTCAAGCTCTGTGTCGATCATGGCATCATGAACTTCCGGGAAATCACACAGGTGGATGCTTTCCGGAGCGCTGCTGTCAACACTGCGCACCAGATTCTGGTATATCTCCTCAGTCATGAAAGGAACCATCGGGGCTGCCGCCTTGCTGATCTCCACAAGCGCGGTGTACAGCGTCATGTAGGCGTTTATCTTATCCTGCAGAAGTCCCTTTGCCCAGAAACGCTCACGGCTTCTCCTTACATACCAGTTGCTCATCTCATCCACGAATTCCTGCAGCGCTCTTGCAGCTTCCGGAATCCTGTATGAATCGAGATCCTCGTCCACAGTCCTTATTGTGGAATTCAGCCTTGAAAGCAGCCACTTGTCCATAAGCGGCAGTTTGTCATATTCCAGAGTGTACTTCGAGGCATCAAAGCCATCGATGTTCGCATAAAGCACGAAGAACGCATAGGTGTTCCAGAGCGTGCTCATGAATTTGCGCTGTCCTTCGATTACGGCTTTTTCGTGGAAGCGGTTTGGCAGCCACGGAGCGCTGTTGATATAGAAATACCAGCGGATAGCATCTGCCCCGTATTTTTCAAGGGCGTCAAACGGATCGACCGCGTTTCCTTTGGACTTGCTCATCTTCTGGCCGTTCTCATCCTGTACATGGCCAAGAACGATAACGTTTTCATATGGCGCACGGTTGAACAGGAGAGTCGACTCTGCCAGCAGCGAATAGAACCATCCACGTGTCTGGTCGACAGCCTCGGAGATGAACTGCGCCGGGAACTGTTCTTTAAACAGATCCTGGTTTTCAAACGGATAATGGTGCTGCGCAAACGGCATGGCACCGGAATCGAACCAGCAGTCGATTACCTCCGGGACCCTGTGCATCTCTCCGCCGCACTCCGGGCATTTTATAGTGATCTCATCAATATACGGCCTGTGGAACTCAACCGTCTTTGCGGCTTCATTCCCGCTCATCTCAACGAGCTCTTCACGGCTTCCGACCGAATGCATGTGGCCGCAGGAGCACTGCCAGATATTGAGCGGAGTTCCCCAGTAGCGGTTTCTTGAGATGCCCCAGTCCTGGACATTCTCAAGCCAGTCCCCGAATCTGCCCTTGCCGATGCTCTCCGGGATCCAGTTGATGGTATTATTGTTTCTTATAAGGTCATCCTTGACCGCTGTCATCTTGATGAACCAGCTTTCTCTCGCATAGTAAAGAAGCGGTGTATCACATCTCCAGCAGAAAGGATAATCATGTTCAAATTTCGGCGCGCTGAAGAGAAGATTGCGCGAAGCAAGCTCCTTCAGGACCTCCGGGTCTGCGCTGATGCGTCCGTCCTTAAGTTCCTTCTCTGACGGTTTTGCGCGCATTCCGGCAAAAGGAGTCTCCTCAGTCATGAAGCCCTGGGTATCCACAAAACGGACAAACGGCATGTCATACTTACGGCAAACACGGTTGTCGTCCTCACCGAAGGCCGGAGCGATATGTACGATGCCGGTACCATCCGACATGGTAACATAATCGTCGCATACTACGAAGAAGGCCTTCTTGCCCTGGGATGCCGCATCTTTTGCTGCACAGTCATACAGGGGCTCATACTCCTTGTATTCCAGGTCCCTGCCGGTGTATCTCTCAAGGATCTCATATGCCGGTTTATCATCTTCCTTAAGGCTTCCGAGAACCTGGTCAAGCAGCGCTTCTGCCATATAGTAAGTATATCCGTCGGCTGCCTTTACCTTACAATAAGTGTCAGACGGATTTACACAGAGTGCAAGGTTTGAAGCAAGCGTCCAGGGTGTGGTCGTCCATGCCAGGAAATAAGCATCCTCGCCTTTTGCCTTGAACCTTACGATAGCAGAGCGTTCCTTTATCGTGCGGTAGCTTGATGCAACCTCCTGAGCAGAAAGCGGAGTTCCGCATCTCGGGCAGTACGGCACGATCTTGAAGCCTTTTACCAGCAGGCCCTTTTTCCAGATCTCTTTGAGCGCCCACCATTCAGACTCGATATAATCATCCTCATAAGTTACATAAGGATGCTCCATATCAGCCCAGAAACCGACTGTGGAGGAGAAATCCTCCCACATTCCTTTATACTTCCAGACACTTTCCTTGCACTGCTTTATAAACGGTTCCATGCCGTAGGCTTCGATCTGCTCCTTGCCATCCAGGCCAAGCTTCTTCTCAACCTCGATCTCAACCGGAAGGCCATGGGTATCCCATCCTGCTTTTCTTGGAACCATGCAGCCCTTCATTGTACGGTATCTGGGGATCATATCCTTTATGACTCTTGTAAGGACATGCCCTATATGAGGCTTGCCGTTTGCCGTAGGCGGTCCGTCATAAAATGTATAGGTCGGGCCGTCCTTACGCATTTCCATGCTCTTTTCAAAGATCTTATTGTCCTTCCAGAACTGCTCAACTTCCTTCTCGCGCTGCACAAAGTTGAGATCTGTGTCTACTTTCCGATACACTTGTTTACCTGCCTCCTTTACATGTCAAATACCCCGCAGCCAAGCTACGGGGCATGTAACTTGAAGCGCAGCAGAGCTGCGGGGTATCTGGTCCTTCATATTATTAAGGTCCGGCAGACCGGACCTCCGCCTGGGCATACTGCCAGAATGGCTTTCATTCTCCCCTGTGCCTGCCGGAATACAGCATTCCCGGATCTTAAGCAGCAATAAAAGCGCCGTACCGGTCTCATGGGAATAAAAAACGTCCGTCCCGCAAAAGGACGAACGCCATGGTAAACTGTAGTTTCCCACGCTGCCTGCTGTTTCCCTGTTAAAAAACATCTAAAGCGCAGCCATAAAGGGGGTACACAAAAACACCCGGCCTTTCATTATTTTGCATTATATGTGCAGTGATGGATTATGTCAAGGTTTTTTTATCAGGCATGGCAAAGGGAAACACAGAGAAATGCCCCTGTACACACATAAAGAGGCCGCGAAAACTTTCGCAGCCTCCTGATCATCAGATCATTTGTTACTATTCACATCCTTAATAGCAGCGATCATTTTGAGGAAACACTCAGCAGGTAGTTAAACACCGTCTGTGTCGTTGCCTGGCTGTAGTGTACCCTGTCAGATGGCAGGAATGAAAAACCTGTTTTTCCCAGATAGCCATACACATCCGTGTAATAAACTCCGCTTCCAAGGGCTGCTGCAGCATTCTTAAGGTAAGTATTGAACCTTACAAGATCACTGTTTGAACCGCCATAGCCATCCGCTCCGTTCAGGAACGGGCCGAGGCCGACCAGGAATACCCGGGCGCCTTTAGCTCTGTACCTTGGAACCATCTGGCTGTACAGGCTTGCATACCTTGCATAATAATCATAATCATTGGTTCCGATCCATATGAACAGATCCGTTTTGCTGTCAAGCGAAGAAAGGATCTGATTCTGTATGGCTGTACTGCTAAGCCATGACAGGCCTATACCGGATTTTGCAATATAGCTCACCCGGGAGCTGCGGCACCACTGGCTCATATACAGCACCCTGGAATCACCCACTACCACAAGCCTGCGGTTGTTTGAAGCCGTTGTACTTGATGAAGACACTTTAGCAGGAGCAGTGTACTTGTTCATTGTCTTGGTTCCGCCAAAGTTGCCGTAAGCCACACTGGTACTGTTCTTTGAATACGCACGCACCTTATAATAATAGGATGTGTTTGCAGCCAGCTGTTTGTCGCGCACCGCATTTATGCTTGTACTGCCGATGGTAGCGATCTTCTTATAGGTTCCGTTCTTTGATGTGGAACGGAAAACTTCGTATCCGTCAGCATAACTGCTGAGTCTCCATCTTACGATGCCGCTGTCTTTCTTATCCCTGGATGTACTGGTGATCACAGGATATACGGAAGGTGCGGTTTTGACCTTAATTATGCTGCTGAATGAACTGTATACCTTCTTACTGCCCGAAAGCTTATATGATCTCACTTTATAATAGTAAGTAAGGTCATTCTTTCCGGAAAGCTTCAGAGTTGTAGTATTAGGCCCGAGAGTCTTGAACCAGTGGAATTTTTTGTCACTGGAATACTTAAAGATTTCATAGCCTGCAGCTCCGGAAACCTTGTTCCATTTAAGAGTAACAATACTAGTGCTGGCCGAGCCGACCACCTTAGGCGCTGCCGGGGCAGTCACTGCGGCATCAGCTGTTGCAGTAGTGCCCGGAAGCCACAGGGACAGCAGAAGTGCCATCACAAGGAAAACAGCCGCCGAACACACACGCAAATGTCTTTTCATAGAATCCTCCATATTGCTTCAGTCCTGCATAACATCATTTTGCGCAGGTACCTTATAAGAAAAATCAGTCTTCAACTACCTCTACCTTTTCAGGAATGTCCTGTGCTTCAGAAACTGCATCTGTCAGCTTCTCTGCTTCTTCAGCAGCATCCTCTGCGGCCTCGGAGATGCTTTCAACAACTTTCTCTGCAGTATCTGAAACGCTTTCAAAAGCTTCCTCTGCTGCATCAGATGCACTGTTCAGAGCTTCCTCTGCTGCATCAGATGCGCTGTTCAGAACTTCTTCTGCAGCATCTGCCGTCTCGCAAAGAGCTTCCTCCACAACTGTCTCTGCTCTTTCAATAACGGCGTCCGCCTGTTCTCCGGCGGCTTCAAACGCTGCCGCTGCTTCAGCCACAGCATCCGCAAAGAACTCTGCAGTTTCTTCTTCCGGGACATCCTCATCGGGTATCTCGACAAATTCTGATTCTTCTTCCTCTTCCGGCTCCGGATTCGGAACAGGTGTTCCGCAATATGGGCAGAACAAAGCCTTCTTGTCTACTTCTTTTTTGCAAGCCGGGCAGATCTTCAGGCCTTTTCTGCCTGCCGCGTATCCCTTGAACTCCTCGATCGCGTCCTCATGGCCCCTGATCTCCTCACACAGAGATACGAGAGATTCATCTACTTCCATACCATCGGCAAATCTTTCATAAATGATCCTGCCGATGTCCGACTGAAGCTTTTCAATCATCCGCTTTTCCCCGGAAATCCTGCTCTTAAGCTTCTGAGATTCATAGACAAAGCCAAATTTCTCTGTAAGGGTTTGAGCCTTATGGGAAAGAGTTCCGCCCAGCCCGTCAAAAAAGTCCTTAGCCATAGCAACCATCTCCTTTACATGTTTCAAGAAAATACAGATCATCAGTGACTATGCTGATTTCCTGAACGGAATCAGTTACTCCCCGGCAGATACCCCTCCTGCCCTCTCACAACGATTCCCGGACCTCCGGTGCCTTCGATGTATTCTTTTGTGATAACCACCTGGCCTATGTTGTCGTCCTTGGGAATCTCGTACATGATGTCAAGCATATACTTTTCAAGTATAGCCCGCAGCGCTCTTGCGCCTGTGTCCTTTTCCATTGCTTTTGACGCGATGGCGTGAAGCGCTCCGTCGTCAAAATCAAGCCTTACCTCATCCAGTGCCAGAAGCTTCTGGTACTGCTTGAGAATGGCGTTCTTCGGTTCCTTAAGGATACGCACAAGCATATCCTCAGTTAAGCCGTCCAGCGAGAATATCACCGGAAGCCTTCCAAGAAATTCCGGAATCATCCCGAATTTCCGCAGATCCTCGACCGTCACCTTTTCAAGCAGATGAGGATCATTGTCATATTTGTCCTTCAGATCGGCGTAAAAACCGATCGATGCCTGTTTGTTAAGCCTTTCTTTTATGATGATCTCAAGATCCGGGAATGCTCCCCCGCAGATAAAAAGAATATTGCTGGTGTCGACGACCGCCATAGGAACCATCGCGTTTTTGCTGCTGGCTCCAACAGGAACCTCTATCTCGCTGCCTTCCAGCAGCTTAAGCATGCCCTGCTGCACAGCCTCGCCGCTCACATCCCTCTGGTTGGTATTCTTCTTTTTGGCGATCTTATCGATCTCATCGATAAAGATTATGCCGTGCTCTGCCTTCTCAACATCATTGTCTGCTGCCGCCAGAAGCTTGGATACTACGCTTTCAATGTCATCCCCGATGTAGCCGGCCTCGGTGAGAGACGTTGCATCGGCGATCGCAAGCGGCACATCCAGAAGCTTTGCAAGAGTCTTTACCAGATATGTCTTGCCGCAGCCCGTCGGCCCGATCATCAGCATATTTGATTTCTCGATCTCCACTCCGTCAGATGCGTCGGAGGCTACTCTCTTGTAATGGTTGTACACTGCTACAGACATTACCTTTTTGGCATATTCCTGCCCTATAACGTGTTCATCCAGAGAGGCCTTGATGCGATGCGGCGGCGGAACCCTTCGGAAATCAAAGGTTTCAGGCTTTGTCTGCTCTGCTTCCTTTTTCTTCTTTATCTTCTGCGGCGCTCCTGCAGGATTCTGAAGCGCGCTCAGGTCGATCATGCCGATATTCGGTATTCCAAAGAAGCCGGAATTGTTCCCTGTGCTTCCCGGAAACTGAGTGTTCAGCACGTCAAAACTCTTCTGCATGCAGTCCGTACACACATGCATATTGTTCGGAAGGACTATCATCCCATCGCATTCTGATTCAGGTCTTCTGCACAGGAAGCAAAAGCTTTCATAGCCTTCATCTGTTTTTGAAGAATCTTCTGTCTTCCCGTCATTTTTATCAAAATCTTCTGCCATCGATACTCCTTTCGGGATTATTACAGATTATTGCACATTATGTTAACGAACAAAATCCCGCATAAAGTGATTATACCACATTATGTAAAGAAATCATAATACTTTTTTCAAAAATATGGTTTTTCTTAAGTCCTGCTGTATACGGCGTCTTTACTGCCTTGAACCCATAACTACATTCACTGCCTGCTGTTCATAAAGCCCAAAAGCGTTTTTACGTGCGATCACGACCTGTACTTCTTCCCCTGCGTGATAATACTTAAGTTTTTCGATCAGGTCATCACGGCCCGTCACTTCATAGCCGTCCAGCTCCATGATGATGTCTCCCTGCTGTATCCCGGCATTATAGGCCGCCTCACCTTCAAAAGCTTCTGCCACAAAAGCACCTGAAGGGATACCGTACATAATCGAGGCTTCCATCCCCATGTCGGCTACAGAAACTCCCATATACGCCGATTCAGAAGGATCAAGCTCCCTTCTTGTCTCCCTGGACATCAGGTCATTCAGGATAGGTGAGGCCTTTGAGATCGGGATCGCATAACCCATTCCCTCAACGCTGCTGTCCGCATACTTTGCAGAATTTATCCCTATGACTTCTCCGTTCATATTCAGGAGAGCGCCTCCGCTGTTCCCGGGATTTATGGCGGCATCCGTCTGTATAAGGCTGTCAACCTTAGTTGTCCCGGTGGTTATCGAACGGTTAAGAGCGCTTATCCAGCCCGAAGTGACTGACTGCCCGTATCCGAGCGCATTCCCGATCGCCACAACCTGCTCGCCTACAACCAGACTGTCCGAGTCTCCCAGGGCAGCAATCTTGATGCGTTTCATAGTGTCTGCCGGGATATCCGCTTTGGATACAGCCACAACAGCCAGGTCATCCTGTGGGTCCGTACCCTTGACAGCTGCACTGACAGCCCCGTCATAATTAAGGTCCTCGGCTATCCGGCTCATTATGTTCGTGGATTCACTGTCCCCTGAAGCCTCTCCTCCTATAAAAAGAACGCTAAGAGTAGATGCACCGGACACAACATGATTGTTGGTAGCTATAAGAAGTTCGTCCTCATTCTCACCGACAATAATACCGGAGCCGGAACCGGCACTTTCATACCTGCGGCTGCCATAGCCGAAAAAGTCCGGTATCTCCTGTATACTGACCGTAGTTATTGCCACTACCGACGGCATACAGTTGGCTGCAACGTCGGCTACAGGACCTTTGCCGGTAGTTATCACGGAGCTTCCGCCTGTGCCGTCTGCCGCTTCACCGGATGCATCGGCACCCGGCATGTCAACTGCTGCTGAAACAATTCCCGACGCACCAGTTCCTATCGAATCAACATAAGGCACATAAGCGCCTGTCGAATCAATTCCAGACATATCAGTGTCTGAGCCAAAGTCTGTATCTATACCAGTATGGGAGCCTGTCTGCTGTGCCGGTGCTTCCCTTGTAAGAGGAACGGACTTTTCCACCTGTGATGAAGACCGGTTTATGCTTTCAGGTTCCTCTTTTCCTGTTCCGGCTGCATTCCGCATGACAAGCCCGGCTGCAAGTCCAACTGCAAAAGCCAGGATTACACTTAAGACCACAAACGGCGCACTTAGCTTTAATCTGGTGCTCTTCCGCCTGTTTCCTCCTGAAATCCTGTTTTTATACCATCCATATTTTGGCAGCACTATTCCTTCTTCTTCAGCCCGGTGCTCCCCGTTATGATATGCGAGCTCATACTTTTCTTCCTGCCATTCAGATGCTTCCAAATGCCTTTCCGGGTCATATTTCCCCCCGAAGAATTCCTCACTCATGATCCATCCACCTCAGTAATCAGGTCATAAACTGCATCAGCAGCTTCATTCCACTTCTGTCATCAACTGTTCAGAATATGTATCCGCACAGTTCCTGTGTTTCTTCTTGAATACTGACAAGTCTAGCAGGGAAATGTGTTATTTGTGTGTTTCTTTCCAATATTCTTTATTCATAGTGCAGAACATTATCACACTCCGGGGAAGAGACCGGAATTTTCTTCCAAGCGAATAACCTGTATATTTTGCTGCGCTCAGCAGTAACAGCCTGGGGATCTGTCCGGCATTTCCGTGCATCGCAAGATGATCAGCAGTCTGTTTCACCAGCCTGATCCCCTCCCTTTCTGAACGGACATAGCCAAACACCTCAGGATGCTCAGCCTGAGAAACACCTATATCAAAATTGCGGTGGAACTGTTCGGAAAAGGTATAATCATGAGAATGATACACACAGGCCTCTGCCACATACGCTACGCCATAGCCGGCCTGCATAAGTGAACATGCCATTATCATATCCTCATTAAAGATCGCGTGTTCCGTAAATCCTCCGGAAGCCATGTAGCTGCTTCTTCTGTAAGCCGCACAGACGTCCGAGCAGAAAAAGGTCTTTATCCCGTGTTCTGGTATATCCTCCATATGCCTCACATGAGATACCGCCGGATAGTTGAAGTCCCGGGTATATCTTTCTATGACACTGCACCCTTTTTTAGGCCTCTGTCTTGCGTAGGCGGCGGCAATTACTCTCTCCTTCATGATCGGCGCTGTAAGCTTTTCCAGAAGATCTTTCCTGCAGGGAACAGCGTCCTGTGTCATGAAAACCAGGATATCCGCCCCGGAGCTCTCCGCGGCCATCCTTCTGGTACCGCCGTGGTCAAACTCCTCCTTATTGATATGCTGCACTGTAAGAAGTGGAAACCTTTTCTCCCATTCCCTGTTCCAGTACTTCTCCTCCGTATTGATCACCATGATGCTGGAAGGCCTGATGGTCTGTGCCGAAAGCCTCGTAAGTACTTCCACGAATTCGTCACCCGGCCGCCAGGCAGGGATAATAACATCTATCGTCATTGCTCTGTACCTCATAGATCAGAAGTCCCCGTAACTGTCAGAATCCGTTACGGACGGTTGCAGAATCTTAATGATTATTAAAGAACAGCAGCCATTACAGGCTGCCGTTCAGATCTTTTTCAATATAATATAGCATATTACAGTGTTTGATGCAACACGAAGACAACCCCATGGGATGGTTCCGGCAGCAATCAGCCGCAGGGAGGATGGCGGCCCATAAACTGCAGCGTATCATAGTTCCGCAATCTCTGAACTATGGCACCCTCCAAATGACATTGGGGCCGTGAAAAAAGTAAAAACTCTTTTCACGGCCCCTGTTTTTGAATATCAGCTTCTCACCACTCGCCTGATGACAGCTCTCCGCCGACATCATACGCTCCGGTATCGTATGCCCCTGTATCATATGAGCCCGTATCATACGAGCCTGCGTCATAACCGCCGCCGTCGGAGTAGCTTTCACCTCCGCCGTAGTCATAACCGGTATCATATCCTCCGGAATCTCCGCCGCCGTCATATACCGGCTCGCTGCCGGCATCATATCCGGTATTCCCGCTGTCTCCGGAGTCGACATATACATCCGTACTGCCCTGATCTGCTGCAGGCTCCGCCGGGGCTGCTGTATCACCTCCGGCCGCGCCGCTGTCATACTGGCCTGTACCGTCTCCCGGCACAACAGCCGGATCAGCAGGCACGGTTGTCTCAGGAGAAACCACTGTATCAGTCTGTCCCGGTACAGTTCCGGGAGCATCTGTTCCCGGTTCAAGAACAGGTTCCACTGTCGTTGTTTCCGGCGCTGCAGTTTCAGTCTCCAGCGTATAGCCGTAATCCACATAGGTGTTTCCGCCGGAACCATCATCCTGCCAGATAAAGATATCCTCGGCATCGCCGGGCTCATAGGTGACTACCGGGCTCTCATCCTGCGTATTCTCGGCACCGCCGACAATATCAAGTATCTTGCTGCTGTAGGCTTCAACCTCCGGAGACGGCATATAGGCCGGATCCCCGTAAAGGAAATAGTGAAGCGCCGTAACATTGTCGGAAAGAGTCATCGGAACTATTATGCTTCCTCTGACATTCGAGAATTTATAGTTCATCGGGAAACCGCCCGTCTGGTTGATATTGTAGCCCATGACATGCGGTATAAGGCTCATTATCTCTGTAGCGGAAAGTGAGGTTTTGACCATCGGGAAAACCTTGTCCATCACTTCAAATATGGTTGTCAGTCCGGAAGAGATGCCCTTCTGGATGAGCAGCTGAATGGTCCATCTCTGGCGCTCTGTACGCCCCATATCCATCTTGCTGGTATACCGGATACGGCAGTAGGAAGTTACCTGTACACCATTCAGATGGTAACTGTCGAGTATTTTCTCCTCATCTTCAGGTTTCACTGCCGGAAGCTCCACCGGAGTATAGCTTTTGCCCGTCTCCTCGGCTGTCTCGATGCAGTAATTGTTCATATGCACTATCTCGGCATACGAAAGAGGAATATCAAGGCCGCCAACCGCGTCAACCGCTTCCGCCAGCGCATTGAAATCGACAGTTATGTAGTCGGTGATATTAAGATCCAGGTTGGTGTTCAGCATATTTACCGCCTGCTGGGGACCGCCGTACGCATAGGCCGCATTGGCCTTTGCATAGATGTCGTCGCCGATATTCAGCAGGGTATCACGGTATACCGACACAAGCCTTACTTCCTGCGTATCATTGTTAATGCTGCATATGATCATCGTGTCACTGTTTTCGCCGGCGAGAGCCTCATTTTTATCACGATGGTCTATCCCGAACAGCGCATACGTCCGGTAGCCTGTCATTTTGGGAGCCTCTTTATTAGTGACCACCACTCCCTTTGAAACCTTGCCCTCGTCATTAAGCGTAACCTCCGGGGCTTCATTGATCACGGTCAGACGGTCTCTAAGCTGGCCATAAACATAAAGTCCCCCTATAAGTGCAACGAGAACAGCCACTTCAAAGGCAAAGAGTATCCTTTTTAACAGCTTATGTTTTTTCATAATCTTTCCCTCAATATGCGTTTTTGTTTATAAAACCTTTGAATACCGTCATGATCATGATCTTAATATCAAGACCCACGGTCCAGTTTTCAATGTAATACAGGTCGCAGTCGATCCTTTTGCGGATCGAAGTATCCCCGCGGTACCCGTTTACCTGTGCCCATCCCGTAAGGCCGGGGCGTACCTGATGCTTAACCATGTATCTTGGTATCTCTTCACGGAACTCCTCTACGAAGAACGGTCTCTCAGGTCTTGGCCCTACAAGGCTCATCTGTCCGGCAAGAATATTGAAAAGCTGCGGAAGTTCATCCAGGCTTGTCCTGCGCATAAAACGCCCGATCTTTGTAACACGCGGGTCGTCTCTCACAGTCCAGGCTTTCTTTTCCTCCTCAGGCTTCTGTACACACATAGACCGGAATTTATACATATTAAATGGTTTGTTGTGAAGACCGACTCTCTCCTGTTTAAAAATAAGCGGTCCGGGAGATGTTATCTTTATAAGAATGCTGAGCATCAGCATGACCGGAGAAGCAACGATGATCCCGCACACTGCCCCCAGAACGTCCATTATACGTTTGATCATAAAGTTGAACGTGTTATTAAGAGGAACATACCGGATGTTGACGACCGGAAGTCCCATAAGATCCTCGGTATATGGCTTGGTAGGAATGATATTGCTGTAATCCGGGATAAACTTTGTGTGAACACCGGATTTTTCGCACATACTGACTATCTCCTGAAGACGATAGTACTGATCCAGGCTCAGCGTTATGGCTATTTCGTCCAGGCTGCTGTTTTCAAGAACAACATCAAGGTTTGCAATCCTTCCGAGCACTTTAATACCGTGATACAGTGTCCCGGCTTCTATCTCATCGTCCAGTATGCCGCGGACCACATAACCCCACTGCGGGTTTTCAAGTATCCTGTCGATATATTCCTCGCACGCGCGGCTGTAGCCGACAAGCAGAACCTGCTTCTGGTTGAAGCCCTTTCTTCTCATATCACGCATGGTGTAAAAAACGAGCATGCGTACGCCCCACTCAGCGCAGACATTCACAAAATAGAAGATGAAAAAGGTCAGACGCGAGTAGTTATTCTCATCTATAATATACAGGACGGAGATAATGCCAAGAAGGCCGAGAGTGTTTGCCTTTACAACATTTGACAAAACAAGCCTTCTGCCCTGCATCCGCATTGGCGTATAGAGTGAAAACGCATGATAGAGCATCAGATATCCGGGTATGATAAAAACCAGCAGGAACATGAAGTCATTGAAGGTTTTTGTCGTTACCGCGGTATCTGCAAAAGGTCCCCGGAACCTCATCCACCATGCAAGAAGATACGAAAAGGCCGTCACCAGGGCATCGATCAGTATATGTGCCCGGGTGAATTGTTTTTCATTATCTTTTATCAATTTATGCCACCTCTGTCAATAAACGTTACTATTCACGGCCCAGCCGCAAGCGGCCGGGTCTGTGAGTAACAACAAAACTTCCGGGCAAAACAGTGTATATTTTCAAAATATAAAAGGCGGTCATTTATGTCGACCGCCTTTATCTTATAATATTTGTAACAAAATTTCAATACAAATATTAAGATTTCGTGAAAAACCTGACCATATTTATGAAGAGCTCTGCCTGTATCTGAAGATAGCATGGCAGGAATCTTACGTCAAAACCGACCTTTTTTTCCGGACGGCTTATGCGGAATCCGTTGACTATTCCTGCAGCGTACTCCCTGCCGAAGCCCTTCAACGTAAAATATGCAAGCTTCACGCCAAAGCCGGCAGCCAGAAAAGGAAGGTTTAATATCAGCTGCGCCGCGGGCATGTTCTTGTATATCATATACACGTTGTTCCTTGAAGAATACCGGGTCTTGAACTGGTTGTACCGCGAGCCCGAGGTGCCGCTGCCCACATGATATACGACTGCCCGGGGGGCGTACCAGTTTTCATACCCCTTAAGCCTGGCCCTGTATCCCACGTCAAGGTCTTCCAGATAGGCAAAATGCTCATCATCAAACATTCCTAGCTTTTCCAAAGCCTTCCTGCGGTATATCGCCGCTCCGGCACACGATGAAAAGATCCGTTCCTCTTTGTTATACCCCGATGCGTCCCTGCCCTTCCCCCGGGCAAACGCCCAGCCGAAGGCACAGTAGTAGTCGCCGGCATCATCCATGACAGACCTGTCCTTCATGTTGATCATCTTCGCCTGGCACGAGAAAGCTTTTTTGTGCCTCTTTATCGCCCGGGTCAGTTCAGCTGTAAAATTCTCATCTGCCTCAGTGTCATTGTTCAGAAGAATGACATATTTACCTCTGCTGTTCCTGATCCCTTCATTGACTGCCGAGGCGAAGCCCCTGTTATCCGGAAACTTTACGATGCGTACCTCCGGATAATTCTTTTCAATAAATCCGCAGCTGTCATCGGTACTCCCGTTATCGACAACTATCGTCTCAAAGTCAGTCTCCCTCTGCGAACGAAGGCTTCGAAGAACGCCGTCAAGAAATGCGCGTCCATTATAATTAGGTATTACAACTGATACTTCTGTCATATATGTTCCTTTCAGCCTGCGTACATAAGGAGCCTTCCGCAGATGCTATGTACTTTCCCACAGTGATCAGGCATCTTCGGTATCTTCCTCCATTCCCTCTATTGCCTTAAGCGAATAATTCCATTTGGTCAGCGAAAGATTCTTGTTATAAAGAGGATCTCCTTTTTTAAGCATATCTATCCATCTGGTGCGGAAAAGCTCTATCTCGCTCTGAAAACGACGGACCTTCTGTTCATTGTCCTCCGCACCTCTGGTCTTAGATTCCAGATGATACATCTGTACATAAGGGTCATAGACTACCAGATATCCGCTTTGCCGTATGCGGAGGCAGAGGTCCACATCGTTGAATGCGACGGCCAGTTTTTCCTCGAAGCCGCCGATCCCGTCAAACACGCTCTTCTTTACCATCATGCAGGCTGCGGTCACAGCGCTCATGTCCTGCATTATCGAGGCTTTATGCAGGTAGCCGCTTCTGTTTCCCGGCATATTCACGAACATGTTGCCCGCTATCCCGCCGATGCCTATAACAATGCCGGCGTGCTGAATTGTATTATCAGGATAAAGCAGCTTCACTCCGACTGCTCCGGTATCCTCTCTCTGGCATACACCGAGCATCTCTTCTATCCATCCCGGAGTTATCACTTCAATGTCATTGTTCAGGAAGACAAGATACTCTCCCCTGGCATGAGCCTCCCCGAAATTATTGATCTCAGAGTAATTGAACGGCTTTCTGTACCTGAACAGGCGGATGCCCGGCTTTTTTGACAGTTCCCTGTAATAATCGAATATCTCTCTGCCTGTACTGTTGTTCTCGACTATAAGAATTTCATAATTGGCATAGGTCGTCTTCGAAACAACTGACTGGATGCAGTTTTTCAGCGTCTCCGGTTCGTCCTTGTTAGGTATTATAATGGAAACCAGCGGAGTTCCCTTTACGTCATATTTTACCCGGTAAAAGCCATAGTCGGGTGTATGCGAAACCGTTCCGGAAAGCCCGCACCTGTCAAGATGTTCGCTTATCGCCCTTCTGCCCGCTTCGTAGGCATACATCTTGCTTGCCGGGTTGTCGGCTGTCGACGCCCTATGCGTTCTCCAGTGATAGAGGATCTCAGGTACGTGGATAATATGCCTGGCTTTTTCAGTACAGCGCAGTATAAGGTCATAATCCTGTGCCCCGTCAAAGGATTCCCGAAAGCCCTTTACTTCACGTATGAGTGACGTCCTTGCCAGGAAAAAGTGGCAGATGTAATTGTTTGAGCGCAGAAGGTCCGGATTGAAGTCCGGCTTAAGATGGGGCTGAAAGTGCTCAGAAAGATCTGTAGTCACCTTATCCTCATCTGTATATACCACATCGCATTCCGGATCCGCAGCTATCGCGCGCGCGATCTCGAAAAGCGCATTCGGCGCCAGAATATCATCATGGTCAAGAAGTCCGGTAAATTCTCCCTCCGCCATCGCAAGGGCGGCGTTGGAATTCCCGGCTATCCCCAGGTTCTCCTTAAGCTCCTTCACCCTGATGCGGCTGTCTTTCGATGTGTATTCCTTCAGGACATGCGCCATGACCTCGTCATCCGGACTTCCGTTTGCAATGCACAGCTCCCATTCCGGATAAGTCTGGGAAAGGATCGATCCTATCATCTGCCTCAGGAACTTCTCAGGTGTCCTGTAGGCAGGAACCGCGATGCTTATCTTTACCCCGTTCTTTATTTTTGTCCGGCGCTGCCTTTTAAGCGCGGCTTCATCCGGCCTGTAGGCAGGATACCACTTGTCATAAGGAACCTCTTCAGGCTCAAATCTTTCCTGCAGCCTGATAAAAAACTCCTTAGGCCCATAATGCTTAAGGTACAGAAGTCCTTTTTTGACCGTGTAAGGCGAAAGTCGGCCTATAAGCCTACCCCATTCGATCTTTCCGCCTGAAGCTTTCTTCTGCGCCATGCTCTATACCTCACTTATCAGCTCAAATTTTACCAAAATATGAAATTATTGTAACATTATATTGTATTTTTTGCAAGGACTGCATGAATTATGTTATAGTGTTCTTATATTATACACAGACTGGAGCTGCTGACAGCTATGATGATAAACTATAAGAAGGCATTTCTTCTTGCCGTCTCCGTTTCTTTGACAGTTTCTGCCGCTTATCCGGCTTCCGCCGACGGGACCGACTACTACTCTGACGAGTCATCCTACTCAGATTCCGAGATTTATTATTATGATGACTCATACGACGACCAGTACAGTGATTCCTATTATGATTCGGATTCCGGGGATTATGACTCCGGGGATTATTCCGGAGTATACATTGAGGATGACACAGATTCATTTAACGCATCCTACAATAATGACGCCTCCTCAGATACAGGAACCGGCTCTGATGAATCCGGACAGACCGATACCGATGAGAACGCCTCCGAGGATGATGGAACAGCCGGAGACCAGGAAGCAGACGGCAGCGCAGAAGAAGAGACGATAAAGATCCCGCCGTTTGATTCCGCGAACATAGTGCCCGGTGAGATCACTACCAATTCTATCCCGGACTGGCCCAAAGGCCCTGTCGTTGAATGCGCATCTGCTTTTCTTATGGAAGAAAGCACGGGCACAGTACTTTACTCGTCCGATTCGGACCGGATGTACTACCCTTCCAGCCCCGTCAAGATCATGACCGTTCTTCTGGCGCTCGAAAACTGCGAGCTTTCTGAGGAGGTCACCTTTACAGAAACCGGAGTATCCGGCGCGACAGACGGAGCTACCAACATCGCGGCTCAGGTGGGAGAAGTATTCACGGTCGAACAGTGCCTTTATGCCATCATGCTTTCTTCGGCCAATGACGCTTCGCTTCAGATAGCAGAATATGTTGGCGGAACAGTGGACTTTTTTGTGGAGATGATGAATGATAAGGCACTGGCACTCGGGTGCAACGGTACGGTCTTTACAAATCCTACAGGACTCACGGATGAAGCACAGCATACGACAGCCCATGACCTTGCGCTTATAATGAACGCCGCCATGGAAAATGAGACTTTCCGCGAGATCGCCAAAGCGACCACCTACACCATCCCCGCCACCAATCTTTCAGGCGGCGAGCGCAATCTGACCAACACCTTTACAATGACAGATCCCGGTTCAGGCGGCTACTATGCCGGAACCCTTGCCGGAAAGGAAGGCTACACCGAAGCCTCCGGCAGTGTCCTTGTGTGCACTGCAGAGCGCGACGGACTCAGGCTGACATGCGCGGTGATGCGCGGCGAAGCCGACAACACAGATGTCCAGGCCGCAGCGCTTCTGGATTACGGGTTCACAAATTTCCGGCTCATGGATCTCGGCTCAAGAGACTTCAGTGTAATGGAAGGCGGCACGGTGTGCGTTCCCATAGGAGCAATATCCGGAATGGTGGAGTCAGAAGATACCCTTACCGAAGAAAACACCTTCGACCGTACATACACCTTCGGCGGCAACCCGGTAGGAAAAGCCACCGCACTGATAGTAGAAGAAAAAGAAGACACCGCAATAGCAGACGGACAGAAAAATATGGAAGAAGCGCTTGAGAATTCAAAAGCGCCGAGCATAATTCCATACATAATAATAATAGCTGCCGGAGCAGCTATTATCGGATTCGTAATATCACGATTATTAAAAGTACTCAAGTAAGTAAAGGGGCTGTAAAAGAGTATTACTCTTTCACAGCCCCTTTAATTTCAATTATGCCCACAGCTTTGCATAAATATCTATAATATCCTGTTTTGTTGGCTGTTTGGGGTTTGTTGCGGTGCAGGCGTCGGCAAGGGCGGCGTCGGCCATTCGGTCTATGGCGGCGAAGTAGTCAGCCGGGGTTATGGTCCGCATTTCCTGGACGGTCATGGGGATTTCCATCTCTTTCTGCATGAACTGTATCCAGTTTACCAGGGACCTTACGGTCATTACCTTGTTGAAGTTGCTGAGGCCAAGCACGTGCGCAATGTTTGAATATCTTTTTACTGATGGATGATATTCTTTCTGGCTCCTGCTGTATTTGTTGATCTCGGAATTGTACTCTATGATATGAGGCAGCAGCATCGCGTTTGCCCTCCCGTGAGGGATGTGGAAAACCGCTCCGAGCTGATGAGCCATGCTGTGGGTTATCCCAAGGCCTGCCGTGTTGAAGGAAAGTCCCGCAAGGCAGGATGCCACATGCATCTTCTGCCTGGCATGCATGTCATTCCCGTCCAGATAGGCCCTGAGCAGAAATACGCCGCATATCTCTATGGATTTTTCTGCCAGTGCTGCCGAAAACTCATTGTGAGCTGTGCTCACATAGCTCTCTACCGCATGAGTGAACACATCCATGCCGGTGTCTGCCGTTACAGAAGGCGGTACCGATCTGACCAGTTCGGCATCCAGAATAGCTTCTTCTGCCGTAAGGCTGTCTGCAACGAGCGGATATTTTACATGATGCTCCGTGTCATTTACGACCGCGAAAGAAGTGACCTCTGAACCGGTTCCGCTGGTCGTCGGCACTGCTATCATAGGAACATGAGCATAAGGGTTTATCTTAAGCGCGAATTCCCTTATGGCCTTTGCCGAATCGATCGCTGAGCCTCCGCCTACCGAAATGACCGCCTCCGGCTGATACTCAAGAAACGCACGCACTCCTGCGGCAATCTTGTCGATCGGCGCATCCGGGACAACATCAAAGAAAATATCATATTTTTTTCCGGCACTCTCAAGCGGTGCCGTGATAAGATCGATCATCTTACTCTGCACCACAACCGGATCCGTTATAATAAGTACACGCTGATAAGGAATCTCCTTTAGCCGCCCAAGCGAATTCTCACCAAAATGGATCGCTGTCCTCATCTCAAATGTCTGCATTCTCTTCCTCCTGGTAAAGGCACTGTATTCCTTCTCTGTCAAGTCTTTGTAGCCACTCTTCCGAAGGCTTCTTATCTGTTATCAGTACATTTATATCCCTCAGGCTGCCGCACACAACAAATGCTTTCTGATCAAATTTCGTACTGTCAGCCGCGAGAATACGCATCTCGCCGGAAGCAAGCATTGCCCTTTTTGCGCTTGCTATCTCCTCCCTCGATTCCATGATCCCTCTGACAGGGTCGAGAGCCTTGCAGGAACAGAAGACTTTGTCCACCTGAAAGGTGCGTATTGCTTCCTCTGACCTGGAACCGAAAAAGGCAAGAAAGCCTTCCTTCATGACTCCGCCTGTGGATATCACTGTCCAGCCGGACATATCTGAAAGCTCAAGCAGGATCTCGACGGAATTGGTGAGTACAGTGAGCCTTTCTTTTTCTTTGAGAGCCCTGGCAATAAAAACTGCTGTCGAGCTGGCGTCAAGGAAAATGTGCTCGCCGTCTTTCACTATCGAAGCCGCCGTCTCTGCCATTTTCTGTTTTCCCGAGATATTCTGGTTTTTCCGGATATTGAAGGGCATATCAATGTTAAGCTCTTCATTTATCACTGCGCCGCCATAGCTCTTGGTCGCAACCCCGTCCTTCTCAAGCTTGTCAAGATCCCTCCTTATCGTTTCCTCCGAGACCCCGAACATCTGGCTGAGCTGACTGACAACAACTCTTTTTTCCTCATGCAGCTTTTGCAGTATAAGGTTCCGTCTTTCAATTGCCAGCATATGAACCTCCTGATCACAGGATTGTATCGATCATCCTTCTGTCGGGATGTGCGATCACCGACGAATCAAGGTACATTCCCTTTGCCGCGACCAGGTCCGCCGCTCTCTGAATGGACGCTTCCACTGCAGAGACCTCACCTGTCAGCAGCATATACGATTTACCGCACATACCCTTTGCGATACGCAGCTCTATAAGATCAACAATAGCTGTCTTGGCCGCCTGGTCCGCTGCCTCAATTATGGAAGCAGCATCATATGTCTCAAGGATGCCGAGCGCGCTGATGTCCTCAATCTGTGTCGTCCCGTAAATGGCCGGGAAGATCGATTCATGCGGGTTCCCGAGCACAAAGCTGTCAATGCATTTATCCTCAAATTTTGAAGTAGCCGCTTCAACCGCTGCTTTTACGGCGCTCAGGTCGCCCGTGATAAGTGCAATATATTTGCCCGGGCACACTGTCTGGGCCTCTATGATATCAACCTCGGATGTCTTGACCATAACATCCGCCGCAGTGATGCCGCTGGCTGTCGTCTTAAATTCAATCATTCCGATTGCCTTACTCATTTCGCGCACGTCCTTTCTACACTGCCGCTATCACTACCTGGCGGTCTGTCACTTCGGTTACTTTGCCGCAAATAGAGGCATGTATTCCAACACTGAGCCCTTCGGCAGGCTCTGCTATCATCTGTCCGCGTGTCACCATGTCGCCGGCCTTAACGATCGCCTTAGCCGGAGCCCCGATATGCTGGCTCAGAAGTATAGTTACCTTCGGCACCGCGACAAGCCGCTCGTCCATCGGCGCATCCTTATCATATCTGCTGAGCCCGAGCCTCGCCATAAGCCGCTCCTCCGGCACCTTCCGGTACTCACGGGATTCCTTTACAGGAACCGGCACTACTCCCTGCGGCGGGCGTATTCCCTTAGTCCTCAGCCCTGCTTTCATATCTGCCAGCAGAGTCCTGGGTGCCAGGCTCTGAGGACATGCATACATCTCGCACACTCCGCAGGAGCAGCAGAAGCTGGAATTGATATAAGGATTGAGATCCTGGAAATCATGGTTTGAAGCTGCTCTCATAAACCGTGCCGGATCGATCGGATGCCCGAGATTATGGCGTGGGCAGAGATCCGTACAGGTATTGCACTGGCAGCAAATGGATGCCGCTCTCTTAAGATCTATTGAAGAAGTCCTGTTCTTCTTCGATATAATAACATGATCCTTTGGAAGGACCAAAATTGCATTCGTAGTCTTTGTCACCGGATCGCTCCCTGCCCCGATGCGTCCCATCATGGGTCCGCCTACAAAATAGACAGGATCCTTTACCGTCACTTCACCCGCGCACGCGACTACCTCATCAAGAGTCGCTCCCAGCGGGACACGGACAGTAACCGGCTCCGAAACCTCGGCCACCACCGATACATATTTGTCAGTGACCGGTTTTCCGCTTTTTACTGCTCTGTAAACATTATAGACCGTCTCAACATTAAAGACGGCAACTCCCTGCTCTATCGGCAGGCCTCCCGGCCGTACTACACGCCCGGTCGCTTCGTAAATAAGAACCACCTCATCGCCCATAGGATACACTTCATCCAGCAGATGCAGCCGCATCTCCGGAAACTCCTCAATATGGGCCATAAGCGCGTTCACTGTCTGTACATAGGATTTTTTGATACCTATTATCGCTTCTTTAGCGCCAACCGTCTCAGCGATCATGTGAAAAGTCTGCATGATCTCGTACGCATGGTAGTATAGAAGCTGTCTGTGCAGCTTAAGAAGTGGCTCGCACTCTGCACAGTTGAGCAGAATGGTATCTGCCTTGTCGTTTATTTTCATGTAGGTAGGAAAGCCTGCACCGCCGGCGCCTACAACGCCATTTTCCTGTATGATATTCTGCAATTCTCTGATATCCATGGTGCTACTCCAATCCCGCGCCATCATCAATGATGCCTACGATAGCCGCATCTACCGGCGCTTTTTCCATGTCGCAGCCCACTCTGGCCGCGCTTCCCTGTGCCACAAGTACATATTCTCCGATCCCCGCGCCTATGATATCGATCGCGACGATCTTTCCCGGTCCGCCTTCTTCAGACCACAGCGGCTCAATGATCATGAATTTATTTCCGATGAGCTTCTCGCTCTTGCGTGTCGAGACAATGCTGCCGATTACCTTTCCTACAATCATAAAGAGCCTCCCTTAGATATCAGGTGCCATACACCCAAAAGATCCGGATCCCAGTATCAATAGTGATAAGACTATTGATACGGCCACCGGATCCCGGGTGCGGAAATATCAGCGTATGATCGTCACAGTATCCCCCTGGGAGATCTGTGATGCGTTTGCTTCGTCAGTGTCAATATGCATCTCCAGTGTGAAGCTCTCGTCTACACGGATCTTCACATGGTTGAAAATCGTTCCTCTTTCATTGTCAGCCCTGACGGACACAATATCTCCGTCCTTCACGCCTGCAGCCAGGGCATCCTTCGGAGACATGTGGATATGGCGCATTGCTACAATGCAGCCTTCCTTCAGGTACAATGCCCCTTTAGGCCCGATTATGGCTATTGGCGCGCTGCCTTTAACGTTGCCCGATTCGCGGACAGGTACCTTCATACCCAGACGAATGGCATCAGTCGCAGAGACTTCAACCTGCGAAGCCTTTCTCACCGGCCCCAGAATACGGACATTCTCGATCGCGCGAAGCTTCAGGCCGACTATCGTGCAGGTCTCGTTGGAGGCAAACTGGCCTCCCATGAGATCCTTCTTCTTAGTCAGCTGATAACCGGGGCCGAACAGGGCTTCCACATGCTCCTGTGTCAGATGGATATGCCTTGCCGACACTCCTATCGGAACCATGAAGCCGCTGTCCTTTTTTTCTGTCCGGTTAATCGTATCTATCACCAGTCTGGTGATCTGTTCAATATTATTAACTTCCAAGACACACCTGCTTTCTGCCGGTACCGGCTGTTATATTACCAATACAACAGATTCAAATCCGGCTTTACCGGGCTTATTATTTGAGTGTCGGCAGGATCTTCTCAACATCGTTGTGCGGTCTCGGAATTACATGTGTAGCGATGAGTTCGCCGAGCCTTGAAGCTGCTGCTGCGCCGCTCTCAACAGATGACTTAACAGCGCCTACATCTCCTCTTACCATAACGGTAACAAGACCGGAACCGATCTTCTCTGTGCCGATAAGGACAACGTTGGCAGCCTTGCACATCTGGTCTGCAGCTTCGATAGCAGCGGTAAGTCCTCTGGTCTCAACCATTCCCAATGCTTCCTGTGTCATGATGAATCCTCCTTATAAATTAAATGAAATGATGTACTTCATGTATATGATCGCAGTTAAACGGATCATTTCTTCATTGATTTGTCCCACCGGCTCCGTGAAATCTGTACAAGCCGGACAATCTCCTCATGTGGATTGGCAATAACCGAATAGCTTGCAGGCTTTTTGATTCCGTTTGCCAGGGCCGCTTCAATCGCCTCATTGACAGCGGAAATGTCTCCCTCTATCATGATGGTAACAAGGCGCCCGCCAAGCCTTCTTTCCCAGGAAGAAAGCTCCACGTTGGCAGTCTTGCACATAATATCAAGCGCATCCAGCGCTGCCACCACACCGGTGATCTCATAAAAGCCATATGATCTGCCCATAAGAGCGCTCCTTCTGAATTAATGTTACTGTTCACCGTTCAGCCGCAGGCGTCCGTTGAGCAGCAACTTCCTGTCAAATGGTAGGAAGGATCTTCTCCACATCATTGTGCGGTCTCGGGATAACATGTGTGGCTACCAGCTCTCCAAGGCGTCCGGCTGCTGCCGAGCCGCTCTCAACTGCTGCCTTCACAGCGCCTACATCTCCGCGTACCATAACGGTCACAAGTCCGGATCCGATCTTCTCGGTGCCGATAAGAACCACTTCTGCTGCCTTGGTCATTGCATCTGCTGCCTCGATAGCTGCAGTGAGTCCTCTTGTCTCGACCATTCCTAAAGCTTCCATTGCCATGATATTTCCTCCTGAAATAATAATATAATCCTAACGCTTGTCGAATGCGCTGATCTTCAGCATCTTCCGCGTTCCCTCTTCCGGATTTGGTATGATATAATGCTGAACCACTCCGGTCATCCTTTCTGCCACTTCCATTCCGGCCTCTACAGCCGCCGTGACATCCGATACGCTTCCGCGGTACTTGATGCAGACAAGAAGCGGTACCGGCAGTGAATCCGCATTCGCCGGTTTGTTTTTGTCAAAGACTTCCAGGCGCACGTTTGCCGCCTTGCATCCGGCATCCGCGGACGCGAAAGCTGTTGCCAGCCCGTATACTTCCAGAATTCCTACCGCATCTGCCATCTGCGGTTACCTCCTTAAATGCCTGAAGAATCAGCTGCCTTTTAATTGAACACTGCTATCTTAAGTCCTGTCATAGCAAGGTTGGTACGAAGCGCTTCGTTGATATCCTCCAGACGGTATCTGTCTGTTATCAGGTCGGACATCGGAAGGCCGATCCCTTTTGCTCTCCTTAAGAAATCAAAGGTCGTTGCATAGTCGCGCAGCGTATAGACCCATGAGCCTACAGTTGTGATCTCCTTGGAGCAGATATCAAAGTGCGGGTTGATGGTAGCATCGCCGCCATTGATAAAGAATCCAAGTTCACACAGGCCGCCGCCGTTTCTTATAAACTTGTAAATGTTGGCATGAGCCACCGGATTGCCTGTACACTGGAACGCGAAGTCCGCCAGATGTCCTCCAAAAGCGTCCTTCACTCCGCCTGCCAGAGCCTCGATGCCCTGGAAATCCTTGAAGTTGACTGTCATGTCAGCGCCCATCTTCTTTGCGAACTCAAGGCGCTTCTCATTTCCGTCAACTGCGCAGATGTTCTGAATGCCCATGGTGCGGAGAACCGCGATACAGATAAGGCCGATAGGACCGCAGCCCTGCACTGCAACCCTGCTGTTAAAGCGGAGAATGCCGGTACTCTTTGCTCTCTCGACTGCATGCACCAGAACTGCGCACGGCTCGATAAGAACACGTGAATCAAGGTCAAGGTCGCTTACATTGAAGAATGTGGAACCGAAGTTTCCGCCGCGGATAAAGATATAGTCGGCAAACCATCCGTTAAGATGAACATCGTCATCCGGAAGGAGTCCGTATACATCGGCGCCGCCGACATTCTTCTTGTTGAGGTCGAACATTGTGATCTCCGGATCATCCTTGAAGATCATGCACGTGACGATCTTGTCGCCGACCTTAACGGGCTTGCCTGCCGTGTCAGTCTTAACATTCTTGCCCATCGCGACTATCTCGCCTGTTCCCTCATGTCCGAGAGCCACCGGGATAAGTCCGAAAGGATCTCTCTTGAATTCATGAGCATCTGTGCCGCATACGCCGCAGCCTTCTACCTTTACAAGGATATCATCATCGCCTACCGGCGGGATCGGAAATTCCTTGATCTCAAATTTTTCTTTTTCTGTCAGAACAGCGACATGAGCCGTCTTCGGGATCTGTCCTGAAGAAGCTGCAGAAGGAGCTGCTCCTGCCGGGGCATGGCCTGTCATTCCGGCAAGGACCTGCTTGACTATTTCCTCTATATTAGCGTTTGTAATATCCATCTAAATTCCTCCAGCTATTATCGGATGCAAAGAGCATCAGACATGACGCAGCGCCTGCTCTTTGTAAATGTGTGGGCTGCTGTCAGGCCTTCGCCGGTACGGCTCGCGATCGTGAATGTCGGATATCCTTCTCCGCCGAAGCCGAGTGCCGCATATGAAGGTCCGTTCTTGACAAGTATCGCCGTATCGATGGCTTTTGCGTATCTTGTTATCCTGTCAACATTCTTTGAATGGATATGGGCTGAATGACGGTTGCCATGCTCAAGCCATACAGCCTGCTCCAGCGCGTCATCAAAGTCCTTTGCCCTTACAACGCCCAGGATAGGCATCATAAGTTCGGTAGTGATAAGCGGATGCTCCTTCGGGCCTTCAAAGACGATGCACCGGATGTTTGAAGGAACAGTGACACCTATCATGGAGAGCAGAGTCCTTGCATCCCTTCCGACGCACTTACGGTTGAGCCTGCCGCCCTTCAGAACGACGTCGACGAGCTTCTGCTGCTCCTCTTCGCTTGCAAGATAGCAGTCATTTTCGTTGATGAAATAATGCATCAGCTCATCTACTATCGAGGATACTGCCACAACCTCTTTCTCAGCTATGCAGGGAAGGTTGTTGTCGAATGTACAGCCGTTTATGATGTCGCGGGCTGCCTTTTCGATGTCCGCAGTCTCATCTACAAGTGCAGGTGGATTGCCGGCGCCGGCTCCTATCCCGCGCTTTCCTGAGGAAAGAACAGCCGTCACGACTCCCGGGCCTCCGGTCGCCACTATAAGCGGGATGTCCTTATGTTTCATCATAACAGCGCTGGTTTCCATCGTAGGCTCTTCAACAGTACATGCGATGTTGTCCGGGCCTCCGGCTTCCAGCGATGCTTCGTTAACGAGGTTAATAGCATATATGGTAGTTTTGATCGCGCCCGGATGCGGGTTAAATACCACCGTGTTTCCGGCAGCGAGCATTCCTATTGTATTGCAGAGAACGGTTTCGCTCGGGTTTGTACAGGGTGTGATGGCGCCGATGACACCAAACGGGCCCATCTCAATAAGGGTAAGTCCGCGGTCGCCCGACCAGGCCTGCGTGGTTATATCCTCGGTTCCGGGTGTCTTGTCAGCCACCAGCTGATGTTTGAGGATCTTGTCTCCGACATTGCCCATTCCCGTCTCGTCAACACCCATTCTGGCAAACACTTCAGCATTTTCGCGGATCTTGCCGCGCAGGCAGGTGATGATCTTTTCTCTCTGGTCCATCGACATGTTCCGGACCTCTGCCTGTGCCTTCTTCGCAGCGGCAACAGCGTCATTCATATCCTTGAAAATGCCGTGCTTACCTGTAGGAGCATCCGCGATCTGCATTTTTGCCATGACTTCCTGTACAATTTCCTGTACGAGATTTTCATTGATCGGCATAAAAACATGACCTCCTAAGATGATTATTTCATTCCAAGCTGAGCCATAACCTGTTTTGTGATCTTTGCTACAAGATCAGCATCGTTATTTGCAGCTGTTTCTGTGCTGCCGCAGCTTCCGCCGCAATTATGGCAGTTCATGCCATCCTTGTTCTGGCAGAGGTTTGCCGGATGTTTTCCCGGAAGACCCATCTGTCTGCGGATCTGATACAGTCTCTGTACGGTTTCCTTATCGAATTCCTTCGGGCCGCCGAGCATCTTGGACTGATACAGCAGCTGAGCATAGAATTCAACAGATTCCATCTTAAGATATGCGGCAAGAAGATCTGTCGACCAGGTAAGGGCACCGTGGCTCTCAAGGAGGACTGCGTCAAAGTGCTCCAGGTACGGTTCTACTGCATCCGGAATCTCCATTGTTGAAGGTGTGCCATAGGGAGCGATCGGAACACATCCGAGAGCGATGACTGCCTCAGGCATGATCGGCTGGGTAAGCGGAATGCCGGCGATGGCAAAGCTTGTAGCGTAAACCGGGTGAGCATGAACTACTGAGCCTACATCCGGCCTTTTCTCGTATACTCTCATATGCATCTTGATCTCAGAAGACGGCCTGAAATTACCATTAGCCTGGATCACGTTTCCTTTTGCATCAACCTTGCAGATATATTCAGGGGTCATGAAACCTTTTGAGACGCCTGTCGGTGTGCAGAGAAACTCATTATCATTGAGCTTGACGGAAATGTTGCCGTCATTGGCTGCTACCATGTTGCGGTTGTAGATCCTTTTGCCGATGTCGCAGATCTGTTTTTTGATTTCATACTCGTTTACCATGCTTTCTTCCTCCTTAAGCGCTTATGATTGTTTCATAACCTATATACCAAAGGCATCAGGAAAACCGGCCGGACCGGACTTCCTTAGTGCCCGATATAACATGTTTTATGATCTTTTGCTATTGTTCTGTTTTGTCAGACTTCGAATGAATCTGCTGGTCTTTTGTAAGTGTTCAGCTTCATTGGAAGCCGTACAGCTCTGATATTCTTGTGAGTAACTTACTGCATCAATTCACTTTCATCTGCCGCATCATGTTCCCAGGGCATAACGTCCCCGGGCTCCCTCAGGTACTCAAAAAGCTCCGGCACTCCCTCGTGAGTGGCCGAATCCACATGGAATATCTTCCGGCAGCCTGCCAGAGTGAGCCACATATCTGCCATGTCGAGCCTTGCATCCGGATGATTGATCTTAGTGACTATCCCTACAACCTCGCGGTTTGCCATGCAGGTAATGCACGGCGGAAACAGGCAGTACGGCTCGATGGCCGAAACCAGCAGTCCGACGATATCCGATTCGTAAGTGTACACTGCCAGCGCATGCCCGAGACGCGCTGTCTGTGCATACTCACCGGGAGTATCGACTATAACGTCAAAATTGTTCACATACTGTGTCTTGTGATACTGTATCTTTTCCCCACGGAGCGCCTGGGTGAGCGTAGTCTTGCCCGCCTCGCTCCTGCCGATAAGAACGATCTTCTTCATGTCTTTGTGATGGGGCAGGTGACGAACCCGAAGGTCTGGTCAAAATAATCAAGCACAGCCTGCACGGAAGCCTCCACCTCGGATACGGTTCCGGTGACAATAAGGCTCCCGCTGAAGCGGTCGACAAACCCCAGCTCCGCTCCTGATGCCTTTATGGCTACATCAGCCATAATAATGGCAGCCTCGGCAGGTGAAACGGTCATTATGCCGATGGCTGATCTTGTATAATCAATGGTGGGATCAAGTCCGAGCTTTGTGTAAAGAATGTTGTCCGGATTGGCAATAATGTGTGCAAGCGAGATCTGCTTGCCAGGGACAAGCTCCTGAATTATCCTCTGTTTTACTTCCGGCGGGAAATTATCTGTATAGCCCATCATACGCCTCCGAGTAAGTGGTTTAACGCTCCGTCCTAAAGCATTTCCAGGTCACAGAAACCTTATTTTGAGCATTATATCCATATTATACGCTAACAACTCTTGTATGTCAACAAAAAGCAACACTTTTCTCCCTACAAAAATGTGGTTTTTGTTGGGTTTGGAATGTTGTTTTTGTTGTTTTTCGGTTTAAATACAGTCGTCAGACAGCAATGAAGCCCTCAGATCCGATTCCTGTGATGCACTTCTTCCATTAAAGTTGTACATTTTTACCTTTTGTGTTACGATATAGCACATAAAGGAAACTGTCGATCCGCACACTTACAGTTAACGGAATCTGTTTCGAGGAGGCTCTTCATGTATCTGTCCGACATGCACACTCATACCATAGCCAGCGGCCATGGCACTCATTCCACAATCTCCATCATGGCAAAAGCCGCTTCAGAACGCGGTCTTCGCCTCCTTGGCATAACAGATCACGGCCCGGCAACCCTTTCTGCCGGAACCCCCTCTTATTTCAGGAGCCTCAGCATGTCCCCGCGGTACCGTTTCGGCGTTTGCGTCCTTTACGGAGTTGAACTCAATATCCTGGATACCGACGGAAAAGTTGATCTTGACGGGAATATTATAGAAAGTCTTGATTACGCCATAATCAGCATGCACTCACAGAATTTCCCGCCCCATTCAAGGGAACAGAATACAAGAGCCTTTCTAAGAGCCATGCAGCATCCCGGTGTACGCATCCTCGGGCACGCCGACAACACACATTACCCGGTCAACATCGAAGAACTGTGCATGGAATGCAAAAAAACCGGAACCATATTTGAAATAAACGAGGCATCCCTTGCGCCTTACGGCTATCGCGGTGACACACGTGAAAACTGCCGGGAGATCCTCGCCTGCTGCCGGAAACACAATCTTCCGGTTCTGCTTTCAAGCGACAGCCATGGACCTAAGCATGTAGGAGATTTCACATACGCTTCCCGTTTCGTGCACGGACAGGGGTTTCCGGAAGAGCTGATACTAAACAACGATATCCCCCGCCTTAAAGGTTTTCTCCTGGAAGGAAAATGATCGTTAAGCACCGCTCAGCCGGAGGCGTCCGGCCTGTTTCTCTCATCCGGCATTTCGCCTTATAGGCTTTATTGCCGCTTCACAAAAAGAGGAGGTAAAGCACATTGTTCAAAGCCAACTATCACACTCACACCAGATTCTGCGACGGGCAGAACACTGCCGAAGAAGTGGCTGCCTTTGCTGCGGAGCATAAATTTACCCACCTTGGCTTTTCCGGACACATGGATCCCGATATCCATATGGATTTCCCGTCTTACATAGCCGAGATCACAAGGCTCAAAAGCATATACGGCAGAACATCCGCCGAACCAGAAAAGCCCGACATCCTTACAGGAGTCGAGCTTGATATTCTTTATGAAAAACTGCGAAGACCGGAATCGGCGCTTCCCGACCAGGAAAGCATTCTTTCCTCTGTTGAATATGTTATAGGCAGCACACATTTTCTGGATATCGAAAGCGCAGCTCCGATGTCGGTAGACAGCGATCCCGAAAGCATACGCTTCATCTGTGAACAGTTTTACTCCGGTGATTATTACAGGATGTCAAAAGCCTACTATGATCTTGAAAGCCAGGTTGCAGACCGGCTTCACTGCACATTCATAGGACATTTTGATCTTATCACCCGTTTCAATGATGACCTTCATTTTCTGGACGAAAACGATCCCCGCTACCTGACTCCCGCCTTAGAGGCCATGGAGCACCTCGTCAAAAAAGGGGTTCCCTTCGAGATAAACTGCGGAGCTGTCAACCGCGGCCGCAAAAAAGAATTATATCCCTCATTTCCGCTCCTTCGCGCCCTGCACGAATTCGGCGGAGAGATCATCATCAGCTCAGACGCACATCAGAAAGAGCTGCTGACCGGTGCATTCGAGACAGCAAAAGAAGCCGCAGCTGCCTGCGGCTTTACTCACACCAATATTCTGGAACACGATCCATCAGGAAAAGTCGTCTGGAAACAGATCCCCCTTGACGCTCTGGAATATTAAGGAAGGGGATGTGAAAAAGGCTTTTTCTTCACCCCATACCCCTCCTTCCCCGGGCACACTTCTTATATCAATAACATAAGACAGGGAACGGTTCTCTGTCTCAAAGCAGCGAACCGTCCCCTTCCTGTATTAATACTCACCTGTATTAATGTTATCTGATTTCAAATATCTTATCCTCTGCGCTGATGAAATATTTTCCCAGCTCCGGCAGCCATTTTTGGAAAGTAGCTCCTGTGGAGTTTCTTTTGAAAGCTTCCTCACTTTCCCAGTGAGCAAGATATAGAACCCGCCCGGGAGTTGCCGGATCTGTAATTATCTCCATGGAGATACATCCTTCATCATTCTTCACCGAGTCCGCGGCAAAAGCCTTAGCAATCGGCACATAGGCCTCGACATCCGTTACCCTGTCATCATTAATAACAACTACCATATTTCCACCTTTCCGCAATAAAGTCTTTTCTTATATGTTGATATTGTCAACTACGTTTGTCTGTGCGGAGAATGTAGTGGTGTAGATGAGCTTTTTGAATAACACGGGCCGTTCGGACAGTCAATACATGGCCTGAGGTCACAGTCATGCAGCCTTATCATCTCACACTCAATTCCCATTTTAGTAAGTTCCTGCAGCGCGATCTTTACATAGATCTCACAGTTTCCGCCGCGCCGGCCGGCCGTAAAAGCAACTACTTTTTTCTTCTCGCCCATAGGTTACCTCCTTTTATTTGGATTGCATTAACAATAGTTTTCTTTCGCGCTTAAATGCTTTATTTATTTCTAAATATGTCATAACTGTTTATAGTATATCATAAAAATATTCCAAAAACAGACTTGACTTTATATCAGTTTTATAGACCACAAATTAACCCGGATCTCCGGATAGGACTTCAGATAGTCCATGACCAGCTCTTCTTGATTGGCAAAGCTGTTGCTGACAGCTTCACTGCCATCATCAACATCGCCGTCTTCCCTGGATAACCGGAAAGGCTATATTAGTGTATATAGTTGACAAAGAATCCCCTTGAGGTTATAATTAATCAAAAGAACTCAAGGAGGCGTCGAGTAATGAACGAGGTGCAGAAAATCATGCACAGTTACCACCAGCTTTCATCCGTTGAAAGGCTTTCTTTCTATATAGCCCTGCCACAGGATATCGATCTTAATAAAAAAAGCATTCCGGAGCTGGAGGCTGAAATACGCTTTAATGAAGGTGAAAAGTGTATGCATTGCGGAAGCACCCATTTTGTAAAGAACGGGCGGCGCGGGGACGGAGTTCAGCGTTACCTCTGCCGCGACTGCGGCAGGTCCTTCCTGGCTACTACCAACTCTATCGTTTCCGGTACGCATAAAAAGCTGAATGTATGGATGAAATACTTTCAATGTATGAAAGAAGGCGCGACACTTGAAGAATCAGCGCAGAAATGTGATATCTCCGTATCTACAGCCTTCCAGTGGCGTCACAGGATACTGGACTGCATGAAAGAAATCGGGGACAATGTATGCCTGGGCAGTACCGTGGAGGCTGACGAAACATTCTTCGACCTGTCCTATAAGGGTAATCACAAGCAGAGCAGCCGGTTCACCATGCCCAGGGCGGCGCACCGCCGGGGTGGTGAAGTGCATTCCAAAGGGCTTTCAGCCGAGAAGGTCTGTGTCATGTGCGCTGTTAATGAGCAGGGCGTCTCCATCTCAAAGGTAGGGAAACTCGGTAAAGTCAGTTCGGAATGTGTAGATAAGGCGTTTTCAGGCAGGATCTCTAACGACGCCGTCCTGGTCACGGATAATGAAAAGGCTTACAGACGTTTCTCGGAAGAAGCCGGGGTCAGGCTGGTCCAGATGGAGACGGGACAACGGATGAAGGACGGGTTCAATATTCAGAGGATAAATGCCTACCACAGCCGCATCAAGGGGTTTGTAGGACGTTTCCATGGCGTTTCCACGAAATATCTTAACAATTACCTGGTCTGGTACAACCTGCTGTTCTCCCCGTCGAAAGACAGAGGGGATACGGAGCATCTCCTTTTTGGGCGTGCCCTGTCCGCGGAAAAGAGGATGCTTTGGAAGGAGCTGCCGGACAGGCCGGCGGTTCCGGTGCTGGTACAGTAACCCCGGATACATTGAAGCAGGCCACAGCTAAAAGTAAGGAACTGTCCACAAATAACTTCCGAAATCTACTTGTCTAAATTCCGCCCTGACTGCGTTGTCGTCAGTTGCCGTAGCCCGCTACGCCTCCTTCCTCCGCCTTGCAGGGCGAAATTTATCCTGCGCATCTTTCGGAAGTTATTCATGTACAGTGCCTAAGAAAAGGTGTGTGTATGAAAGAAGAAAACGGAATGCTCCTTACAGAAGAGCATGTCATCCGGTGCGGGCGGCAGGAAAGACTGTTCCGGAAAACAGATGGCTACTGTTACTGCTCTAAAAACCTTTATAATTCCACCAATTATCTGATCGTCCAGTGCGCCCGCATCAGCAGGAAGCTGAAGGACGGGGAGATCCTCGACAGCTGGGAAAAAGGCCTGATCCACAGGATAAACTGTGCTATCCACTGTTATGCCCGGGCCGGAAGCGGCCGGAAGATCTTTCATTCCATCGATGAAAACAATGGTTTCATCGCGGATGCGTATTTCCTGAGCTGGTACCTGAAACAGGGAAAGGAATTCAGGGAAATGCCCTATTCAACCTGTGCCCAGATCGTCATCCAGGAACTCTGCAGGAACTGGAAATCTTTTTACAGGAGCATGGAGGCATGGAAAAAGGATCCGGGCGCATTCTCCGGGAAGCCCGGGAGGCCCGCGTATAAAGATAAGGAAAAAGGAAGGAACGCGCTGGTACTGACATACCAGAATATAAAGGTTGATAAAGATGGGAAAGTCCGGCTGCCCCGCTTTCTGGATGGTATCCATATCAAAGCCAGGCACAGGGACATCAGGCAGGTAAGGATACAGACCGGCGACGGTAAGATCCGGATACAGCTCATTTATCGCAGCCCGGTGCCTGCCCTTACTGGAAAAAAGGGCATGATGGGGATCGATCCCGGCCTGGACAACCTGGTAACGCTGTGCATGGATACTTCTGCAGAACCGGTGATCATAAACGGCCGCGGTGTCAAATCGATCAACCAGTATTATAACAAGCGCAGGGCTTCCCTTGGAGCCGTCGCAGCAAAATCGAACAGCAGAAAAGAAACAAAGCGCATGCGTGCCCTCACGCAGAAAAGGAACAGCAGGATCAAAGACGCCATGCACAAGGTGAGCAGGAAGGTCGTGCAGCTTGCACAGGAAAACGGTGTCGGGATGATCGTGATCGGAAATAACAAAGGATGGAAACAGAATGTGAAGCTGGGAAACAGAACAAACCAGGAATTCGTATCCATCCCCTACAGCAGGCTGATCTGGCAGATATGCTATAAAGCTGCCCTTGCCGGGATCGAGACAAGGATCGTGGAGGAGAGTTATACAAGCGGGACGAGCTACATAGATGAAGAATACCCGGAAAGGCGCTGTTATGACAGGTCGAGGCGGATAAAAAGGGGGCTGTTTAAGAGCAATAACGGCATACTCATCAATGCAGACGTAAATGCCGCATACCAGATCATGAAAAAAGCCGGCCGCACTGAGCTCCGGTACAAAGGAATGGAAAAAACGGTCCGGCTGAATGTATCCTGAGCAACATCAGGTAGAGGTATCAGGCTCATACCATTAAAAGACTGACAGGTTAACCTGTCGGAAATTTATAAATCAACTATATAGTTGAAAAGAGCCACCGGAAATAAACCGCTGAGTATTCGTTACAGGTCACACCCTGACCAGGACTTGATATCCGAAAAGGCGGAGGTACTTTTCATACCTCCGCCTTTACTTGCGCTTGTGAGATCACCTTTTCTGCTTTATCAAGAGCCAAAGCTTTCTTCCAACCTAAGCTCACCT
>JAFUCO010000046.1 GCA_017459635.1 Blautia sp. | reverse complement strand
TAACTTCCGAAATCTGCTTGTCTAAATTCCGCCCTGACTGCGTTGTCGTCGGTCGCCGCAGCCCGCTGCGCCTCCTTCCTCCGCCTTGCAGGGCGAAATTTATCCTTCGCATCTTTCGGAAGTTATTCATGTACAGTGCCTTACATCAACACTATACCACTATTTTGAAATACTGTATATCTTTAATCATTTTTTGTCAAGCAAAGAGGAATATTTCATGAACTGTGCACAAGAACTTCCTCCGGAATTTCTATCCCGTATGGAAAAACAGCTGGGAGATGAATTTCCGGCTTTTCTAAAAAGCTTCGGTTCCCGCCGTGCCTTTGCCCTGCGCGTCAATACATCCAGGATAACTCCTGAAAGATTCGAGCAGATATGTCCGTTTCCCATCCGGCCCGTCCCCTGGGTGCGCGGCGGTTATTTTTATAATGAAGATACACGTCCCTCACAGTGCCCGCTCTATCAGGCCGGACTGTATTACCTGCAGGACCCCGGCGCAATGGTTCCGGCTTCCCTTCTGCCTGTCGAAAAAAACGACCGGGTCCTTGACCTTTGCGCGGCGCCGGGAGGAAAGGCGACCGCCCTCCTGTCAAAGCTTGACGGCACCGGTCTTCTTGCAGCCAACGACATAAGCAGCTCAAGGGTAAGGGCGCTGCTTCGCAATATCGAGCTTGCCGGAGGCGCAAACTCCCTTATCCTTAACGAGGATCCCGAAAGACTTGTCGGACCTTTTGCAGGATATTTCGACAAGATACTTCTTGATGCCCCCTGCTCGGGGGAGGGAATGTTCAGAAAGGATCCGTCCCTTGCCTCCGACTGGAGCAATGAAAAATCAGCTGCGCTTTCAAGGCTGCAGAAGAAGCTTGCGGAGAATGCCGTACTTATGCTTCGTCCCGGCGGCCTGCTCCTTTACTCGACCTGCACCTTCTCGCAGGAAGAGGACGAGGATGTAATAAAGCATCTGCTTGATACGCATCCCGGGATGCGCCTTGTAAGGCCGGAGCCCTGGTATGAAGGTTTTACTGAAGGATACGCCGGTCTCAGCAGCTGCGTCCGGATCTATCCACACAAGATGGAAAGTGAGGGACAGTTCGCTGCCCTGCTCATGAAAGAGCCGTCAGATCAGAACATTAACGATATATTTAAAGAAGAGTCTCCCTCGTCCCGCCGCAAAACACACGGGCGTCCCGGCAAACGCGAAAATGCCGGAAGGCCGTCATCTGTAAAAGGCGAGGCGCTTCAGTACATAAAAGCCTTTTTTGATGAGATCGGGATGCGCTCTCTCGGCGGAAAAGAGATCACCCCGGATGCCATTGAGATCCGCAGCGGCTCGGTCTACTATGTTCCTTCTGTTATCCCGGATATCCGGGGACTCACCTTCGTCCGCAACGGGCTCTATATGGGAATTCTCAAAAAGAACCGTTTTGAGCCTTCACATTCTCTGGCCCTCTCACTCCTTCCGCAGGATGTTTCCGCACGGATATGCCTGAGGCCCGACGACCCCCGCCTGAATTCCTTCCTTTCGGGGGCGCAGATAGAGATATCCCCTTCCGAAGCCCCTTCAGGCAAAGGGTGGATGCTGCTGTGCGCGGACGATTACCCGCTCGGCTTCGGAAAGCTTACCGGCAGCACCCTCAAGAACAAGATTCCGGCGGGATGGCGGATCTGAAGAAGGCCCTCACGCTGTTATGAAGAAGTTCTTCTGCTTTCACGAAGGGTCCTCCCGCTATCGCAGAAGGATCTCCCGTCCCAGGGTGAAGGACCAGATATACTTCTCCTTCACCCTTCTTCCGGTCAGCCGTTCCAGGGCGGCTGCATAGTCGCTAAGCTGCGTGTGATAAAGGCTGACCAGCTTCTCCGCTCCCCTTGATCCGTAAACACGGTCCGTCTTATAATCCACCAGCACAATATCCTCATCTTCGAAAAAATACGCATCGATTATTCCCTGAATCAGCACATTTTCTCCTGCTTCCCATGACGGGTCGATAGATAAAGCCGGGACCTGCATCATAAAAGGCTGTTCTCTTTTAAGTACACCTTTCCCTGCTGCTTCAGCCATCCTTCTTCCAAGATCCGAGGCCGCAAATGTAACTATATCTTCTGCTATAATACATTCTGCCTCTTTGACTCCCAGCTTTTTCTCAATTACAAGTCCTTCAATCTGAGCGCGCACATCCTCATCAGAAGCAATGTCCCGGCTGTAGTCCAGGCACTCCATGACTCTGTGGTAGGCGGTTCCCCGGCTGCTGCCTGTGAGAAGCTCTTCCTTCTCACCCTGCAGGAAATCCGGGATCAGCGGGATCACCGGCTCCTCCTCTTTAGAATACTCAAGCTCCTCGTCGTCATGGTAACTCCGCTTTTTAAGCTCGGACACCGTCATCTTGACCGGGATCCCTGAAAGCTTAGTATATGGATAGACATAGGAGAATCTTTTTTCAAGTTCCTCCCTTATCTCAGGGGATACTGTCTGCTCCGGATCCGTCTCTCTCAGGTACTGTAAAGCATAGATGTCCCTCACAAGAGAGGACGCCTCATCCTTTATAAGCTCCTTGATATCACATATCCTGACATCAAATTCAGAAGGATCATCATGGAGCAGAGGATTTTTCCCCGGAAATATCCCCTGGGAAGCAAATACACTGTCCATGCATCTGTGCCCGGCAAGTGCCGGAAGGATAAAGTCAAGAAAGCTTCGGGCCTTCTGTCTTTCCGTAAGGGGCAGCAGCTCGCGTTCACGGCCGGAAATGCTTCTGAGCTTTTCGATCTTCTTATCAAAGTTTCCTATAGAGCCTGTCATTATCAGCTTTTCAACCGCGCGCGTCAGGGCTACATAAAGCACCCTCAGCTCTTCGCCGTTGTTTTCAGCCACGATGTGGTCCCGGGTTATGCGTCTCTTAAGGAAAGGCACCCGGAGGGACCTTTCAGGAAGTATTGCGTCCGTCGCAATACCAAGATCGGCATCTACAAGCAGCGGTTCGTTGGCATCCATGAAGTTGAACCCCTTACCGAGTCCCGAAACGAACACTATCGGGAACTCAAGGCCCTTGCTCTTGTGGATGGTCATAAGCCTTACTGCCCCTTCACCTTCTCCCGAAAGGCTGACTTCGCCGAAATCCACCTCATATTTGTGAAGGTTCTCTATGTATCTGATAAAATGGAACAGCCCATGGTAGCTGGTTTTTTCATATTCAAGGGCTTTTTCACACAGCATCATGACATTGGCGCTTTTTTTCGCTCCGTCCGGCATAGCCCTGAGCAGCATCCCGTAACCTGTATCCCGCAGGATGTCCCGTATAAGCTGATGCACCGGTGTAAAGACGGCCGCTTCCCGGAAATGCTCAAGCAAAGCGCAGAAATCCGCAAGCTTCTTTCGGAGCGGCGAAGCACCTTCCATCTGCTCCTCCCCGGGGTCGCCATTTTCATCATTTTCATCCGCCAGTCCTGTCATGCGTAAGTCCGACAGATCCTCCGCCTGCTTTTTCAAAGCCCCGCTGTCTTCATCAGCAATAAAAGCATATATACTGTCGATCAGCATGCCATCCTTATATTTCACGCGCAGGAGCGCCAGCTCCTCGTCTGTGCAGGAAACCATCGGCGACTTAAGTACTCCCAGAAGAGGTATATCCTGCCTGGGATTATCGGTTATCCTGAGAAAGTTGAGCACATTCACCACTTCGGAAGCGGAGAAATACCCGCTCCTCGACGCCGCATAAGCCGGAATTCCTCTGGACGCAAACACTTCCAAAAATGTCTCCGCCCATCCCGTAAAGCTTCTAAGCAGGACAGCGATATCCCCGTATCTGACAGGCCTGTATCCGCCCTCATCCCTGTCATAGATCACCTGTTTTCCGACAAGTCCGCGTATCCTCTCCGCGACCAGCATGGCCTCAAGCTCGCGCTCTGTCCTTGCCTCCTCCTCATCCTGTACAAGCGGATCATCTTTCTTTATGAGCAGCAGCTCCGTGACCGGAAAGGAAGGCTCCTGCCCTTCCGGAAAAACAGCTCCCGGATGGAGAGATTCATCCTCGCCATAATCGATCCCTCCAAGGTCGCTCCCCATTATCTGCCTGAAGATGTAATTCACTGCGGTAAGCACCTCAGGCCGGCTTCTGAAGTTCCGGCCAAGATCGACCCTTATCTCCTTCACATCATCCCCGTCTTCCTTCGAAAAGCTCCGGTACTTGCCGATAAAAAGATCAGGCCGCGCCAGCCGGAAACGGTATATGCTCTGCCTTACATCCCCGACCATGAAAATATTGTGCCGCTTCTGCACCCAGCCGGATACGTACCTTGCAATGAGCTCCTGCACCATATTGCTGTCCTGATATTCGTCTATCATGACCTCGTCAAATTTTTCCGAAAGCTCCCGGGCCGCCACAGATCCCCCGGTTTCACCTTCGCCCGGTGAAAGGATCCGTAGAGCCATATGCTCCATATCGGTAAAATCAAGGATGTTCTTCTCCCGCTTTTCCTGTGAGAACCTTTCCATGAATCTCCTTACGACCTTAAGAAGCATCTCAACCGGCCGGCGGCTGATCTTAAGAAGCCCGGCAGTTTCCTCAAGATCAGTTAAAAAATATGATTTTCGCAGGTCGTCCACCTCTGCCCTTGTCTCATTTCGCATTGACGATACCGCCTGTTTAAGGTCATCATCGATCCCCTTCGGCCTTTTGCGCGAGAGCTCGGGGAACTTATTATCTGCCAGAAAGCTGACCATTCCGTCATAATTTCGCGCACCACACAGGCGGCATAAGGTTCTTATATATTCAAGCCCGTCGTTAATGCCGTCTTCAAAGTGATACGGGCCGTCCGGAGAAAGGCACAGGCCGCGGGCATATTCCATGTTCTCCCGAAGCCCTGAGAGTTCCGAAGAAACTGTTTTCCACAGAAGCTCCATCCAGGGCAGCCCGGCCATCTCTTCCGCATTTCCGGCATCGAAGCCCTTCAGGCACTCATCAAGCCATCCCTCAGGGTCTGGACTGCTCATCGCTTTCTCATAGACACGCAGTATTTCTTTCTGCAGACTCTCATCTGTTCTTCCGGTGCAAAGAGAATCCAGCATATGTCTGAATTCCGGATCATTTTCATCATGAAATTCATCCATCACCTTCCTGGCCGTATCCTGCTTAAGCAGAACCAGCTCTCCCTCATCAGCCACCCGGTAGCCGGGGTCAAGCCCGATAAGATGAAAATAGTTGCGGAGTATCCATCCGCAGAAGCCGTCTATCGTGGTGATCTGTGCCATATGAAGCAGCATAAGCTGTTTCTGGAGATGGTCATTTCCGGGATCCGCGGCGAGAGCCTTTTCGATGGCTCTCTGCAGTCTCTCTTTCATCTCTCCGGCGGCCGCCCTTGTGAAGGTCATGATAAGAAGCCTGTCAACAGATACCGGAGCCACAGGATCCGTAAGCTTCTGCATTATGCGCTGAACGAGCACAGCCGTCTTGCCTGAACCAGCCGCCGCACTCACAAGAATGCTTTTATTTCTTAATGTGATGACCTTTTTCTGGTCACTGGTCCACTCCATCCCCACTTTTTTCCTCCATAAGCTTCCAGAGCCCTGAATTATCTATCTTACGTATGTCTTTATACGAATAGCCTCTTATCCCTCTGTCAAATCCGCATGAGCCCTTGTATGGACAGTAATCGCATGGCGTCTCCTGCTGCATGCGGTACGGATGAGCAGCAGTCTCTCCGTCAAGAATCCTGCCGCGGTTCTCCCGGCTCATCTCTTTTACGTAACGGACCATCAGATCAAACTCCTCAGGGCTTGCAGCATGGTTTCTGGACCTGCTGTCGAGCTCCCCGGTTTTCAGGGATACCGATACCGGAAGAGACACAAAGCTGCTGTCCATTGCCCTGATGACATCTGTGTCGGAGGTAACCAGGCCGTTCATCCTGAGAGTTTTCAGTATCTGATCCTCTATCTCTCCCGGAGCGTCATAAAGAGAGCCTTCCATTACCGGATCCTTCACATTATAGTAAAAGATACCTGCCGGGATCACTTCCTTATCCGGATGCCTCGTCTTTTCTATCTGCATTGCGGCATCCAGGTAGAGAACCAGCTGTATCTGCAGGCCGTGGTAAAGCTTAAGCAGTTCAAAGGTGGTATTTCCCGTCTTATAGTCGATGACTTTTACATACACCTTTTCCTTATCGACCATGGTATCAAGTCGGTCTATCCTGCCGCCCTGGAAGGCGATCTCCACTCCCTCCGGCTCGAACTGTCCCCACTTAAGCTGCTGTGTGAGCGCCCATACAGTCCTGTGCAGTATCTTCCTGGCCCGCTCTACCATCCAGGCATTCCTTGCGCTGCTCTTAAGTATGGTATTGCCATAATCAGCGGCAGCCGTATCAAGGCACCGGTCTAAAAGCGAATCCCGGGTCTCATCGTCGACCGTGCGAAGAGAGAGTCCGGCTGATGCCAGTTCCTTCTCAAAGTATTCAAGAACACTGTGAACCAGGTTTCCCAGGTCAGCCGAATTGAATTCATATTCCTTCCGCTCTTTCAGAGATAGCCCGTACCTGAGGAAATGCGCACACGCGCAGGCAGCAAAGCGTTCCAGACGTGTCGAGCCGTTTAACGGGACATCTCCATAAAGCGCTTTTGCCACCGTGCTCTGAATCCTCCCGGAGGGAGCTTTCATGAATGAAGCTTCTACCAGCTTCTCTGCAGAGGTCCTGAAGTCCTTGTTTCTCAGATACCACCTTAAAAGCTCCTCTGTCTCAGGGCTCATCTCTCCCTCTTCAAAAGGCATCTCCCTCGCAAGGAACATAAGTCCCATTCCGGGTCTTTCAGGAAGAAGATCCTCCTCTTTTCCGGCCTTTTTTACTGAAAGCGCCGGATAAAGATTCATAAGGTTTCCTATGAGGTACGCGCTTCTGAGCGCTTCTCCCTTCTGGTTTGCACAGCTGTACGAAAGTATCAGCTGCTTCCGGGGTTTTGTCAGGTTGAGATACAGGTAAAACCTCTGGATATTCATCTGCTCCTTAGGATCCGGGGCAAGCTCGATGCCCTCCTCCGCAAGATAATCCCTGTCCGCCTCCGAGAGCATTCCTCCGGAAGACACATTCTTTGGAATATTTCCTTCATTCACCCCGACGAAAAAAAGCACGCTTACATCCCTGAGCCTTGTGCGTTCCATGTCTCCCACAAGCACCTGATCCTGTCCGGGAGGAATGAGCGCGACCTTCGCCTTCCCGAGCCCGGTGTCCAACACCTTGATAAACTCGCTCCGGCTCATCTTCTCGTTCCCCATGATGGCGACCATACGGTCGAAAAGATCTATCACTATCCTGTACACCTGAGCGTATTCCTTCTCACGCGCACGGTCACCGGCCTCACCGAAGGAAATCTTCGCAGCATTTACTTTCTCCTGAATGCGGTTTCTCCGGAGGAAGGCAAAAAGCTGTGTGCAGTAATCCTCCACCGTACTGCTGCCCGAAAGCCCTTCCCTGAGTTCGCTTACCTCCGAGAGGAATCTCTCACGGGCTTCATTCAGCTTAAGCATCTCCGCCGGGTCCTGTCCGCGGTATACACGCACCCATTTCTCATTCCATCTTTTAAAACTGCGTATCCCGAGGGCTCTCGCATAATTCTCAAGCCGGTCAGTCTCCTCCGATGTAATGTCAGTAAGCCCGCTCCTCAGATAGCGGAACACACTCTCATAGCTGAAGCTTTTGTCTATCAGCTCCAGCGATGCACGCAGGTATTCAACCAGAGGATTCTCAAGAATGCTTTTCGTTTCATCTATAAAAAACGGGATCCCCGCGCCTTCAAATGCCTGCCGCGCTGCAGGTGCGTATTCTTCCATATTTCCGGTTATCACGGCCATGTCGCCGTACTTAAGTCCCTCTTTACGGACAAAAGTGCATATTCTGCGGGCTGTCTCCTCCATCTCGTCCGCCGGATTCGCGGCGACAAACATCCGTATGTTTTCGGGCTCCCCATTAAAGCTCCTGCCGTTATACCTGAAAAGGTTCTTCTCAAGGAAATCAAGGGCAGGGGCTTCACTGAAGCGCGTCTTTTCTCCTCCTTTTAAAATAACCGGCTCACTTATGTCCCGTGTAAGGGATGTGAGCTGCTTTATCATTCTCCGGCTCATCGAGAACAAGGACCAGGCCGTGTTTTTTCTTTCACCCTCATCCATTGTGACGGTAACCGTCATGTCACGGCATGCCGCAAGAAGGGCTCTCAAAACCTTCTGCTGCACCGGTGTAAACCCTGTAAATCCGTCAAGAAGCACAACGCTGCCTTTGAGCCGCTGCGACTTTTCAATGGCCGCGGCAAGCTCCTCCATCACCCCTTCCCCGGTCATATAGCGGTCCTTTAGATAATCAAGGAACTCCCGGTAAAGCCGGCTCAGGTCCCTGAGCTTGAGTGACAACAGCGTTCTCTCTGCCGCCCTTTCCGCCAGCCCGGCAGTATCCTCCGGAGAAATATCATACTGCATGAATTCCGATATCAGCGACTTGACCTCATCAAGACAGCCCGGTTTTCGCATCTGGCTGCCAAGATACGGGTAATCCTTCTCCTTCTGAGCTGCAAGCTTCCGGATAACCATGCTCTTACCGATGTCATCCAGCATTGTCAGAGAATCTCCGCCAGTCTCTTCAAAGACCCTGTACGCAAGCCTCGTAAGGCTCACAACGTCAATGTTCAGAATACCTCCGCCCGGACTCATCTCTACCACGGTCTTCTGGGTCTGCATGGTAAACTGTTCCGGTACTATAATATAATAAAGAACTTCCGGGCAGCGCTGTGCCTCCCGGATGATCCTTTCATAAGCCCTATGGGATTTTCCTGTTCCCGATCCCCCGATAATAAACTGAAGTGCCATAGTCCCTCCCTCCGGGTGCGTCCTCAGCAGTGCCACTTTATTGCCCACGATTCCCGACAGCTTTCTTCATCAGTACCACTGTATTGCACCGGTTCACGGCAGTTCTCTTTACCAGTACCACGTATTGCACCGGTTCACGGCAGCTTAACGGCATCTGCGCAGGATCTCTTTCAGTTCCTCTACCGTAAAATTATATTTTTTACCGCAGAAATGACAGTTCATCTCAATAGGCTTTCCATCCTGTATCATTTCGTTCAGATCCTTACGGCCTATGCTTATCAGCGCCTTTTCGACCCTTTCTTTGCTGCAGTTGCAGTAAAACTCCGTCTCTGTCCTTCCGCTTATCTCGATATCAAAGCCGTCAAGCACCTGCGAGAGCAGATACTCGGCAGTATTCTCCTGTGTCAGCAGTTCCGTGACCGACTTTATACGGCCGATGTTCTGTTCAAGGCGCGAGATCACCTCTTCATCCGCAAAAGGCATCAGCTGTACAATAAAACCTCCGGCACGGCTGACCGTATTGTCACGGTTCATCAGTACTCCCAGCCCGACGGCCGAAGCCACCTGCTCACTTGTGACAAAGTAGTAGGTCAGATCATCTCCTATCTCACCTGTCTGCAGGTCTACCTGCCCTATGTACGGTTCCTTAAGGCCCATGTCCTTTATCACCTGCAGGTAACCGTGTCCGACAGCACCGCCCACGTCCAGCTTTCCCCTGTCGTTTGCTGGCAGGATGACGTCAGGATTGTTCACATAACCCTTGGCCCTTCCCTGAGAGTCACATGTCACAGTGATGCCGCCTATCGGCCCGTCACCCCTGACCTGTATGGTCAGGATATCCTTTTCCCCTTTCATCATTGTCCCCATCATGGCTCCGCCTGTCAGAAGCCTTCCCAGGGCTGCCGTCGCGACCGGGCTTGTGTTATGATCCTGCCTGGCCGTTTCCACCATGTCCCGCGTCACAGCCGCAAAAGCACGGATCTGCTGGTTTGCAGCCATCGCCCTGATAATATAGTCACTCATATCCTGTCCTCCATATATTTAAATAGTATCATACGGCGTCTTCACCTGAAAAGATTTTACCCTTCTCCCGCGCAATGAATATAAGCCGATCTGTGTTTTCTTCCGGCTCTTCATCTGTATATGCAGCATGTATTTCCAGGAGTTCAAGCCCGGCTTCTTTGAGCAGCCGGCATATATCCTCCTTCTTCCAGGCCCTCTGGTAATGAACCTCCTCCGATCTTTCATATAGACCATCCTCCCTAAGAAGGAACAGAGTCAGATCATACTCATTAATCATGCTCTCTTCATCAAAATAGTTCTCCCAGATAAAGCTGCCCTCCTCACGGTTTTCAGCTATGGTGGAATCCCCCAGAAGCTCACGGTATTTGTATACCGTGTTAATGTCAAATATAAAGATTCCTCCGGGATCAAGATAATTATTCACCAGCCTGAAGGCAGTAAGAAGTTCCTCCTCCTCAAGAAGGTAGTTGAGTGAGTCACAGGAGCTGACAACAGCCCTGACAGTACCATAAAGCTCAAATCCTGCCATGTCCTGCTGAAGATAAAGGATATCATGCCCCGACTCTTCCCTCTTCTGCGCCGCCAGCAGCAGCATCTCCTCCGACCCGTCAACCCCGGTCATATCATATCCAAATCCCGCAAGCAGCTCCGTCATAGTCCCCGTTCCGCATCCAAGATCCAGAACAAGGCCATCATTTATACCAAACCGCTTAAGCTTCCCATAAATATATCCCGCCCAGGCCCCATAATCAACATTATCCTGAAACAAATCATAAACCCTGGCAAATTCCTCATAAGCACTCATAGCCAATTCCTTTCTGATCCGCACCCCAAACCCTGTCATCTTCCCCTTTCAGATTTGCACCCAAACCCTGTCATCTCTCCTGTACAACCTCATCAAGATAAAAAGGGCTGTGAAAAAAGTTTTACTTTTTTCACAGCCCTGGTCCTCGAGGATAACCAAAAAAGCATGCCCGGGGAAAAGGGGGGCAAAGGGTGGCAAAAAAGTAAACTTTTTTACCCCCGGTTTTTATTCTCCCTCAGTTCTGTACATGTAACGGACGTTTCCGGGTTCTCCATTATAGAAGTAGTCAACGTCATCCTGATTCCGCACGATCGAATCATCCGAAGAATCAAAGGTGTATACATTTCCGTTCTCATCCGACCAGGTACCGTCATCATTGTTTGTTATGACAATTCCGACATCACTGTCAAGGTAGATAGTACGTGTACGGTTTGTATCTGCCAGATCATCATCGGAATAGCCGTCAGTATAGCCGTCTGATCCTGAAGAATCATCCGCCGGTTCTGCGTCAACCAGCTCGCCTTCAGAAGTGCCATCCTCTGTCCCGTCTTCCGGCGAAAGGGCTTCGCGGCCATCATCCTGCGCAGTCTCGCCTGTGCCTGCAAGAGATGATGCGCCAAGGATCTTGAAGCTGTTTACAGCCGTAATGACCTTTCCGGCCATCTCCTCATCATCCGTAGTAAGGTCACCGGTAATCTCATAATATTCATCGGCATTGCTGATATACTTGACGATCTCCCTGTAAACCCCGTCACTCTTTTCAGTGTTGCTGTAGCTGACTGTATAGTAGATCACATTCGCGCCGTTCTGATCACGGTTGCTGTAGTTCATGACCTCGAACTCGCCGTCCTCAAGCTCCTTCGCTTTTTCAAGCGTAATGGCCATATCCTCTGAATCAGGCAGGACAAGGGTATCCATGTCCTCATCCTTTCCATGGATTATGACAATTTTGCCGCTGTCGGATTCGATGCTGACGATCCCGTTGGCATCCGTCTTGTTCGACCAGGTCTGGTCAGGCATCTCTATAGACATGCTTCCGTCCTGAGATGTGTATACCGGCTCCCATACCTGAGGCTCCTCTGTCGGAGACGGTTCCGGTGTCGGAGTAGATTCTTCAACAGTCTCTTCCACTATAACCTGTTCCTTATTGGGCTTGTCGCCCCCCACACTGCAGGCGGACAGAACGTACGAAAACGCCGTTGCAACCGCCAGAATGGCAAGTAGTCTTTTTCTTTTCATGGTGTCCTCCTTATATCTATCTTTTTGTTCCCCTCCAGGAATCCCTGCCTTAGGAACTGTCGCAAAACAGCACAGATCCTTTACAACGGATTCCATAGTCTTTGATCATCCCGGATCAGTTCATCAGTGATCAGGATTATTCATTATTTGTATCTGTTCAGAACCCGTCCTGAACAGATACCGTTATTTTACCTTTTTATATGAGTTATGTCAATTATCAGTTTCTCATCCACATCACTTGTTATTAACGTCCGTAAGGAAATATACTCTGCCCTGCTTTGCCATGCTTGCATGAGCAAAGCAGGGCAGAGTATATTTCCTTACAGGGACTGAGCCCTTCATGAGGAATCCAGCCGCGAAGCGGCGTTGAAGCCCGTAAGGGCGAGATTCCGAATGGAGGGTTAAGTCCCACCGTCGCTTCTCGACCCTATCCATGGCATAATCCTGTAACATTTTTGTAAAATTTTATCAAATAGATGATTTTTACCATTGACAAAGATAAAAAAGGAAGGCAAAATAAATAGTATCAGTTTTTGGTTCGCCCGGTTTTTTCTTTTATTAAGAAGCCGGTTTATGGAAGGTGGTTTTTTAATGAAACATAGAGTCAGACACACGTTTTCACTGTTGTTCATGCTGCTTTGTGCCATATTTATGGCCTCAGGCTTTTCAGTGAATGCTTCAGCCGCAACAGCAAGAATACAGTTTACCAGTGTCTCACAGAAGACAAACTGCGTAATGCTCAGATGGAAGCCGGTAAGCGGAGCTTACCGTTATACAATCATCCGGACAGATGCAAAGCCAAATGGTGCCATCTTTGCCTCAAAGGCTGTTCAGAAGAGCACGACCGGCACATCCTTTGATGATACTAATACCGGAACATCTTCCTGTGGAAATGTATATCAGTATTCTGTGAATGCATATAACCGCTCGGGCAATAAAATCGGTTACGGGACCACATTTATCGTTAAGGTTTCAAGCACGCCAATTACTACCTGTACATCCAACGGTTCAGACGGGGTGATGCTTAAGTGGAGCAAAGTAGATAAAGCTTCCGGTTACAGAGTTCAATGGGTCAAAGGCACTGTTTTCAGCGGTTCGGGGATGAAAGTGAAATACAGTGGTCCAAATACTCTCGGAACCTACATCAACGGACTCGAAAAAGGTCAGGTTTACAGCTTCAGGGTTCAGGCAAAAGCAACCGGTACACATAAAAACAATTCCTACCAGACGATATCAAGCTACAGCGCCACATGCACAAAAAGCTTCAAAATTCCTGAAGTCACAGCAAAAATAGTCCTTCACTATAATAATGGTGAGGTTTACCGTACTATAGATGTCATACCCGGCTCCTCATACACTCTTCCGTGTATGAGCAATCCATCGGGATATACTTTTATGGGCTGGGGACGTCAGAAGGGTATGTTGATGAGCCAGAGCAGGCCGTTAAGCCTGGCATACGAAGCTTACGCAGCGATGAACAACGTAAAAGGCACTGTCCATCTGTATGCTGTCCTTATGCGCAGGAGTGACGAGCCCGATCTTACCGATTCTCAGCTTTCATCGCCGGACTTATCCGCTTACAAGAAGGTCATCTTTGTAGGCGATTCACGTACTGTAAGAATGGAGAGGACCCTGACAGCCCAGAACATCAATTACAGAAAGAAGAATGTTGCGTTTATCGGCAAAGTCGGAGAAGGCCTTGTATGGTTTCAGAATACCGGGTACCAGCTGCTATTAAACGAGATAAACCGGACGAACATGAATGACCCGCGTCCCATTGCGGTGGTATTTAGTCTTGGCGTCAACAACCTGTCCGTAAATCCTGTGACCGTAAGCGAACAGTACATCTCGTACCTTAGAGGCATAGCACCGAATCTTCAGGAAAAGAACTGCAGGCTGTTCTTCATGTCTGTAAATCCTGTGAACAGCATAATTATCCAGAAATCCCTCACCCTGGACCGTAAAGAATGGCGCGTACGTACCTTCAACGGAAAAGTAGCCTCCGGGCTGAGCGGCACCTATGCCTTTATCAACACCTATTCCTGGCTGATGAAAACCGGCTACAGTACCGACAACGGCTCTGCAGGAAAAGACATAGGAATAGACGACGGTCTCCACTATACAACACGTACCTATAAAAGAATCTATCTAAAAGCACTGCAATATCTTGCACTCTCATAACAGAAACAGGGGGCTGTCTTCACAGCCCTCTGTTTTTTCACAGATATATTTATCAGAAAAACTGGCACTCACCTCTTGACAGTGCTAACAACTTGTGTTACACTCCGTGTAGATCAGAAAAAAAGATCAAAGGAGGTGTATTTATGAATTTAACGAAATTTACGCAGAACTCTATCCAGGCGGTTCAGAACCTGGAGAAGATCGCATATGAATACGGCAACCAGGAAATTGAACAGGAGCATCTGATCTATTCACTGCTTACGCAGGAAAACAGCCTTATCTTAAAGCTTATAGAGAAGATGGAGATCAACACGGATTACTTTGTAAACGCTGTCCAGAAAGCTCTTGACAGCCTTGTCAAAGTATCGGGCGGGCAGCTCCGCTTTGGGCAGTACCTGAACAAATCTCTGGTAAACGCAGAGGATGAAGCCAAAGCGATGGGCGATGAATATGTCTCCGTGGAGCACCTGTTCCTTTCTGTCCTGAGAGACCCAAGCCCTTCAGTAAAACGACTCTTCCAGGAGTTTGGGATCACCAGAGAGCGGTTCCTGCAGGCCCTTTCCACAGTAAGGGGCAACCAGCGGGTCGTCAGCGACAACCCGGAGGCCACATATGATACGCTCAATAAATATGGCGTAGATCTGGTCGAAAAGGCCCGCAGCCAGAAGCTTGACCCGGTCATCGGCCGTGATGCCGAGATCCGCAACATAGTCCGCATCCTTTCACGAAAGACCAAGAACAACCCTGTTCTGATCGGTGAACCCGGCGTCGGTAAAACAGCCGCCGTGGAAGGCCTTGCCCAGCGTATCGTGGCCGGCGATGTGCCCGAAGGCCTCAAAGACAAGAAGATATTCTCCCTTGATATGGGAGCCCTCGTTGCAGGCGCCAAGTACCGCGGCGAATTTGAAGAGCGTCTGAAAGCCGTCCTCGAAGAAGTACGTAAAAGTGAAGGCAGCATCATCCTGTTTATCGATGAGCTCCACCTTATCGTCGGAGCCGGCAAGACAGACGGAGCCATGGATGCCGGCAATATGCTGAAACCAATGCTGGCGAGAGGTGAACTCCACTGCATAGGTGCCACTACCCTTGACGAATACCGCAAGTATATCGAGAAGGATTCAGCCCTGGAACGCCGTTTCCAGCCGGTCCTGGTAGATGAGCCAACTGTAGAGGATACTATATCGATCCTCCGCGGGCTTAAGGAAAGGTATGAAGTATATCACGGTGTCAAGATAACTGACGGGGCGCTGGTCGCCGCAGCCACCCTCTCACACAGGTATATAACCGACCGTTTCCTCCCCGACAAAGCGATCGACCTTGTCGACGAGGCATGCGCGCTTGTCAAGACAGAGCTGGATTCCATGCCTACCGAGCTCGATGAACAGCGTCGTAAGATAATGCAGCTTGAGATCGAGGCATCCGCGCTTAAAAAGGAGACCGACAACCTCAGTCGCGAACGTCTTGAAACACTGGAAAAGGAACTCGCCGAAATGCGTGATTCCTTCAACTCAAAGAAAGCCCAGTGGGACAACGAAAAGCATGCTGTGGAAAGGCTCCAGAAGATACGTGAGCAGATAGAGGACGTCAACAGACAGATCCAGAAGGCACAGCAGGAATACAACCTTGAAAAAGCGGCAGAGCTTCAGTACGGTGAGCTTCCAAGGCTGCAGCAGATGCTGGAGACAGAGGAAAGGAATTCCAAATCCGGAGGCAGCAGCCTGGTTCATGAGGCGGTCACTGACGATGAAATTGCCCGCATCATATCCAGATGGACCGGCATCCCGGTTTCCCGCCTGACTGAAGGAGAAAAGAAGAAGCTGCTTTCACTTGAAGATCAGCTTCATAAGAGAGTGATCGGGCAGGATGAGGGCGTCAATCTGGTGACCGATGCCATTCTCCGCTCCAAAGCCGGCATCAAGGATCCGACTAAACCGATCGGCTCCTTCCTGTTCCTCGGGCCTACAGGCGTAGGCAAGACAGAGCTTGCCAAGACCCTTGCCGAAGCACTTTTCGATGACGAACAGAACATGGTCCGCATCGATATGAGTGAATATATGGAGAAATTCTCCGTATCCCGCCTTATCGGAGCGCCTCCGGGATATGTCGGATATGAAGAAGGCGGCCAGCTTACCGAAGCCGTTCGCCGCAAACCATACAGCGTTATCCTGTTTGATGAGATCGAGAAGGCACACCCCGATGTATTCAATGTGCTGCTTCAGGTGCTTGATGATGGCCGGATCACGGATTCGCAGGGCAGGACGGTAGACTTCAAAAACACCATCCTGATAATGACCTCAAACATCGGATCCAATTACCTTCTTGACGGCATAGACGATGGCGGGAACATTATTCCCGAAGCCCAGGCAAGTGTGATGGAGGAATTGAGATCCCGCTTCCGTCCGGAATTCCTCAACAGGCTTGATGAGATCATCATGTTCAAGCCGCTCACCAAAGATAACATCGGTGATATAGTAGACCTTATGGTGAATGAACTGAACGGCCGTCTTTCCGGGCAGGAACTTCATCTGACACTTACAGACAACGCACGCGCACAGGTGATCAGTGAAGGATATGATCCTGTTTACGGTGCACGCCCGCTGAAGCGCTATCTTCAGAAACATGTTGAGACCCTCGCCGCCCGGAAGATCCTTTCCGGAGGCGTACACGAAGGAGATACCCTCGTGCTGGACTATACAGACGGGGAATTCAGGATTGATGCCATATGTACAGAAAAGCCCTCTTCCTTGACCTTGACGGAACCCTGCTGAACGATAAAAAGCAGATAACTGCCGGCAACCGGGCCGCCTTAAACGCGGCCCTTGCCGCCGGCCACAGCATCAGTATAACCAGCGGACGTCCGCTTGTAAGCACTGCTCCCCTTGCCGATACTCTTCACCTTGACAGTCCCGGCTGTTACGTGATCGCCTGCAATGGATGTGTTTTTTATGATAATCACAAAAAAGAAGTGATAAGTTCAATCACCCTGCCTCCCGGCATAACCGAAAAAGTGTTTGCAGAAGCCGGAAGGCGAGGCATCCATATCCAGACCTATGATGAGTCAAAGGTCATAGTAGAGCCCAGGTGCGCAGATGCTGAAGTCTCAGAATACTGCAGGCGTATAGGTATGCAGTGGGGAGTGATCGAACATATCAGGGATCTTAAAAGGACACCAGAAAAGATACTCGCGATAGATTTTAACAGCAGAAAGCCGCTGGATGATCTCCGCAGCTGGATATCAGATGAGTATGGTGATCTTCTTGATACATATTACTCAAACAACAATTATGTCGAGATAGTTAAAAAAGGTATCAATAAAGGCGAAGCCATCCTCCGCATGGCTGAAATTCTCGGCATCCCCCCTGAAAATACCATAGCCGCCGGAGACGCAGAAAACGACATATCAATGATACGTTCCGCAAATACCGGCATAGCGATGTCCAACGCTTCCCCCGAAGTAAAAGCATCCGCCAACTACATAACCCAAAAAGACAACAACCACGACGGCATAGCAGAGATAATAGAAAAATTCATAGTAACCGTTTAATACAATTTCCCAGAAGCTTTTTATTTCTCAGAAAGGTGTGGGGAGAAAACGCTCTCTTTGATTCTTACAGAAATAAAGAGGCTGTGAAAAAATGACTTTTTTCACAGCCTTCTTTTGTTTCTCACAACCTTATCTGCTTGTTCTTCGAATATCTCCCACGAAATATCCGCGGTGTCATATTATATTTTTCCCGGAACACCCGATGATAATAGCTGTTGTTTTCATATCCTACCGCCTGCACTATCTCACTGATCGGCGTGTCCGTATCGCACAGCAGCATCACTGATTTTATAAGCCTTTTCTGCAGAAGCAGTTCTTTAAAGTTGAACCCTGTCGTCTTCTTTATCATACGGCTCAGAGTGTGTGTAGGCATGTGCAGTCTTCTGCTAAGGTCAGTCAGTGTCCCGTCACAGTAATTGTGCTCTATATAATCGAGGGCAGTCATTGCCACCATGTTCTCATAACGGCTTGGTGAACGCATGGCTGCATGCTGGAGGTTGTCAAGTATGTAAAAGAATATCAGACCCATCGTTGTTTCCAGCAGCCAATTTTTATCTGCATCCCCCTCCAGCCTGGAAAACAGCATATTATCCAGAAGCTTACTGATCTGGGTTACGTCTGACGGTTTAAAGCATATATACTCTCCTTTTTTGTTCTCGCCGACAAGCAGATCGGCAGTAAAAGCCGCAGTTATATCATCATTGCCTGCCAGACGATAAACTTCATCCACATACTCAGGCAAAATGGCGATACTGAGTACTAAGGTATTACCCGACTGACAGATCAGTCCTTGGCTGCTGAACCTGTTGATAAGCAGAAGCTCACCCTCATCCATAGACACTCTTTTTCCATCGATATTGTTAATAATACTTCCATGAAGCACTAACAAGGCTTCTATATAGCTGTGCTGATGCTCTTCAAACCGTGTAAAATTTCTGTATACACCGATTGATATAAGTTCTCCATTCTCCCGCATCCGGGCGGCATCATGCGCGCACCCGGGTTCAACGATCAGGAGCCTTCTCTTCTCGTCATCCGTTCCTTCATCGTTTAGTTTTTTATAAGCATCTAGTCTTTCCTGTATATTCTGCATAGCCTGGTGTTGCCTTTCTTTGAAGAAATGGGACGAAGAAAATCTGCTCCGTCCCGGTATTGCCTGCTTCTTCAGTCGGTTATTACAGAAGTTCGGTAACGCTGAAACGTTACTGTAAAAGCTAAAAAGCATCATGCGCATTGCCATGAAACCGACAGGTGATCATCCGTGTATCATTCAGATCAGATCCGGGATTTCCTAACAGTTCACCGGCTACCCTAAATCAATTATATATTTTTATGCCAAAGGATTCGTGAATACAGGTACGTGCTTCCTCGATCGATCCAAACTCACCCTTCTGAAGCATCTGAGCAGTTATATTTCCAATAGCGGTAGCTTCTCCCGGACCGGCATGTATCTCTTTTCCGGTAGTCCTTGCGGTAAGCTCATTTAAGTATCCGGCGTTCGAGCCGCCTCCGACAACATGTATCCTGCTGTAGGTTCTTCCTGTCATCTTTTCCAGTTCCTTCGCTGTGCGCGCATAGCACTCTGCAAGGCTGGTATAGATAACTGTTGCAAGTTCGCCCATGGTTTCCGGAACCTTCTGTCCTGTCCGGCGGCAATAATCCTTCACTTCCTCGGTCATATTGTCAGGAGACAGGAAGCACTCGTCATTAGCGTCTACTCTGGACGGAAAATCCCTGGCTTCCTCAGCCATCTGGCAGATCTCGGCAAAGCTGTATCTGTCATTGACCTCATGCCGTACCGACTGGATCATCCAGAGGCCCATAATGTTTTTCAGATAACGGTATCTTCCTGCATATCCGCCCTCATTGGTAAAATTCAGGCTGCAGCTTTCCGCAGAGCAGTCAGGCTCCATGCGTTCGATCCCCATAAGAGACCAGGTGCCTGAGCTAATGTAGATAAAATCATCATCATTCGCAGGAACAGCAAGAACCGCTGAACCTGTATCGTGCGTAGCCGGGGCTACAACTTCAAGGTCGAAGCCCACTTCAGCCTGAACTTCAGGAGAAAGGTGTCCGATAACCGTTCCCGGCATAATAAGCTTCTGGAATATCCTTCTCGGATAACCAAGCCTGTCGATCAGTTCATAGTCCCATTCCTTTGTGTCGGCCTTAACCAGCTGGCCGGTTGTCGCCTCTGTATATTCACATGTTTTCTTCCCTGTAAGAAGATAATGAAAATAGTCCGGAACATGAAGCATTGTGAAGGCTTCATCAAGATATTCGGGATGCTCCTTCTTCACAGCCATCAACTGATAAACCGTATTGAATATTGCCTTCTGTATACCTGTGCGCGCATACAGCTCATCCTTTGGAATGATCTTGTATACTTCTTCATCCATCCCGTCTGTCCTGTGGTCGCGGTATCCTACAAAATCACCGATCACCTTGTCATCCTTGTCAAGCAGGACAAAATCCACACCCCAGGTATCGACACCCATGCTTACAGGTACCTTACCCATCTCACGGCACTTCTTCATACCTGCAAGTATCTCGTTTTTCAGGCGGTCAAACTCCCAGCACAGATGTCCGTTTTTCCTGACCATGCCGTTCTCAAAGCGATAAACCTCTTCGAGCTCCATATGTCCGTTTTCCATATGCCCGAGTATAAGACGTCCGCTCGAAGCACCGATATCAACAGCCAGATAATAGTTTGCCATAACATCAATCCTCCTGAAATTGTAGTATTATAACCACTATAACATGATTTTTTAAATTAGAGAAGTATTTTCATCATTTTTTAACATTTGTCAACAATGGCCGGCACAGGAAACTTTTTTCTGTATTTTCCGCGTATGTGTTCCGTAACATTTGCGAAACATTTCCATCGATTCAAATTGACCTTTTTACCATAATATTGTATAATAATTGTAATATTTGCCTTAGACAGTACAATTTATTATTTATTATGATGAGGTAGTGATCATGACATCCAAAGTTAATAAAACGCGGATGGAATGGATAGATATCGCAAAAGGATTTGGAATCATTTTTGTAGTTTACGGGCACGCGATGGGGCCTGAGAATAAGTATGTCTATCTCTTCCATCTCCCCCTCTTTATGATACTTTCGGGATATGTCTATAACGACAGAGATTCATTTTTCCGGTATGTATGGAAAAAGATCCTGACAATATACATACCGTTTGTATCGATAAATATCATTGTCATGCTGATCCGCATGGTATATGCAATGGCAAACGGCTTCTGGAATGATCTGGCAGCCAATCGCATTGAGGCAATGTGGCAGACTCTCCTCTGCCTTAACAAGGACGCCGGCTACCTGGCAGCCACCTGGTATCTTGGAGCGCTTTTCCTTATTTCGGTTGCTTACAGGCTCGTTGATATGATCATACCAGATTTCCGGTTCAGACAGTATGTTATCCTGGCCATTTTCGCCGCAATAGCAGTATATGGCTTTTACAATACTCTTCCGCTGCTGCAGAGCCGTACACTGATCCTCAGCTTCTTCTTTGCCCTGGGCAGGTTCCTCAAAGTTGAAGTTCCGGGTGTCTTTCGTATCAGGAAGCTTCTTATCGCGATACTTTTCGGAACGCTGTTCTGGACGCTTGGTCATTTTGCCGAGGTGGTTATGGCCACCAACAAATACAATAACCGCGTGTTGTTTGTCATATGTGCCTGCCTGGGTTCATTTACAACTATAATCATCTCCGGATGGCTTGAGGACAGAAAGCTGTTTCTTTTCATCCCTCTTAAGAAGCTGTTATCCCTTCTCGGAAGATATTCGATGGATATACTTATATGGCATTTTGTTGCCTTCCGTCTTGTCGTCATGTATCAGCTTTATCTTGAAGGAGAGCCGCTGCTGAAAGCCATAGACATAGGCTCAAGATATAATACGGACGGAATGTGGTGGCTGTTATACATGCTTGCCGGGATCATCGTTTCCCTTCTGTGGAGTGCCCTCTTACGGGTCGGTCCCTGGGGACGTCTGCTGAAGAAACTCCACATAATCAGGCCATGATAAGTTATGAAGAAGTCCTCACCGCAGCAGGCTGCTTCACTCCTTATTGATGCTGCGGCATCCGTACAGTTTTATCTTCCTAAAGGATAAAGAGGTTCAAAATGCGCTCGACCATCGTTGATATAAAGAACAGGACAGGCCTTTCGCTTGCTACTATTTCAAAATACCTCAACGGAGGCAATGTCCTTCCTGAGAACAAAATCAAGATCGACGAAGCCGTCAAAGCCCTGAATTATCAGGTTAATGAAAACGCCCGCAGCCTTGTCACAAATCAGACCCGGGTCATGGGCGTTATCGTCTTCTCCGTAGAAAATCTGTTTGTAGGCACACTTCTGCGTTATATTGGAGAATATCTCAGGAAACATGGCTATGGAATGATGATCTGTGATTCTAACAAAAATCCTGAAGCCGAAAAACAGAACATCCGCTCAATGGTTCAGAAAAATGTGGATGGAATTATCATAATGCCTGTTTCCGATGATCCCTCCTGCCTTAAAATTGCCAGGGATGCAGGAATACCTGTAATATGTCTGGACCGGGTGTTCAGGGAGGATGACTGTGACAGCGTTCTGGTCTCAAACCGGCAGACTACAGAACGCCTTGTAGACATACTCATCCGCAATCATCATCGTAAAATCGCAGTGATCTCATCCCATACAGAGTATACAGGGCAGGAGCGCTTAAGCGCCTTTATTGCCGCTATTGATAAGGCAGGTATCCGTATACCGGACGAATATATAATATCCGCTGAAGGCCTTTCGATCTCCTCCGGCTACGAAGGCATGCAGCAGCTGCTTTCTCTTCCAGAGCCACCGACCGCTGTATTCCTGTGCAACTATGAGATCCTTATTGGTGCTGTAATGGCTGTCAGCTCATCCGGCTTCAGCTACCCGGATGATGTCTCCCTGATAGCATTTGACAGTATGATCTTCTCGGAGATCATCCGTCCGCGCATCACCGGAGCGGTACAGCCTACCGAGCAGCTCGCATATCGTGCGGCAGAACTCCTCATCCTCAGAGCAGAGGAAAAGAAAAATGGTGCAGACAGTCCGCCGCAGCATATAGTTCTGGATACTGATATTCAGGAACACGAATCCGTAAAAGATATTGCCTAAAAAAGGGGTGTGAAAAAAGTCTTTTTCTCCACCCCGGGCACGCTTCTTACAACAATATAACAGTATATTTTCAAATAATACAGGGGCTGTGAAAAAAGTAAAACTTTTTTCACAGCCCCTTCTAATCAATCAATTTTATTTTCAGACGGTAATATTAATTAGTCATAAAGGTTCGGAGCGATTGCTTCGTCATCCATGTTGGATGCGTCATACCAGTAACCGTCTGTCGGAACATCGATAAGCTCCTGGCCGTTTGCTGCTGCGGTCAGAGCGTAGATGCAGTAGTAGCCCATCATCAGAGGAGACTGTGTAACAGCGCCAAGGAATGTGCCGTCTTCTACAGCTGCCTTGATTGATGTACCGGCATCAAAGCCTACACCAACGATTGTGTCGCCAAGAACCTCACGGTTGTCGTTTGCAACAAGAAGTCCCTCAGCTGCTGTCTGGTTGGAACCGAATACAGCGATTGTGTCTTCCTTGTCAAGGATAGTTCCAGCTTCTGTTGAGCACATATCAACTGTTGTCTGAGCCGGTACACGAACCTCAAGGATGATGTCTGCATCGCCTTCAACAGCGCCTACTGCTTCGTTTACATAGTATTCGTTGCCTTCCATAGCTACGCTGTAGCCGTCTGCATTTGCAAGCTCGATGATCTTGTTGATGAAGCCAAGGCCTCTCTGCTGAATGTTGAGAGCATAGTTGTCCTGGTTGATCTCACCGATACGTACAGTGCCATCGCCAAGCTGATCCTTGATTGCTTCATAAAGGTTAACTGCTGCAACCTCACCTGCTGCTACGTTGTCTGTAACAACTGTACAAACTACTGAGCCTTCCGGAGCATCTGCGATACCGGTATCGAATGCTACGATCGGAACACCGTTGTCAGCTGCTGTCTGCAGAGACTCAAGTACGGAAGAAGTATCGCATGCCGCAAGGCCAACACCAGCCGGTGCGCCGTTGATAGCGCTGTTCAGCATGTTAACCTGATCTGCGATGTCAGATTCGGAAGCCGGTCCCTGAGCTGAATAGGTAACACCAAGCTCATCTTTTGCCTGATCCATACCCTGCAGAGCTGCCTGCCAGTATGTTGACTGGAATGATTTAACAACGATCTGGAAGTCATACGGCTCGTTAGCGGTAAGGCCATCAAACTGAGCGATACCCTCTGAAGTATCGGAGAGGTTCTCAGCGAAAACCGGTGCGCATGCAAGGCTTCCTACCAGTGCTGCAGACATGATAACTGCTAAAGCTTTTTTCATCATTCGTTTTTCCTCCTTTTGTGAATGAATCATTTTCGGGACCGTCCTGATCCCTTTTATAAAATCCCCCGTCATCGGGGTGATTTTCAGAAATAATGGTATCTGTTCTGAACTGCTGCATATAATGTACAGGTGATAAGGCAATAGTAGAGTTTATTTGACAACTTTCCTCTTTACAATATCGATGGCAACAGCGCCTATAAGTACAAGGCCTGTGATGATCTGCTGCATGTTTGCGTTAAATCCGATGTACGGAAGTCCCTGTTTAAGGAAGATAATGACATATGCTCCGATAACTGTTCCGTATATGGTTCCGTATCCGCCTGATGCCGATACGCCGCCGACTATGGCACCGCCGATAGCATCAAGCTCCATACCGGCTCCGGTACCCGGCTGAACGGTCTTGATGACCGCGCCGTATGCGATAGATGCAAGTCCTGCGAAAAGCCCGCTCACCGCGTAGACCATCACATGATAGAACTTAACATTGATTCCGGAAAGCATGGCAGCTTCCTTGTTGGAACCGATAGCTATAGTGTAACGTCCGAATTTGGTATGTGCCAGCACGAACTGCATGATCAGCATAAGCAGGATAACCCAGACAAGTCCGAGCGGAATTTTAGTCTTGTTTTCCAGTGTGATCTTGAAGATCGAGTGGAACCATCCGTTAGGCTGTTTGGCAGTCGGCCACGGAACCGCAAAGGAACCGGTAACAACAGAGCCAAGGCCACGGGTGATCATACAGGTACAAAGAGTAGCCAGGAAAGGCGGCAGCCCCATAAGAGCGATCAGCACACCGTTCAAAAGGCCGATAGCAAGACCGAAAACGATCGACAGGCAGATGGCAAGGCCGGTAGGCCAGCCATACTGGCGGATCATAAAGCCGCCTGCCAGAGCGTAGCAGATCATTCCTGTACCGATCGAAAGATCAACACCGCCGGTGATAAGCGGGAAGGCCACGCCGATAGCCATAAATACATAATAGTATGAAATATCCATCATGCTCAGGAAAGTTGTATACTTACCGAAGTCGGCGCTGATGGTCCTGAAGAAAAAGTACAGGGCGACCAGCACGATTCCAACGATAACTTCCTGAGTAAATATTGATTTTTTCTTCGTCATCATTTAATCCCCCTGTCAGTTGATATCCCTGGTCGCTTTGTCCATGATCGCTTCCTGAGTAGCGTCCTCTATCCTGATCTCGCCGGTCTTTTTGCCTTCGCACATTACCACTATACGGTCGCTCATACGAAGTATCTCTGTCATCTCGGAAGAGATCATGATGATGGATTTGCCCTCTGCTGCCAGACGGTTCATCAGTTTGTAGATCTCATTCTTGGCACCAACGTCGATACCTCTTGTCGGCTCATCGAAGATAAGGATATCACAGTTGCGGACCAGCCACTTGGCGATAACAACCTTCTGCTGGTTGCCGCCCGACAGGTTAACGACCAGTTCATCCGCGCTCGGGGTCTTGGTCGCCAGCTCCTTAATATACTGCTCGGCAGCCTTTTTCTCGGCTCCTTTGTTTATAAACAGGCCGCTGGTGAATTTCTCCATCGTTGCCATCGTGGAGTTTTCCGTAATGGTCTTCTGAACGACGATACCGTAACGCTTGCGATCCTCTGACAGGTATCCGATACCATGCTTAACAGCATCCTCCGGGGAATTGATGGTGACCTTCTGGCCGTTGATGTAGATGTCCCCCCCGGTCTTCGGGTCGGCTCCGAACAGCGCTCTGGCTGTCTCGGTACGTCCCGCACCCATAAGTCCTGAGAAGCCGAGGATCTCGCCCTTCTTAAGTTCAAAGCTTACATCCTGTACCATCTTTCCTGCATTAAGGTGTTCCACCTTAAGTACTACAGGAGCGTCATCCGGTACCATGCTGTGCGTCTTCGGATCCTCATAGATGACACGGCCGACCATCATGTTGATGATGTCTTCCTTTGTACACTCTTCAGTTATCAGGGTTCCAACATAACCGCCGTCACGCATTACCGTGACACGGTCGGTAATGACCTTGATCTCATCCATACGGTGTGAGATGTAGATGATGCCCAGATTCTGCTTACGAAGATCACGGATGATAACGAACAGATCCTCGATCTCCTTCTCTGTCAGAGCCGCGGAAGGCTCGTCAAAGATAATGACCTTTGCCTTATGGGAGATTGCCTTTGCTATCTCGCACATCTGCTGCTTGCCGACTGTCAGGTCGCTCATCTTGGCCTTCGGGTCGATGTCGATGTGCAGCTCATCAAAAAGCTTGCGGGATTCCGCGATCATCTTTTTGTCATCGATCATTATGCCCTTCTTGAATTCACGGCCGATAAAGATGTTCTGCGCAACCGTCAGGTCACCTACCATGTTAAGCTCCTGATGAACGATAACGATGCCCGCTTCCTGAGCTTCGTGTGTGTTGTGGAATTCCACTTCTTTCCCTTCGAAGGTGATGGTTCCGGAGTCCTTTGTGTAGATACCGGTGAGAACCTTCATCAGGGTCGATTTGCCTGCGCCGTTCTCGCCCATAAGAGCATGAACTTCGCCTTTTCTCAGTTCCAGATCGACATGATCCAGTGCGTGTACGCCGGGGAAGGATTTGTCGATGCCTTTCATTGTTAAGATAACTTCACCCATTTTTCCTTCTCCTTTCATCAGTTCTTGCGGCGTCTTGCCGAAACATCCGCATACACGAACACAATAACGATCAGGCCGGTGATTATCATCTGAACCTCTTTTGTCATACGGAGAGCCATGATACCTTCCTGAAGCAGTGAAATGACGAACACTCCGATAACGGTTCCGCCGATGGAGGCAAGACCGCCGGCCATCGAAGTACCACCCATAACACATGAAGCTATTGCCTCATTGTTGTAAGTGTCGCCAAGACCGGGCTGTACTGTCGTATAAGCTCCGACAAAGAATATCGCGGCAATTCCTACCAGAGTACCGCATATCACGTATGCAAGCATCTGCCATTTGCGTACATTTACGCCCGAAAGGCGGACCGCTTCTTTATTGCTTCCAAGCGAAAGGATGTAACGTCCCGGCTTGGTATTGTTCATGATGATAAAAAGTATTACTACGAATATGGCAAAAATGATAAGTCCGGTGGGAACGCCTCCGACTTTGACAAGGTTACGGAACCATCCTCTGCCTTCCGGGTCATTTGCCTGCGGCCAGCTGACTGACTGGGTCTTTGTGAACACAGAGCCAAGGCCCTTGGCAATGTTCATCGAAGCCATTGATACGATAAAGGGGGGAACTCCTACAAATGCAACCAGCCATCCGTTGAAGATTCCGAAGCAGAAGCCGATGACGATGCTGAGCAGAAGGGCTGCAGCAACCGGCAGCTTGTAGGTGTTGAGTGAATAGCCTGCGATAAGGGCACAGCAGAACATAACCGGCCCAATTGAGAAATCGATGCCGCCCGTTGCAATTACAAAAGTAACGCCGAGCGCAAGGAATCCAAGAAAGTAAACATAATTGAGGATACTCATGATACGCGCCATGCCGGCAAATCCCGGAATGGCAATGGAGAACGCCACATACAGAAGGACCAGTATGCAGAACAGGATGATGCGGTTGAACCCCAGCTTCTTAACGATTGGGTTTTGTTTAATGCCTTCCAATTTCTTACCTCCCGCTAAATGTACTTTGCCCCGATGCCTTGCGGGTATGCGGCACTTACTGCTCTCCGCTTTTTCCCGAAAGAATGCAGGATTTTGTGAATAATCGTCAAACGAACGGCAGAACGAAACGTTTCACGCATACTTATTATCCTACATGGACATTTTTTTGTCAACAGATATTTTGTGAATTTGGTGGTTACTGTTCACAGCCGTAAACAGTAACAACACACCTTATTCACTTGATGTGATTTCATTCCTGTGTTATGATTCTTATGCGGCGGCATCACCGTCACATAACGTATTAAAGAAAAGAGGTTGAATAAATTGAGAATAACCGACTATACAGAAGGTCTTGCCCATATTGGCATCCCTACAAAGGACATGATGGAATCCCTTATCTTTTACACCGAGCTCGGTTTCGATGTAGTCCATACTACGACTGATCCGAAGGACGGATCGGTTGTAAACTTTTTGCAGCTCGGCAATCTGATGCTCGAGGTGTACGAATGCAGCGAAGCCCATATGTGCCATGGCGCAATAGAACACTTCGCCATATCCGTAAACGACATCGAGGGTGCCTATGATTTTATCTGCTCCCGCGGTATAAACACTCTGAACGATGAGATCCATTTTCTTCCTTTCTGGGATAACGGAGTCAAATACTTCACTATCGAAGGACCAAATAAGGAAAAGGTGGAATTCGCCCAGCGGCTCTGAGCGCATAGCACAGCAGCTGCTTAAGACTCAGTCCATGGATGCGCATCATCAGGCGTATCCTTTCTTATCTTATCTTGCGGATCTCGATCTGCGGCATCAGGCGGTTCACATCGTCCATCACCACGAAGCCGGTTTCCAGCCGCATGGCATTTGCGGCTGATACAGCGCTCGCAAGCCTTATAGTTTCTGTTATCGGAAGTCCTCTTGACATACCGACAGCAAATCCGGCTATCATCGAATCACCACAGCCGACAGTATTTGCGGCTTCTATCTTAGGAACCGTTACGTCGAAAACTCCTTCATCGCACGACAGCAGCGACCCTTTGCTGCCAAGAGAGATCACAACGATCCTGATACCTTCATGATGCAGGTCGCGTGCTGCAGCGATGATCGCTTCACGGCTGTTCATCGGTCTTCCGGTAAGCTGTCTTATCTCATCTATATTAGGCTTTATCATTGTAGGCCTTGCAGCAAGGCATTCCTCAAGCAGCTTTCCTGAAGTATCCAGGATTACCGGTTTCCCCGCCTCTTCGGCCTCAAAGATCAATTCTTTATAAAGCGCGGATCCGGCTCCTGCAGGAGTACTTCCCGAGATCGCCACCACACGGCAGTCCGGGAGAATAGTGCTGTACTTTTCTACCAGCCTGTCACAGTCCTCCTTCGTAACGGTAAAACCCGGTTCAAGGAATTCTGTCTGTTCCCCCGTGATCTCATTGTATATGTTTATGCAGGTACGGCTCTCGCCTTCACACCATACAAAATCGCTTTTAATGCCTCTCGCTTCAACTCTTTCGGAAATGAATTTACCGGCATGTCCCCCGAGGAAACCTGTCGCTGTCATCTTCTCGCCGACTATCGAAGCAACTCTGGCTACATTGATCCCCTTGCCGCCGGCATTGGCCTGGCAGGATTTTACACGGTTAACGCTTCCCACGCCAAACCGTTCCACAACATAGCGTTTATCGATCGCGGCATTAGCTGTCACTGTCAGTATCATTTTTTTCCACCTGTCTTCTTACTGCAGATCTTCGTTTACCAGAAGTATCTTGCCCTGTACAAGCCCCGGAGTCTTGAAAAGCTGGAAGGCTTCGTTCGCTTCACTCATGGGGATCTTTTTATAAATGAAAGAAGGATCGAATTTCAGCTGGCCGGTCGCAAAATAATGAGCAGTGAGTTCCCATTCCTTTCCCGGGAACGGAGCGCTGTATGACATCCAGGAGCCTGTCAGATAGAATTCTTTACGGTTCATATTCTCCCACATCTTTGGGGTAAAGGAAAGATCCACATGCGGCGTTCCTATGAAGCAGACGCGTGCTTTGTTGGAAGCAAGCTCAAAGGCCATCTGCATTGTCGGAACCTGCCCGGCAGTTTCAAACACGAACTCATAGCCTTTCCCGCCTGTTACAGCCATTGCTTCTTCCATGAAGCCCTCTTTTTTGGTGTTTATTGTTGCATCCGCGCCGAGACGTTTAGCCAGTGCAAGCCTCTCATCGCTGATGTCAAATACGACTACCTTCTTCGAGCCGAAGATCTTTGCCCACTGCATTGTGAACATGCCGATAGTACCACCTCCGAGGACAGCCACGCAGCGGCCTCCCTGGTAATTATTCTGCAGAAGTCCGTGAAGAGCAACCGTAGATGGCTCGAACATAGCTCCCTGCTCATATGAGATTGAAGGATCAAACGGTACCGCGTTCTGCTCGGGTATCACTACGTAATCCGCATTGCTTCCGTTCTCCCTGGAGCCGATAAAGCTGTAATGCTTGCAGAGTGAGAAATTTCCATTCTGGCAGTCATCGCATTTCATGCAGGGGATAAGCGGAGCGCCTGAAACCTTGTCGCCGACCTTTACTTTTGTTACTCCTTCTCCCACCTCGACAACATCCCCGGAAAATTCGTGTCCAAGGACTATCGGGTAAAAATGAACTCCGTTATGAAGAACTCTGGGAACGTCCGATCCGCAGATTCCGGATGCCTTTACCTTGATCTTTACCCAGCCTTTTTTCACCTGAGGCTCAGGTATCTCCTCATAGCGCACGTCTTCGTTAGCTTCTACTACTGCCGCTTTCATGGCATTTTTCCTCCTGTTGATCTTATATGATAACTGCCGGAGCAGCTTCAAATATTATGCAAAAATTTTGCAGTTTCAGATACTGCGTAAATGTTCCTTAAGGCTTTTGTACAGTCTCACATGCTGTGCATCAATTCCTTCAGGCTCTCATACAGCTTCAGGTACTTGCTGTATGCTCTGTCATAGACCTCTCTGTTCTCAGGGTTCGGTTCATGTCTCCTGGTCTCGTGTACGGTGAGTGCCACTGCCTCTTCATAACCGGAATACATTCCGGTTCCGACTCCCGCAAGGATCGCGGCTCCAAGTGTCGTCGCCGTATCAGAAGAGGGAACTATGATCGTTTTTCCTGTAATGTCTGATTTTATCTGTGTCCAGAGAAGCGAGTTTGCGGATCCGCCCATCGCGCACAGTACATCTGCTTCAGCACCGGCCTCGCGTGCGGTTTCCAGATTGTGCCTGAGGGCAAGCGCTACACCTTCCATGCAGGCACGCACCATATGTCCTTTTGTCTTCGAAAAATCGAGCCCGTAGAACACACCCTTCGCGTCCGGATCCCAGACAGGTGACCGCTCTCCCGCCATATACGGAAGAAACAGAAGGCCGTCCGACCCCGCAGGTACCTTCTCTGCTATAACGTTCAGCTGTCCAAGGGAAGACATTCCCTTCTCCGCAGCTATGCTGCGCTCATAGTCGGCGAATTCATGCTCAAACCAGCGCATCACCCCGCCTCCGCCGGTGGTGCCGCCCTGCAGCAGCCAGAGAGACGGAACCACATGATAGCCAAGGATGAGCCGCGGATCAGCCTTATATGTATCAAGGCAGATGCTCATTCCTCCGGCCTGGCCGCCCTGCTCCTGTGTCTCACCCGGGTGGATGACTCCGGCACCGAGAGTTCCGCAGCAGGCATCAAGTCCGCCCGCAACTACCGGTGTGCCCTCGCAGAGTCCGCAAAGTGCCGCCGCTTCTTCTGTCACCCTGCCTATCACCTGATCGCAGGGAACGATCTCCGGAAGGAATTCCCTCGGTATCCCCAGGAGAGCGCACATCTCATCATCCCACACGGCTTTTTTCATATCGAAGCAATGCAGGCCGTATCCCTGTGAGACATCCTGTGTCATCTCCCCGGTCAGCCTGAATGCTATAAAGCTGTTGGACTGGAGTATTTTATAAATATTACCATAAACCTCCGGTAAATTTTCTTTATACCAGAGTATTTTGGCCGTTGTATATGATGGCTGCAGCGAATTTCCCGCAGTTTCAAATATCCGTTCTTCTCCGATCTCACGGTTTAATCTGTCACAGATATACTGGGATCTTGTGTCCATCCAGATCGGTGTGTTTGCAAGAACTCTCCCCTCTTTGTCCACAGGTATAGCCGACCAGCTTTGTCCGTCAATGCCAACACCGGCTATCTGCTCCGGAGAAATATTCCCTTTTTGAATGACCTCCCGCACAGTACGGCAGATAACACGCCACCATTCCTCGGGGTCCTGCTCTGCCCAGCCCGGATGCGGATAATACACGGCATAATCCCCGGTTCCCGCGGACTTTACGTGTCCCTCCCGGTCGAACACTGCCACCTTGCAGGCACTGGTCCCTATATCTATTCCCAAAAGATATGGCTGTTTCATTTTTCCTCCATCTGTTCAAGGTTACGATTCATGACCATAGCTTCTTACTATGTAAGTGTTTCCGGCCCGGCGCAATAAGCGAAAAAGCCAGGCAGATGCACTGGTTATATTGCAGCATGTCCTTACTGTTCCGGCATGCTGCCGTTCAGTCACTTATATCCGCAACCGAGCGTCCTTCTATCAGTTTAGTGCCAAGGCGAATGATTTTTGGCTCCTCATCCTGTCCTGACGAAGAAAGTCTGCAAAGCATTATCTCGGCAGCCTTTTCCCCTATCTCAACCGTCGGCTGGGATACAATTGTAAGTGAAGGCGAGCAGGCCCTGGCAAATTCAAGATTGTCAAAGCCTACTATCGAAATATCCTGTGGAAACTTGAGTGAAAGCTCATTGAGTCCGATCACCGCGCCCATCGTCATTTCATAGTTTGTCACGAACACCGCTGTCATATGCGGGTTGCGTGAGATCAGCTTCTGGATTCCCCTTGCCCCGCTTCTTATCGTATAGTCGCCGTGCATTATGAGGGATTCCTGAACAGGTATCCCGGCCATGCGGTGGGCAGCGGCATATCCGTCCAGCCTTTCCTGTGAAGTAAACACATCCCGGGGACCGCCGATGATACCGATGTTCCGATGGCCTTTTTTAATCAGATGCAAAACTGCCTCGGAAGCAGCGCTGCGATTGTCGACAAGTACCGAGTCGCAGTGAATACCCTGAATACGGCGGTCGATCAGTATAAGCGGTTTTTCTGACTTAAGGAATTCCCTGAGATTCCTCCCCTGAATATCCGTCGGTACAATGACGAGGCCATCCACCCTTTTCCTGACCAGAAAATCTATTGCTTCTTTTTCAAGTCCGGTATCGCTCCGGCAGTCGCATACAATGGTAGCATACCCTTCCGAGCGGAGCGCATCCTCCATCCCCGTGATGATCTGTGAGCAGAACACATTGTTCAGCTCCGGTATCACAACGCCGACCGTACGCGTGGCCTGCGTCCGGAGTCCCCGTGCAACCTCGTTTACTTCGTAGTGCAGATCTTCTATGGCCTGTTCAATTTTAACCCGGTTCTGTTCCCTTACATTTCCCCCATTAAGATAGGAGGAGATCGTAGCTAGCCCGAGTCCGGTAACCCGGGCGATATCCTTCATTGTTGCTGCCATTTACGTTTCAACTCCCCGCTGGCCTGCATATGCTTATTCTCTTTGCCCTGTCCTGCGCTGCCCTGGCATTTCTTCTTAAGCTGCGCCTTCCCCAGGGTGCACTGCCAGAATAATGTGCTTTATCCTGCCTGCTGAGAAAGTAGCGATGTATCTGTTCAGGACCTGAACAGTTACGGAGCAGTCACATTTCGGATCGTGATCATGACCGCGTTTATTATTTTGCTTTTCCGTCACAGCCGCAGACTTTCATTCTGGACATTACAAGCTCCTTCACAGCTGCAATTCCGGTCTTTCCGTATGCTTTCGGATCAAACGCTTTTTCATCAGCTGCCAGGAGTTCCCTTACAGCTTTTGTATATGCGGCGCGGAGCTCAGTTGCAAAGTTGACCTTGCAGATGCCCCTCTTTACGCAGTCACTTACATCCTCATCCGTGAGGCCGGACGCTCCGTGAAGTACCAGCGGAATGTCAACCACTTTACGGATCTCACTCAGGCGCTCTTTGTCAAGCACCGGGGTGCCAACATAAAAGCCGTGGGCTGTACCGATGGCAACCGCAAGGGATGTGATCCCTGTGCGCTCTACAAACTCTGCAGCTTCCTTTGGATCTGTGTTTGTATCAGCCTCAGCAACAAGGTCATCCTCTTTGCCGCCTACTTTACCAAGCTCAGCCTCGCAGGGTATATCAATGGCCGCTGCAACATCTGCTACTTTTTTTGTCACTTCTATATTCTCTTCAAACGGAAGCTTGGAGCCGTCGATCATGACAGATGTATATCCTGCCTTTATAGCCTGCACGGCAAGTTCAAAGCTGCTGCCGTGGTCAAGATGAAGGCATACCGGGACAGATGCTTTTTTTGCCTCTGCCGCAACTATCGCCGCATAAGTATCAAGAGTACCGTATCTGATAGTGGAAGGTGTTGTCTGGATCATAACCGGCGCTTTCAGTTCCTCAGCCGCCTGGATAATAGCCTTCACCATTTCCATATTCTCAGCATTGAATGCGCCTACAGCATAACCACCTTTCTGGGCATCAAGAAGCATCTCTTTTGACGTAACAAGTGGCATAATCATTTCCTCCTTTTATGATTTCCGTCTGATAACAAAAACAATACCCGAAACGTTTCGGTTTAATACTATAATACATATTATTTTTAAAATTGTCAAGGGTAATTTATAATAAGACAGGGGACGGTTCTCTGTCTTATTTCTTTAATAATTTTTCGACACGTTCTTGTATAATCCGACATTTTTCGACATGGTTCGATTTTGTTCGACATAATGTTACAAAACGTCCTATGGACAAGATATATTCGCCGGTATATTATTATGCTCACACAATTTATGCCTGGACATAACTGTTTTTTAAGGAGGAACCTGCCTATGTCTTTGGATAGTTTTTTACTGCTTTTTATTTCCGGGACCGCAATGATCATGGATCTGACTTTTTCGGGGATTGATAATGAGTGGATACTCTTCTCATTTTTCTCCGGGATTCTGTGGCAGGTATGGATGCGCGGTCCGTCAGGAGGCATTCTGGCTGTCTCCGGAGCTGCTTCGGCACTTTCAGTCCTCTTTCTGCTGTTCGTCTTCTCAATGCTTGGTGCCGGAGACATCAAGCTGTTCTGCTCCCTCGGAACCATTCTGGGGCCTTCGGGTATTCTGAAATGTATCGCAGGCTCTTTTTTCACAGGAGCAGTCATCTCCCTGTTTATCCTTGTCACCAGACAAATTACATATATCCGATTTCGATATGCTTTTCAGTATCTGAATGAATGCATCAGAACACGCCGTGTCATACCATACAGAAAGCATGGTATGGAACATCCTGAGAACATTCATTTCACCATCCCCATATTCCTTTATCTGCTGCTGTTCGTCTCCTGAAGTATTTAAACAGGCCTGATGAAACACTCCCCGCATCAGGCTGTGAGTATCAGCCCCTCTCTCAGAATTTGTTACACAGCAGGCTGAGTGTAATGTGCTCTGACAGATTCAAATAACATTTTTATAAGGAGGAATTACATATTGAGAAAAGAAGTGTTTGCGGTTTGTGACCCTGAGCGCGAGTATACTGCCGCTTTCTCAGGTTATCTGACCCGTCGGAAAGCTGTTCCCATGGACATCACCGCATTTTCTGATAGTGAAAAGCTGCTTGCTTATGCTGAAGACAATCCCATTGATCTTCTGCTTATAAATCCGGTACTGCTGACCCCCGAAGTGAAGGAACTTCCTGTTCCTTCCATAGTGCTTCTGACTGATGGGGACACCATCCCTGAATATGGAGAGTACCCCTGCGTCAGCAAATATCAGGCATGCTCCGAAGTGATACGGCAGGTTCTGCAGAATTATAAAGGAAGCAGCGATCCGGAATGCAGGAGCGCTGCTTTGAAAAGAGGTATCGAGATCTTCGGCATTTTTTCGCCGGTCGCCCGTTCAGGAAAAACGACCTTTGCCCTGACCCTTGCCCAGATCCTCGGCAGATCAAGGTCTGTTCTGTATGTAAACCTTGAATCATACTCGGGTTTCCAGGATCTGCTTGGAAGTGAAGGCACCAGTTCGCTTTGTGACCTTCTGTATTACGCCGGACAGAAAACGGATAACATAAGTGTTTCACTCCTGCGCTGTCTGGCAGGAACCGTAGCCAAAGCAGGTAAGATAGATTATATACCTCCAGTCGTGTTTCCCTGGGACCTCAGAGAAGCCGAAGGATCTGAGTTTACCCGTCTGATCGACATACTGTCACGGGAAAGCGGTTACGAAGTACTGGTCCTTGATATCGGAAACGAGACGGAGGACGTGCTTCACATACTCGACAGATGCACGCATATAATGATGCCGGTTTTCAGAGACAGGATATCACTCGCAAAGGTACGGCAATATGAAGAAGCCCTCAAAAGCTGGGGCGCTCATGAGATTCTTGAAAAAACAATACGCATCAGGCCTCCTGAAGATATACCCACAGGAACCGGCACCGCCTTACTTGAGCAGCTCGAGAGCAGCAGAATGGGCGGATATGTGCGTCAGATCCTTAACGAGCAGATCAGATGAAGACATCAACCGCCCCGGTTCCCTGCTGTCCCATTTGTCTCACCTTGTCAAAACATACTCACTGTGTTAATATAGCAGATAGCAAAGGGGGGACTGATTTTGACCGACCAGATAAAGCAGATCGAAGACATGTCGCTTAACGCCTGGCCTTCTCACAAGATGGAGCTTTACGACGGGTGGATCATCCGTTTTTCATATTTTTATACACACCGCACCAACAGTGTTGAGCAGTTCGGAACCTCCCATCTCACCTGGCGTGAAAAGATCCCGCATTGTGAGGCTCTATATGAGCGTCTTGGTTCGCCTGTGATATTCAAGATCAGCCCTCTGGTTTCACCGGATTTTGACTATATGCTTGAAAACAGAGGCTACAGCATCGAACACAGCACCGATGTAATGACGCTTTCCCTCGCAGACATCGTCCCGGAAAATGACAATTACGAAGCCCCGCCTGCCGGAAGTCTTTCGGATGAAAACATGCGCGCCGTGAGTCTTTCGAATCAAACCGTGCCTGCCGGGAGCCTTTCAGCTCAGGCCATGTCTGAATCCCGGCGGAGCTCATATAGTATTGAATACTCAGACAGCATCTCTCCGGAATGGATCGAAGCCCTCTTTACATTAAAAGGAACCACAAACGCCGTTCACCGCGCCGTGGTTCCATCCATGTATCGTGCTATTATGAAGGAAACTGTCAGTGCCTGCATCCGTGTTGACGGAAAAATTGCAGCCACCGGTCTCGGTATTCTTGACAGGGACTATATAGGCATCTATGCCATCCATGTCAGAGAGGACATGCGCCGTAAGGGCATTGCCCGGATGATATGCTGCGGCCTCCTCTCAGAAGGAAAGCGGCGCGGCGCAGCAAATGCTTATCTTCAGGTAGTTTCAGACAATGAACCGGCCCGGAGGCTTTACGGATCACTTGGGTTTAAAAAGCTATACTCCTACTGGTTCCGTGTAAAGCGAAGTCCTGATCATCACAGTCAGCGGACTGAAATATAAGGTGCAGCACACGACGCTGTACAGCAGTGTCATGATGACAGTCTGGATCACCCTTCCTGGAAATATCGCGTAAAAATTATACCCGAGTATAAGTACCAGCCCTGCGGTAGTAAATCCGATCGATCCGATCAGTCCTGCCGCTGCGACAGCTGATGCTATCGTAAAAGCGCGGCCCTTTCTGGTAAGTCCTGTGAACCTTGTGAGTCTTCTCCCTGCCAGGCCTGAGAAGACTCCCCATAGCACAGCTGTCACGGTTATAAGCGGATTCGGCGGATATCCCTTTATGAAGCATCCCAGAACATCTGACATAAAGCCGCATATCCCCCCGCATACGGGGCCGAGCCAAAGTCCGGCCATAATGGTGGCAACAGGCCCGAAGGCGATCCTGTAAGGACCCAGGTCAAAAGCGATCAGTCTTGTAAATATAAGGTTGAGGGCAGTCATTAAAGCCATGTACACGAGGAGCACAGTATTATTCATATGTGTATTGTTCTTCTGCATCTTTAAACACGCCTCCATATGTTCAGGATATGTATATCCCGCTGTCACTTGTGTTCCGTTCTGCATATCCTATCATATTTCAGCATCTGCTTCAAGTTATTGTTAATCTGTCCGCAGCCGCAGCAGCACAAAAGTTACTCTTCACGGCCCAACCTCAGGCAGCTGCTCCATTCGGAATCTTGCCGTTACGGCCGTGAACAGTAACATACTATTTCTGGTGAGAGTCCAAACTCACTCCGGTAAAGACAACCACAGCAATCCCCTCATGCCGGAACCTGACTTCTGCCGGCTGAATCTGGAGTATTATGAAAAAGATCAGAATCCTTACATTCATATGCCCTCTGCTTCTCCTCTTCACCTGCGGGTGCAGCTCACAGGAGTTCAAAGACCGGTATCTCCCGCACAATGATACAGAAACGGTTCAGAAAGAAGAGCCCAAAGAGCGTGTATATATGGACAAAATAAACGGGGCACTGTCCGGCTTTGACGGCAGCCATGTGACGGTCTCTGCCGATGAACAGGTCTACACATTTGACGTCACATCTGCCACCCTCGAATGCAGCCATGGAATGATCGCAGGCGATGAGATCAGTGTCATTTACGAAGGACAGCTTGATGAGAACTCCGCCTCAAATGTCAGAGTCCTCAAGATAGTTGATGAGCTTCATACTCAGAGCGCCCTCCGGGAAGAGTCAATGACCGCCGTCCTTACGGGGCTTACCGGCAATACCGTTACCTTCAGTACTTCTGACGGCAAAGCCTATACCTGCGTTTCAACCGGCGCCCGTCAGTATTACCAGAGCGGCATACGTTCAGGCCTTACAGTAAACATCCATTATATGGGCGTTCTTCCGGATGTACCGGAAGGCACCGGATCCCCCGTATCCGCGCCTCTTGTAAAGATACTGAGCATCTCTGATACTGAACCGTTTGAAAAACCCGATCTCGGGAAGATCACACCCTCAGTATCATATAATACAGAAGGCGCAGAAGTCCCTGAAGCCACTGCTTCAGAAGACAGTTATACACAATCAGACGGCAGTTACACCACGGACAGCATTGCGACAGACGGCAGTTACACCACGGACAGCATTGCGACAGACAGCAGTTACACTCCGGACGGCACTGCGGCAGACAGCAGTTACACCCTGGACAGCACTGCTGATCAGGAAAGCGCAGCCGCGTCAGGAGATGCCCTGTCCGCAGAAAACAGTCCCCAGGGCCCGGATTCCATAAAGAGTGCACCGAAGGCCGCTCCGGTTTCTGCTTACCAGAAGCTTCACGGAAATATACAGTCCCTGGATCTCTCTTCTATGCAGTTTATCCCTGGCGGAGCATCTGAATGGACAGTTTCTGATGTTTCCCAGGTCCCCTGCTATTTCCCCGGAGGGCCGCTTAGTGGAAGCGGAGTCGATCTTTACTATACCGGTGAACTTCCTGCTGAAGGAACCGGCGGGATTTCCGTGCTGTTCGCATTTGGAGATGATCCCCAGAGCCTTAAAAAGAACAGGATCGCTTCTTACGTGTCAGGGATTGTCACAGGAAAAACTGCCGATACGATTACAGTAAGGACCGATGACAATGCACAGGTCACTCTCAGAAGAAGCAGGTCTTCCGATACCGGTGCCCCGTTTGAGATCGGAGATCAGGTACGTGAAAAGATCGATCCGTCAGAAACACCTTTATCTAATATTTTCTAAGAGGGCTGGCGCCGTCGTACGTAAAATGATATAATGTAGCAGATTAAAAAAAGCAGCAGCTGTTCAGAACCCGTTCTGCACAGTTTAAAAGGAGGCTAAATTATGGAAGCAGGAGTTCTTGCCGCCGTTATTTCTTTTGGTGTCATGGCTTTGATAGCCGTCATTATCGCAATTGTTTCGGCCATAGCGGCAGTCTCAGGATTTGAGAAGCCCGAAGTGAGGGATGAATGAAAGATAAGCCTGACAATCTGAATGTCATATCAGAGGATCTGAAGAACAACAGTCTTCGCCATCTGTATCTCCTGTTCGGCCAGGAGGACTATCTGATCCGTCAGAATAAAGACAAGCTTCTGAAGGGGCTCATATCAGACGGTGATACCCTCAATTATTCGCATTTCGAAGGAAAGGATATACAGGTTTCAGAAATTATAGGTATTGCGGAAACTCTCCCTTTTCTTTCAGAAAGGCGGGTAATCCTTATCGAGGACAGCGGCTTTTTCAAGAACAAATGTGATGAGCTGACAGACTATGTGGCATCCGTTCCGGATTATCTTTATATGATATTTGTTGAAGATCAGGTCGACAAGCGGAGCCGTCTGTACAAGCGTGTCAACGAAAATGGACGGGCTCTCGAATTCACCATGCCGGATGAGGCCACGCTGCTAAAATGGATAGGCAGCTTCCTTTCCAAAAACCATAAAAGCATATCGCCCAAAAATGCTTCTGTTTTTCTGTCTCGTACAGGCAGTGATATGGGGAATATCCGCAATGAGCTTGATAAGCTCATCGGTTATACAGGAGGACGCAGTACTGTCACTCTTGCTGATATAGATGCAGTATGTACTGTCCGGATAGAGAACAAGATCTTCGTCATGATTCAGGCAGTGACCGAAAATGATCAGCAGAAAGCCCTGGATCTGTATGCCGACCTTCTGTTTCTCAAAGAAGCGCCTCTTAAAATCCTGGCTCTTATGGCAAAACAGTTCAATCAGATACTGTTTGCCAAAAAAATGGACAGAAGCGGAAGATCAGTAAAGGAAACCGCAGCCGCCCTTAAATTGCAGGATTATGTTGTGCGAAAGCTTCTTGCATGCTCCAGAAAGTACAATGTAAGACAGCTGGAGATGATCGTCTCTGATTATGTAAAGACTGAAGAGGCAGTGAAAACCGGCCGTATTTCCGACAGGCTCGCAGTAGAACTCATGATAATAAAATACAGCAGCGCGAAAAACAGCCGGGCCTGAATCCTGTTCTCTGCAGCATGTAAAACTCTTTCCAGGTCAGCCATTACACGGCCCTGAACAGCATCAAAAATTACACGACCCTGAACACCATCAAAAACTGCACAGCCCTAAACGGCATCAAGAATTGCACAGCCCTAAACGGCATCAAGAATTGCACAGCCCTAAACGGCATCAAGAATTGCACAGCCCTAAACGGCATCAAGAATTGCACAGCCCTAAACGGCATCAAAAAAGCAGCCACATGACGGTTTGTGGCTGCTTGTTTTTTATGATCTATATCCGTATTACAGCTCAGATGCTGTTTACGGCTCTGGATAAACGGGAAACCTTGCGTGCGCAGTTGTTCTTGTGATAAACACCTTTTGAAGTAGCTCTGCTGATGGTTGCGACTGCATCCTTAAGAGCTGCCTCAGCTGCTGCCTTATCCTTTGCCTCTACAGCTGCCTCAACTTTCTTCATGGAAGTCTTGACCTCTGAGCGGATGGATTTGTTCCTCGCTGCTTTTGTTCTGTTAACTAAAATTCTTTTCTTTGCAGATTTAATATTCGCCAATGATGACACCTCCTTTATTCACATGATCAGGATGTTCACAGGCTCTGACACGGACACTCCCGTAAACACGCTTAATTATTCTATAATATCAATGCGGCAATGTCAAGATATATTTTTCGCCTGAGGAACATATATAGTTACAATTCACGGCCCAGCCGCAAGCGGCTGGGGTCTGCGCCCTCCATTCGGAATCTCGCCCTTATGGGCTTCACCGCTGCTTCGCAAAAAAGATTCCGCATGAAGGGCTCAGACCCTGTAAGGAAATATACTCTGCTCTGCTCATGCAAGCATGGCAGGGCAGAGTATATTTCCTTACGGCCGTGAAAGGTTATTTCATATTATGCCTCTGCTGAGATCCTGCATATGCAGTGCACCATTCCGGAGTCGATCATCTCGCGGGTCACACGGCGATAGCATGCTCCAAGAGATGCAATCCCGACCGCAGACGCTCCTGCTTCTTCCAGTATCGTAAGGCAGGACTGCATAGTAGCTGCAGTCCCGATATAGTCATCAACTATAAGTACATGGCTTCCGGCCGGAATAAGGTCCTTCATTACGGCAAGGCACTGCACATTGTTGTGATGATCTATATAGGAAGCGAAGATGGTGTCCTTATCCTCGTCGAAATAGTCTCTGCCTTTGCGAAGGGCGACAAAACCTGTGCCCAGCTCTCTGGCCATCATGCTCCCAAGAATAAAGCCGAGCGGTTCCGGAGAAACCACCAGATCGATCTTGCCACGAAAAGGTTCGGCCAGATATGTCAATATCCGGTCCATAGTGCGGGGATCAGCATACAGCGGAAGAAAATTCCGCCGGCCGTTTTTCTCCCCGGGAATATATGGTGCTATGACTTTGCTGAGTTCTGATGCGGTCATTCTGGAGCTCCTCTCTTAATGAAATACCACAGCCGCAGCCATGGGACTACTGCCTGGCTGTCATTTTCTGCGGTTCGCTGAAGCTGCTGGTACTGGTTATGTCACCTGTTTTCAGGTATGCCTGCACTCTGTAATAATATGTCTCGCCGTCCGTAAGTCCTTCGCCTGTAAAATGATCTGCTTCTTTATCCGGCAGCTCTGCAGTCTCACAGTTCTCAAACTCCGGATCTGTACTGTACTGCACCAGATATCCGGAAGCGGCTTCATTGCACGTCCATCTTACATATGACATGCATTCCGGAGCATCCTCGCATCTCACGATCTCCGGAGCGCTGAGCCTGGCTGTTCCCAGTCCTTCTTTTTCATACTCCGTGCTCTGATTTGAAGTATCATCAATGTATCCGCGGACTGTATAATAGTACAGCTGTCCTTCTGTCCCGGAAGACACCGCATCCTCATCAAGCCAGGATGTTACGTCCCTTCCATCTATTATTTCTACACTGCTCCATTCGCTTTCTTCCGTATTCCCATCAGCATTGCTGCCCTGGCGGCGATAGACAACATAACCATCCGCATTAGTCGATGCTTTCCAGCTGACCATTATACCGTCTGCCTGGTTCTCGACCGAATCCATGTGCTGTGCCACCGGATCCGTCTCAGTTGGTACCGGACTGTTCAGTATATACTTCTCACGGTTCTCTCCTGTATTATCATACATTGTAGAACTCAGCGGTATGCACACCGCATCCCCGATGATCTGCTGAAAAAGGTTCTCAAACCTCTTGCGTGAGATCTCCTCCCCTGTCCAGGAATTCCCCTTATACCAGGTGACATCATAATTATCAAATATATAGTCCCTGTTAGTCGGGCTCATAGGCTCGCCTTCGTAGGAATAGCTGAACAGCACTCTTGCACGTTTGCCGTTAAAGCTCACATACCATACACGGTATTCTCCCATTCGTCCGGACATTTCTGCAAAGATCCCGGACTCCGGATAATACTGCATTATTGCCCCGTCGCCGTTCCCCTGGTATACCGGTTTCATAGCTCCGTCAATATATGAATAGATAACCGGGCGGGAAGTGAGCTGCGATACGATAAGCTCCGCTACCCCGTCACTGTTAATATCAACCGGTCTCATAAAATAGAAATCCGATGTAAACTCATTATCCAGCATCGGTTCCGCCATATCAGAAGTATATGCCATGCGCGCCGCCTCTCCGTCGCGCGCAGCATGTACCGGTGCCGATAATGCGCATATCGCAATCAGTGTAATGACTGTTTTTTGTTTTTTCCGTGAATATTTCATGGAAGAAACCCCTCTCCCGCTGTATGCCCGTCACGCGTTGGAATCAGTACTGTCAATCAATGATACAATAAGCAAAAAGCCCATCGCCCCAGGCGATTCGCATGGATTTTTGCCCGTATCTGTGAAGGTACTGAAAAGATACGGATTATCATAGATCAACAGTACTCAAAACGCAGTGTTAATTTTACAGCGCTTACTTATATTACCACGACAGATAAAGTTACGCAAGTAATTCGACAAAACCTCCTATGGACATAGATTCCACGAACGGGTATACTAAAACCTGAAACATGTAACTTCCGGTCAATTCCAAGTCAGGTACATCTTATGATCAAACGCCCTCTTTGTCTTGCATGTCTGCTCCTGATGGGACTTCTGTTCCTGACGGACAGGCTTCATATCCCTCTGTTCAGGGAAAATCCTGTTACCAGTGAGCTTAAACGTACACTTATCTCTGACCCGTCAGTCCTCATCTCCGGCGAAGTCTTTTCTGCCACCGAAAGATCACTTGTTCTTAGAAATACCCGCCTGATATCCGGCGATGAAACTCATCCGCTGTCTTCAGTCAGGGTTGACCTGGATGCAGCAGATGCATACCTTCCCGGAACAATGCTCATTCTCTCAGGCAGCCTTTCCGAAATAGAAGGCAGGCGGAATCCCGGAGAATTCGATTTCAGACAGTATTACGCAGCCCGGAACATCTTCTGCACCCTTAAGGATGCTGAGGTTGTCGCATCATCAGAGGAGCACAGCCGTGCCAGAGCCTTTATCCTTCGTCTCAGAGCGGTCTTCCGAAAAGCACTCTCAGAAACCTCAGGCAGTGATTCACCTGTTTTCGAAGCCGTTGCGCTCGGCGACCGGACAGGCCTTTCCAACGAAACATCAATGCTCTTTCAGATTTCCGGCATACTGCATATACTGTCAGTCTCTGGTCTTCATGTCAGCTTCCTTGGCACCGGACTTATGCGGCTTCTGAAGAAGGCCGGAGCCGGGCTTGAGGTGTCAATACTCCTTCCCCTTTTCTTCCTGATCTTCTATTGTGTGATAACCGGAAGCGGAATATCAGCGCTCCGTTCCGTAATAATGTTCCTTGCGGCAAGTGCCGGCCAAATCACCGGGCGGATCTACGACACCCTCTCGGCACTTTCTCTGGCCGCTGTACTTCTTCTGCTTGAGCGTCCGGCGTGCCTTTATGACACCGGTTTTCTGATGTCCTTCACAGCAGCAGCCGGGGCGGGATGGATATTTCCTGTCTTCCGCAGGATATTCCTTACAAAGCCGGCGCACCCACTGCCCGTCCCGAAGCGATTTTTAAAAAAAGTGTCAGAAAGCCTGCTGTTATCATTTTCCATCCTGCTGTCCACACTTCCCGTGACAATGTACTGTTACAGTGAAGTATCGCTTTTCGGAATACTCCTGAATCTCCTGGCGATTCCGGCGGCAGGCATCATCCTCGCAAGCGCTCTCGCGGCCATGCTGGCAGGAAGTCTCTTTGTCCCGGCCGGCATTATCCTCTCAATCCCGGGAAGGACAGCCCTGTTTTTGCTGAAGATCACCGCCTCAGCAGGCACCCGCCTTCCGTTCTGCACCGTCATAACAGGACAGCCATCGGGGTTCCAGATATTCCTGTATTACCTGCTGCTGGTAATTTTCTTATTTCTGTGCAGAGAAATCTGCATGAACATGCAATTTCATTCTGCATCCGCAGATCAATGTCTCCTCCGAAGCTTTTTCGCAGAAAAGAATGTCCGCATATCGGCTTCCGGTCATCCCCGGCCAGCTGTTAAGACCACTCTTATATATCTCATTATCCTTCTCTCATTCTCTGCCCTTTCTTTTGAAATCCTTTTATACAGGCCGGTTTCACTGTTCTCTGTCACTTTTCTGGACATCGGCCAGGGTGACTGCAGTATCCTGCATACTCCTGAGGGAAGCACTTTTCTTATAGACAGCGGCAGTTCCAGCAAGAACAATATAGCCCGCTATCAACTGCTGCCCTACCTTAAATCTCAGCGGATATCGCACATCGACGCTGTATTCGTATCACACACTGACAACGACCATATAAGCGGCATCCTGTCTCTCCTTGAATACATGTCAGGACATCTGACCCGTATAACTGCAGGAGCTCTCATACTTCCTGACTGGAAAGCGCCTCCTGACGCTTTCAACAGACTGAAGGAGGCAGCATCGGCAGCGGGAGTACCCGTACTTTATGCCAAAAGAGGAGATGTCCTGCAGGAAGGTGAAATAACCTTCAGCGTACTGTCCCCTCAGGCGGGCACTCAGGTTACTGATCCAAACGAAGACGGAATGGTAGTTATCGCGGAATACGGGGATTTTTCCGCTCTCTTTACAGGAGATATCAGCATGTCATCCGAGAACAGGCTGCTTGAAGAAGGCCTTCTGCATCCTGCAGACCTTCTTAAAGTCGCCCACCATGGTTCACGATATTCATCGGGGGAAGCTTTTTTAGGCGCAGTCTCTCCTAAGGCATGCATCATATCCTGCTCAGAAACCAACACATACGGACACCCTGCACCGGAAGCCATAGAGCGGCTCAGCCGGGCAGGGTGCCAGATAGAATATACTATGAAAAGCGGCGCTGTGACCTTTTATGTAAAAGACGATCAGATCTATGTATCAAGGTACATCTCATGAACGCACCGATGCAGAAATCATTCAGGCATTGCAGACAGCTGATCATTCCATCCAAAAAACTGATAAAGGTCAAGCTCACCCATTGTCTCGTCACTCATGCCGTCCACCATGATCTCGGCTTTCTCAGCCTCAGTGTTGGCAATGATCGTATGGGCGACCGACCATACGGTTATCTCCGGAGATACTCCTGCCACAGGTTCATCCAGAAAGCTTCTGTCAAAATCAGCATAGCAGATGCCGTCGGAGATCACAATGCTCTCAAGCGTTACATCTGAAGATATGGTAGGATAGTTTCCTTTCTCCATAGGGCCGTTAGCCAGCTGTTCCAGCGCCACCCTTGCCTTCGGAAGACTCCTTCTGTAATATACTCTGCGAATCTCAGGTATCAGCCGTTTACCGTCCTGATCAGTAAAATAAAGTGTGAATGAATCATACCGGTAAGAATCACGGTCGCTCGAATTTACTTCCACGAAAGTGTCCGAACTCATCCTTCCAACCGGATTTCCATTTTCATCCTTGATCTCTTCACCATCCACCTTGCATAAGACGAAGAGCACTTCCGAAAACTGGGTAAAGGTCCTGGCAAAGGCTGCACGGAGCAGTACCGTCTGCGGGGTACTGAGTTCAAAGTACTCCTCCGACAGATTGAGCGTCAGGGTTCCGTCCTCCATACTCCATGAGTCAATGTTCAGATTGTTCGGAAGATACCTGGCTATACCGTTCCTGTGCCCTGTATTGTAGGTGTCTATGATAGTCTGCAGAATATAATTCAATGAACCCTTTTCAGGCTTAAACTCATCCTCCCCAAGCTTTGTTTCGCTTCCGTTCATATAAAACAGCGAATACTTTTTTTCCTCGTCCTCTTCATCCGAAGCATAAACTGCAATGAATACCGCAGTGATGCAGATGAAAAGCGCCGCAAATACTCTTAAAGCTTTTTTTACGTTCATCTGCCTGCCTCCTCCGGAATATATGAAAGAGGAATACGCACTGTAAAGATAGTACCCTCACCTTCCTTGCTTGCAACCTTGATGTTTCCATGGTGCATCGCGATAGCCGACCTTGTTATGGAAAGGCCCAGTCCGGTCCCGCCTATCTCCCTGGAGTGAGACTTGTCGACACGGTAGAAACGCTCAAATATCCTTTCTATCTGGTCCTCAGGGATCCCCATGCCGGAATCGGAAATTGTCACAAAAAAGTCCTTGTGGTCCGCGTCAAGGCTGACACGCACCCATCCTTCGTCAACGTTATACTTTATTCCGTTCTCAACAAGGTTGCTGATTGCCAGGGTGAATTTCACTTCATCCACGTCTGCCTCGACCTGCCGGAAGCTTTCAAGGATAAGGTCGATCTTTCGAAGGCCCGCAATAGGACGCAGCCTTTTCAGTATATCCTCAAGCAGACGGTTTATACTGACATGAGTGATCGTTACTCCCGAAGCCGTCTTGTCCATCTTTACAAGCGACAGAAGATCCGTGATTATCTTGTTTTCACGGTCTATCTCCTGAGTTATGTCCCCCAGGAAATCCTGATAAAGCGATTCCGGAAGCCCCTCCTGTCCTACAAGCGAATCTGCGAGTACCTTCATTGAAGTCATCGGAGTCTTCAGCTCATGTGACACGTTTGATACAAATTCCTGCCTTGATTCGTCAAGGGTCTTCATTCTTGAAAGCATCTTGTTGAACGCTTCGGTGATAAGCACTGTTTCAGTATAGTCAGGAACCGATATGGCCTCTGTCTGCAGGCCGTCAGTCACATCCTCGATCGATTTTGTGATCCTTGAAAGAGGCCTTACAACCATTCTGGAAAGGAGAAGCCCCAGGATAACCGATATGACTATGACAATTCCGATGATGATGATGCTGTTCTGCTCCAGCTCGTGCATGGTCGCCCTGATCTCACTGGTACCGGCATATATCAGCATTACGCCCTGCATCTGTTTCACATCCGGGCTGCGCACAGGTACTGCCAGCTCAATGTACTGGTTCTCCCTGCTGTAGCTTGTTGCCGCATCGCCCTTGAAGCACTGCGTAACCAGTGAAGACAGAAGGATCCTCCCTTCATCCGTGCCATAGGTATCCTTTATTATCCGGAATGTCCTGTCCACAAGCAGGATCCGGCCGCTGTATATATTCGCAAGCTGTTCCAGCCTTGTAGACACTATCTCCGAACCCGGATCATTCATATAGTTTTCCTGGATCAGCAGATTGCAGAGCATCTCACACTGTTTTTTCACGTTGGTACTGCGGTTTTCGATGGCACGGTTCTCATAATTGAGCACCACCGCCGCACCCACAGCAAGACTTGGAATGATCCCAAGCAGTATCAGGATCGTAAGGATCCGGAAGCGCATGCTTTTAAAAAAACGAAATCCTTTTCGCCCTTTCATCAGAAACTCCTCTTAAAGGGGCTGTAAAAAAAGATCCCCCTGAATTCCCGGAGGGTCCTTTTTCACAGCCCCTGTTTGATCTAATACTTTGAAACACAGAAGGATTGCTCCCAAAAGCAGCCGCGCGCCTTCGGCTCCGGGCTGCTGCAGTTGAAAAACTGCTGATGCTGTCTCTCAACAATATCTTTTGAGACACTCAAAGCGACCGTTTCACAATCCTCCAGAGCGGGTACACTCCTACGGCCCTAGGCCTGGAAATAATAACCCACACCCCATTTGGTGTGTACGTACTTTGGTTCGCTTGGATTTGTCTCGATCTTCTCACGCAGCCGGCGGATGTGGACATCAACGGTACGCACATCGCCCGGATACTCATACCCCCATACGATATTCAGCAGGTTCTCGCGGCTGTATACCTTGTTGGGATTGTTTACGAGAAGCTCAAGCACGTCAAACTCCTTGGCTGTCAGGTTGATCTCCTTACCCGCTATGAATACTCTGCGGCCTTCACAGTCCATCCTGAGATCCCCGACCTCCAGCGTCCGGGCTTTTTCCTTTTCTTCATGATCATTTCCCGTACGTCTCATGATCGCTTTTATACGTGCTTTAACCTCAAGTATGTTAAAGGGTTTTGTAATATAGTCATCAGCACCATATTCCAGTCCAAGGATCTTGTCCATGTCATCACCCTTTGCTGTCAGCATGACGACCGGAACATTGGAGAACTCGCGTATCTGCTGGCATACCTCAAGGCCGTCCATCTTCGGAAGCATAAGGTCAAGCAGGATGATGTCATATTTCCCCGCCTTGGCCATTTCAACAGCTTCCTCGCCGTCATAGGCGCAGTCCACCTCCATTCCGTCCTGCTCCAGGCTGAACCGGATGCCCTTGACGATCAGTTTTTCATCATCTACTACCAAAACTTTTTTTGCCATTTAACTCTCCTTAATCTACCTTGACCTGGTTCCTTATCTTTTCAAATGTACCGTCTTTGATACCATTGACCTGCTTCAGTTCCTCTATGCTGCCGAACGGACCGTATTTTTCACGGTAAGCGAGTATCGCCGATGCTTTGGACTCTCCTATGCCTGCCAGGCTGCACAGTTCTGTCATTCCGGCAGTATTGAGGTCTATGCGTCCGTCTGATGTTTCAGCCGGTGTACTGTCCTCACCGCTTCGCACCGTATCCTCCACAGCAGTGCCCGTATATGGCTCCTCTCCTTCAAAGGGAATGTACAGCTGCATTGCGTCGCTCAGCACTTCCGCCTGATTGACTGCCCTTGCAAATGCGTCCTCGGTAAGTCCGCCTGCCAGCAGGATAGCTTCGTATGCTCTGCTGCCCTCGGGAAGAATATATACTCCCGGGCATCTGACCGCTCCGCATACATCTACATAAATACCGGTGCTCTCCTCTTCCTTCTCAGAGGCATCATCCTGTCCGGCTGTCCCGCAATCCTCCTGCATTCCGTCCTTATCTTTGTTTCCCGGTATTCCGGCTTCTGGTTCATTATCGGCATCATCTGTGCCGGCAGAATCATTTGTGCCTCCTGCATTATACGTACCAGCTGCATCATCTGTGCCATCCGCATTAAATGCTCCAGCTGCATCATCTGTTTCATACGCTGCTACATCCGAAACGGCTTCGGTGTTCTGTTCGATAAACCGTACCGTCCTGTCACGGCATCCGGCAGCCAGCATCATAAGGCCGGCCGCTCCAAGAAGCAGCGCAGTCAACGATATTCCTGCGGAATGAACTCTTTCTGTGGTAACTTTTATATTTCTGTTTTTATCTGCTGCCATGTTCTCCGGCCTTTCTTCATTACGAATCCAGAACCGGTTCTCATACAAATCATTTCCTATTTTAACTAATTATTTCATAGTTGACAATACTTTTCACGATTTTTAAATAATTTTTCCTAATAAGACAGGGGAACTATGGAACTATCTAAATGACATTGGGACGGTTCTCTGTCTTACTCGTGAACAGATAACATTTTACTGCCTCTTGCATGGCCTGTTTTTGAGGTGTATACTGTTTTCATAAAACAATAATGCCATAAGACACAACACCGTCACCGCTGATGCCGTAAAAGCACAGAAGAAGATGCCCTTTAAACCGGCACATGGCCGGACAAAGGTCCTGCAGGTGATGGTCTGTCCGCCTTAATGGCTTAAATGAAAGGAGATATCATCGTATGTTAAAAGGAATTCCGGAAATCTTATCCCCCGAACTGCTCAAAGTGCTCTGTGAAATGGGACACAGCGACCGTATAGTCATTGCCGACGGCAATTTCCCTGTTGAATCCATGGGCAAAAACTCAATCGTAGTCCGTCTTGACGGTCACGGCGTTCCGGAGATACTGGATGCTATCCTTAAGGTCATCCCGCTTGACACCTATGTTGAAAAACCTGTCACACTTATGGAAGTAATGAAAGGCGACACCGTAGGAACACCCGTCATCTGGAATACATACCGCGATATCGTCGCCAAATACGATGAGCGTGGCGCTTCTGCTGTTGGCAACATCGAGCGCTTTGCGTTCTATGAAGAAGCCAAAACGGCTTACTGCATAATAGCTACAGGTGAAAAAGCCGTCTACGCAAACGTTATGCTTCAGAAGGGCGTAGTTATCAACTGACACCCGCAGCAGAAAGCGGACGCTCCGCCTGCGGTACGGGTTCATTTTACCCACTCCTTCGATGCATCCGCTCTGTTTTTCTTAAAGATGAAACAAAATAAAAAACCGCCTGATCTGCCATGTTCACACACAGATCAGGCGTTTTTCTTTGCTGAAGTTTTCTTTACTTAGGTTTCATTTGCCGGTTTTTATTGAGACTTCATTTACTGCGGCTTCATCTTCTGTCGCTCCTTTTACTGTGGTCTCAACTTCTGTTGTCTTTATCTGCGGCATTTTCTCTGTCAGACTGCAGCTTCTACTTCCTTAACACAGAACCGCTGATCTTATATGTGCCGAACACACTGGTCTGATAGAACTGCTTAACAAACGCCTTAACGTAATACTGATATTTTTTACCCTTAACAACTTTAGTATCTGTCACGGAAAGGCGCGACGGATCATTGATCGTAAATATCCTCTTGAATTCCCCCGTTGTTCCCTCACGCCGGTAAACCTGATAACCGGTGCAGGATATCTGACGGTTCCATATGATCTGCAGCCCATTTGAAGTATTGTTGATCTTTGACACAGCCGTGACCTTCGGAACCGTAATCAGAATTCCGCTGCACGAATACGGCATATCATATTTGACCCCGTTTATCTGCCTGTACGGAACGACCTTGTACTGGTACTTGTTCAGGAAAGCAAGGCTCTTTGAATCCTTCAAAGGGGCCGGAGTTCCGCTTGTCCTTGTGTATATAAGGCTCCAGCTTCCGCTGTTCATCCTGCGGTAGATGCGATACCCGTCGGCACCTGTTATCTTATTGTAGGAGACGGTATTATATAATCCCGTAAATGTACGTACAGTGGCTGTCTCTTTTGTATATGAAGGTGTCACCGTCCTGCTTCCGGAAGCGGCTCCCATATACTTGACTCCGTTTATAGTTTTGTAAGCCCTTATATAGTAGGTGTAAGTATACCCCGGACGGAACCAGAAATCATTTGACGCGTTCTCAGTGTCAGTGTATGTTAAATTCTGACTTCCGGCACAGGTGGCACGGTATCTGGATGTCCCGCCTTTCTCCTGACGATAAACGATATACCCGTCCGCGCCTTCTGCTGCCGACCACTTCAGGTTCGCTTTGTTGTACGATGACATAGATGCAGCCAGACCTGTCGGTGCTTTTGGAAGTACTGTGACCGTAACTGTTTTCCTGATATTTGGCGCCTTAAGGCTCCATACGGTGATCGTCGCCCTGCCGGTTCCGGCGGCAGTGATCTTTTTCCCGGACAGAGAAGCCACACTTTTATTCGAAGTGCTGATCTTATACCCGAGAGATCCGTATGATGCAGGCGTTGCACTGACCGGGATATTATATGTCTGTCCAAGAGTCAGCGTTACCTCCGATGCCCCTGCTGAGATCGATGGTGTATAATTCTCAGTTTTAGTATGAGCTTTTATACGGGGAGAAACATTAAGCTCCGACTGATCCGCCCAGTTTCCGGCAGTCCCTCTGAAGGTCTGTCCCGCTTCTGTTCCTGCAGTAAAACTGCACCAGCTGTACTGGATGTCTTTTTCAAAATAATAGCTGATTGCTTTTCCGGTAGTGTTTGTAAGCACCACTGAATAGTAAGTCCCCGGAGCTATGTCGACCTCCGGAACAGCGTGTGTCTGCATTCCCAGATAATTCTGCGTGAGCTGTGGCGGCGTTGACCACGCAGCTGTACCGCTTGTCGGGTCAGATGTATCGCTCAGTCCAAGATATACCTGTGCGGAAAATGATGCTTTGTCAGATCCTGCACCTGTAACTATTTCTCCCAGAGTCTCTGCTTTGCCGTTTCCGGCATTGGCTCTGAATATACAGGCTACCGACTCACCGGCAGCTATCTGAGCTGCTCCAAGGGCACAGGTCCCGTCATAAAAATAATTGTTCCGGTACTGCGGGTTCGCTGTTCCTGATGTGCATACCACGCTGCTGAGCGACATGTCCTCATAGGAAATGTAAAAATATCCATTATCTCCCCATGAGCTTCCCCAGCTGTTTTTGACTATCCACGCTCCGTCAGACGTGACACCGCTCACTGCATTAAAATTGTTTTTTGAATAACTGTCGTCCCACCCCACAATAGTGACTGCATGGTTGACACTTCCTTCTTTCGGATTGCAGAATGCCGCTGTATCAGGATTGTAATAGTTGCCCTGATTCGCATACGCTGTCGCCGCAAAAGAGATAAGACATGTTGCAGACTTGTAGGTGGTTATCATATTCTTGATACGGTTGACCCTTGCGCTCATCGAATTGCTTTTATTGTTTGAAAAGAATGCGACATTTTTTACATAGGCTGCCGTATCATAAGCTGCAGAAGCAGCAAAGGGTCCTTTGGCAGAAGGATAAGTACTTTCATAGGCCATTCCCGACCATGTGCTCAGATGGAAAGCACCAAGCTGGGGATTTCCGCCATCGTGGTACTCTCCGCCCATGGTGTTCTGATCATATGCGGTATTTCCGAGCGGATCGTTCTGCCTGTGGCACCAGAAATAGGCCAGATGCTCTTCCGAAAGGTCAAACAGCCCGCTTCCTTCCATCAGGAGTGATGTTTCCAGATCAGATGCCAGAGAAAAGGCCCAGCAGTCCTGAAATGCCCCCTGATTCTTGACAGGCGAGACAAGGCCGCTGTTTCGTGCGTCATAAGAAGCTGCCGCGCCAACCCGGAACAGCGTTTCCGACGAAAGATCCTCCTCTGAAGGATCAATATATATCTCGGGGATCTCATGCAGACTGTCAAATGGAGCAAGCTGCTGAGCCCTTTCCTCATCTGTCAGCGGCCTTCCCTTTATATATCTTACACCTTCTGCATTCTCTCCGGTTTCATCTTCTAAAAGCAGCTCCTCTTCACCAGCCGGAATGTCCTGAATATCCTCGTCACCGGAGCCAGCCGACGCAGGAATATCCGCCGACTCCACATACTCAGGTTCTTCCTCTGCTGTTGCTGTGCCGGACGAAATGATATCCGCTCCATCATCTGCATCAGGAACAAGCTCTTCACTGAAGATTCCGTCAGTACCCTCTTCTTCAAAAAAGTCATCCTCAGATGTATCTGTAAATTCTCCGCTGTCAGGCAGAATATCCTCATACGGTGCTTCTGCCGGATCATCGTACAGCAGGTCATCCTCCGTAAGCCCCGTTTCCTCAGCAGCTCCTGAATACTCCGGGATTGCTTCTCCTGCCGTATCATAAAGCAGTTCCTCACCGGAGGCCCCTGTATTTACAGCAAGTAATGCAGCCGCCAGGAGGAGTGATGCGCTGCTCCTTCTCAATTGTTTCCATTTCATGCTAAACCTCCCAAACAGCAAAGGCGTCTGCAAAGACACATGCTTTGAAACTGTTTCGCATCTGTTCAGAACCTGAACAGATACGGGCAAAAATCCTTGCAGATCGCCTTCGGCGATGGGATTTTTGCCTGTTGAATCATATATTTGTACACGCTGTTCTGAAAATATACCCTCAGGCTTCGTCAAGGCACTCTTCAAGAATTCGCACCATTTCATCTATGTGTTCTTTTGTGATGATAAGCGGCGGAACAAGCCTCAGCACATCAGAGCCTGCCGAAATCACCAGAAGCCCTTTGTCAAGGGATGCCTTTACAACCGAGGATACCGTCCTTCCTTCAATTACCAGTCCCTGCATGAAGCCCATGCCTCTGCGTCCTTTGACGCAGCTGTACCGGTGGGCAAGATCATCCAGCCTCTCCTCCAGATACGGTGCTGTCTCCTGTACATGGTTTATTATACCATCTTTTTCATATATATCAAAGACCTTGTTCACTGCTGCCAGGACAAAAGGATTCCCTCCATAGGTGGTCCCGTGATCTCCCGGAGCCAGAGACATTGCAGCGGCTTTTTCATTCAGCACAAAAGCCCCGACCGGCACACCGCACCCCAGTGCTTTAGCGCAGGTCATTATATCCGGCTGTACACCGTATGCCTGCCATGCAAAATAATGCCCGGTACGTCCCATTCCGCACTGTATCTCATCCAGAATAAGCAGAATATCCTTCTCATCACAAAGAGCACGCAGTCCCTGCAGGAATTCTTTACTTGCGGGATGGATCCCGCCTTCTCCCTGGACGGTCTCGCAGATGACAGCACAGGTCTTATCGTTTACCTGAGCCTTTACGCTTTCAAGATCATTAAAATCAGCAAAGCGCACGCCACCCATCAAAGGTTCAAAAGGCTCCCGGTAATGCTCATTTCCGGTAACCGAAAGTGCTCCGATCGATCTGCCATGGAAGGATTCATTCATCGCAACTATCTCAAATCCGGCGTGGCCGGTCTTCTGATAAGCATATTTCCGGGCTGCCTTTATCGCGCCTTCGATAGCTTCGGTACCGCTGTTGGTAAAAAACACACGGCTCATACCGCTTGCATTTAACACTTTCCGGCCTGCCTCCGCAAGCGGAACACTGTAGTACAGGTTTGAAATATGTGTCAGTCTGTCAATCTGATCCTTCAGTGCTTCATCATAGCCCGGGTAATGATAGCCCAGGGAATTAACCGCGATCCCGGCAGCAAAATCAAGGTATTTTCTGCCTTCAGTGTCATAAAGGTAAACACCCTCCCCCCGCTCAAAAACGACCGGAAAGCGGTTATAAGTGTGGAGGATGCTCTCCTCTGCTCTGTTCATCTGTTCCTGCATGTTCATGATCTTTATCTCCTGTAAGTGATACGGAACGATTTTCCGCATCTGTGCCCCGGCAGCTTTTCTCCATTATCAACTATCCGGACATTCTTCTCCGGTATCAGTCATCCGGCACCTTTCTCTGCTATCAACGATCCCGAAATTTACTCCGGTATCAATGATACGACTGATTCTCCCGTGTCAATGATGCACAGCAATCGCTTTCTGTGCTTCAGCCTTCCGCAAACTTCTCTGCATTATCCCGGAGTATTGCGGTTCCGATACCCTTGTTGGTGAATATCTCCAGCAGCAGGCTGTGGGGGATACGGCCATCAAGAATATGTACACGGTTGACCCCGTTCTCGATCGCGTCAATGCAGTTTCCAAGCTTGGGTATCATGCCGCCGCCGACATAGCCGTCCTTGATCAGGGACAGCGCTTCACTCACACGGAGCTCCGAAATAAGTGAACCGGGATCATCCGGATCCTTATATACCCCTTCGATGTCCGAAAGAAAGGCCAGCTTTTCGGCATGCACTGCCTCTGCGATAGCGCAGGCCGCATCATCCGCATTGATATTGTAGGTTGCAAAGGAATCATCAAATCCAACAGGGAATACAATAGGAAGAAAGTCTTTTTCAAGCAGATCGTAAAGGATCTGCGGATTGACCTTTTTGATGTTTCCCACAAAGCCGATGTCCTGTCCATCGGACAGTTTTTTCTCCACATTCAGGAGTCCACCGTCCTTTCCACTGACACCGACTGCTTTAATCCCGAGCGATTGTACCAGAGTAACCAGCTCCTGGTTGACCTTGGCAAGAACCATCTCGGCTATCTCCATAGTCGCAGCGTCCGTCACCCTGAGTCCGTTTACAAACCTGGGCTCCATTCCGGCTTTTCCAACCCATCTGCTGATCTCCTTGCCTCCGCCGTGTACGATTATCGGTTTGAACCCGACGAGTTTAAGAAGTACAACGTCCTTGATAACGTTTTCCTTAAGCTCCTGGTCAAGCATGGCACTCCCGCCATATTTTACAACGACGATCTTGCGGTTAAACCGCTGTATATAAGGAAGGGCTTCGATCAGTACCGCCGCCTTGTCAAGATATTCCTGTTTTACCATTTTATGTTCCTCCGGTATGATTTAATAAATGCATTCTGAATCCCGCCGCCCGTGCTGCACCGATGCCTGGCAGCCGGATCCTTAATGCCGGAAACAGCCTCTTCAGGAAAAATATCTCTGTCCTGATCATGCAGGCATGGCACAGGGAGATAAAATATCCTTACAGCCGTCACTGTTATCACTTTACGAACGATAATCCGCATTTATAGTCACATATTCATGTGTCAGGTCACATCCCCAGGCTGTTGCGGATGCCTCGCCCATTTTCATATCTGCGACAGCCGTAACATGCTCCTGTGACAAGATCTCTGTCGCTGTTTTTTCGTCAAAATCAGTGAAAACACCGTTCTCGATCACTTTAAGGGTTCCGGCCGCGCTTTCAAAAGTAAGGTCAACTTTTTCCGGATCAAACGGCACTCCTGCATATCCAAGTGCGCAAAGGACCCGGCCGCAGTTCGCGTCATGTCCGTATATCGCGGCCTTGGTAAGCGAAGAGCCTACCACCGACTTTGAAAGCTTCACCGCATCCTCTTTTGTTGCTGCTCCGACCACCTTCACTTCAAAGAGGGCTGTCGCGCCTTCACCGTCACCTGCAATCTTCTTTGCAAGAGCAGTATTCACTTCGTGAAGAGCCTCCTTAAACAGGAAGTAATCCTCATTCTTTTCACTTATCTCCGGATTTCCTGCAAGTCCTGAAGCCAAAAGAAGAACCGTGTCATTGGTGGATGTATCCCCGTCGACAGATACCATGTTGTACGTATCGACAATATCTTCGCGAAGAGCCGAAAGAAGCAGCTCCTGTGAGATGCATGCATCCGTCGTTATGAAGCTCAGCATCGTACACATGTTGGGATGGATCATCCCCGATCCCTTGCACATTCCGCCGATAGTGACTGTATGGCTGCCCAGCGTCACCTGAACCGCCGCTTCTTTTGAAACTGTATCTGTCGTCATTATTGCTCTTGCAGCATCATTCCCCGCTTCCGGTGTGTCCGCAAGCTTTCCCGCAAGTATATTTACGCCGGCAGTGATACGGTCTATCGGAAGCTGCATTCCAATAACGCCTGTGGAAGCCACCAGGACTGAATCGGCAGGAATGTTAAGCGCAGCACCTGCTGCCTCCGCAGTCCTGCGGCAGTAGTCCATACCTTCCTGTCCGGTACAGGCGTTGGCGATACCGCTGTTAATGACCACAGCCTGGGCAGTCCCCTTATCATACACTATATCGCGGTCCCAGATTACCGGCGCTGCCTTTACCACATTGGTAGTAAAAGTTCCCGCTGCACGGCAGGGCACATCCGCATACAGCATGGCCATATCGGTGCGGTCTTTGTACTTTATACCGGCCTCCGCCGCAGCTGCCCGAAACCCCTTCGCCATTGTCACGCCGCCTTCAATATTTCTGATCTTTTCCATTATCCATTCCGCCTCCCAGACACCCTTAAGAGATTATTATTCCGCCCCGTACAGCCAAATAAGACAGGGGACGGTTCTCTGTCTTATTTATAGTAAATGACATTGAAGTTCTTGCTTCGGTTCTCTGTTAGTAAGACATGTGACGGTTCTCTATCTATTTTTGTAATGACATTGAAGTTCTTGCTTCATTTCACTATTGGTGTAGATTTTCCATCATACGAACGCTAACATCAGTGCAAAGATATCTTCGGCGTTCACTATATATCAGGGAAGTGCAGGAACTGCCTGCAGCCCCGTTCCTTCATCAAGTCCGAACATCAGGTTCATGTTCTGTACAGCCTGTCCCGCGGCGCCCTTAACAAGGTTGTCCATGGCTCCCATCATAATTACCCTGCCGGTCCTGCGATCGACCTTGAAATTGACATCCACATAATTGCTGCATTCCACAAAACGTGTCTGCGGGCATACATCCGGGTCAAGGACACGTACAAATCTTTCTTTATTATAATAGCTGTTGTATATCTCCCTGATCTCCTCATCTGAAGCATCCCGGGCAAGTGAAGCGTAAGCCGTAATAAGGATTCCCCTGTTCATCGGGACAAGATGCGGAGTAAAGCTGATGCGGATCTCTCTTCCACATGCATACCCCAGCTGATCTTCGATCTCCGGTGTGTGCCTGTGTCCTGCTACTCCGTATGCCTTGATGTTTTCATTTACTTCGCAGAAAAGATTGTCCACCTTGGCTCCTCTTCCGGCGCCTGAGGTTCCTGACTTTGCATCTATGATGATCGTATCCGGATCTATGATTCCCTCCTTCACAAGCGGGTAGATAGAAAGTATCGAACATGTCGGGTAGCATCCGGGATTTGCAATAAGCCTCGCATCACGTATTTTGTCACGATTTATCTCACACAGTCCGTACACCGCTTCCGGCTCAAGCTGGGGTGCCTGGTGCTTAATCCCGTACCATTCCTCGTACCTGGCAATATCCTTGATACGAAAATCCGCACTCAGGTCTATCACCTTTGTCCCGGAGAGCATTCTCTCATTTACCATTGACGCACAGAAGCCCTGCGGCGTGGCCGTAAAAATCACATCCGCCTTTGCTGCTAACTCCTCCATGTTGTCATCGAGGCATTTATCCTCGATAAGTGTAAAAAAGTTCCGATATACATCGGAATACCTTTTATCGATATAGCTCCTTGACCCGTACCACACGATCTCTGCCTCGGGATGTCCAAGAAGCAGACGTACAATTTCATTTCCGGCATAACCGGTTGCTCCAATTATTCCTGCCTTTATCATATGTAAAATCTCCCTGATCATTTTCAAGTCCGGCATACTTTAAGGTTCGCATTGCTTAAACCATGTTCAACTTACACTGGCCCGGTTCGCATTGCTTAAACCATGTTCAGCTTACACTGGTCCGTTCGCATTGCCCAAGAACCGCCTGCCCGACTTGTACCGGGCTGCCCGCCGACGCTTCTGCCGGCCTGTCTCCATGCGCAGCCCTGCTGTAACATTTTCTTAATGTTTCTTGTACGTTTTCTGATTATACATCTGCTTTGCATATTATGCAATCATTTTTTGGTTTTTTTAAATAGGTGTTGCAACTTTAAAAAAAGTGTTGTATATTACCTGTGTTGTTAAAATATCAAGTGCTGGCATAAAAAGTACTTGAATGCATAGAATGCATATTTATGCATTTTTATACATTATTCATTTCACGAAGAATGAAGTATCAGGAGGATTTTTTATGAAAGAAAAAGTCGTACTTGCCTACTCCGGCGGACTGGATACAACCGCGCTTATTCCCTGGCTTAAGGAAAATTTCGGCTATGACGTCATCTGCTGCTGCGTCAACTGCGGACAGGGCAACGAACTGGAAGGCCTTGAAGAACGTGCCCGACTCTCCGGCGCTGCCAAGCTGTATATCGAAGATATCGTGGATGAGTTCTGCGATGAATTCATCATGCCTTGCGTACAGGCAGGAGCAGTTTATGAACATAAATACCTGCTCGGTACCTCCATGGCCAGACCGGCAATCTCCCGCCGTCTTGTTGAGATCGCCCGCAAGGAAAACGCTGTAGCTATCTGCCATGGCGCGACAGGAAAGGGCAACGATCAGATACGCTTTGAGCTCAGCATCAAGGCACTGGCTCCTGACATCAAGATCATAGCACCATGGCGAATGACTGATGTATGGACTATGCAGTCCCGTGACGACGAGCTTGCTTTCTGCAAGGCTCACGGCATTGACCTTCCGTTCGATGCAAGCCACAGCTACAGCCGCGACCGCAACCTCTGGCACATCAGCCACGAAGGCCTGGAGCTTGAGGATCCCTCACAGGCGCCGAATTATGATGATATGCTCGTTCTGAGCGTTACTCCCGAAAAAGCACCTGACCGTGCGACAGACATCACAATGACATTCGAAGCCGGCGTTCCTAAAACACTGAATGGAAAAGCAATGAAGGTTTCAGAGATCATTACCGAGCTCAATCGTCTTGGCGGCGAAAACGGCATCGGAATTGTTGACATAGTCGAAAACCGTGTTGTTGGTATGAAGTCCCGCGGAATATATGAGACCCCCGGCGGTACAATTCTTATGGAAGCTCACCAGCAGCTTGAAGAGCTCGTACTCGACCGTGACACCATGGAAGCCAAGAAAAAGCTTGGATCCCAGTTTGCCCAGGTAGTCTATGAAGGCAAATGGTTCACTCCGCTTCGAGAAGCTATCCAGGCCTTTGTCGAATCCACCCAGAAATATGTTACCGGCGAAGTAAAGATGCGTCTCTACAAAGGCAATATCATCAAGGCCGGCACAACTTCTCCATACAGCCTGTACAATGAATCCCTTGCCTCATTTACCACCGGTGACATGTACGACCACCACGATGCTTCAGGCTTTATAACTCTGTTCGGCCTTCCGCTGAAGGTCCGCGCCATGAAACTGCGCGAAGTAAAAAATAAAGAGAATTAAGCACAGACATTCCGGAACGGATTCTGGACAGAATCGATCTGTTCAGGATCCGTTCTCAGCAATCTGAAGCCACAGATTCAACAGCATGGATTCTGCAGCACGGTTTTACAGCACAGAGATCAACTGCACGAATTTTATATCATAGATTCTGCAGCACAGTTTTTACAGCATAGATTCTGCAGCACAGTTTTTACAGCATAGATTCCGCAGCACGGTTTTTACAGCATAGATTTATCAGAGAATACGGACATGAACAAAACATCATCTTCAGTTCGAAGCTCCCTTCTGCTTCTTCTCACCGCCGCCATCTGGGGCGTTGCTTTCGTAGCACAGAGTGTGGGAATGGAATATGTTGGGGGCTTCACTTTCAACAGCGTCAGGTTTCTCATAGGAGCCGCAGTATTATTTCCTTTCGTACTTATTATAAACAAAAAAGAAAAAGGGCCCGGATCGCAGGGTAATTTTAATAAAGCAGGCTTCATGACCCAAACCGGTCCTGCCGGGGAGATCAAAACTTCAAATACCCCGCCATCTAACGCCGGCAACTCAGGCAGTTATAAATACAAAGCAGATAATTCCCGAAAGGATAATTCAGGTTCTTACAAACTGATATCCGGAGGAATTGTGTGCGGAGTTCTTCTCTGCATGGCAAGCAATTTCCAGCAGTTTGGGATAAAATACACAACTGTGGGCAAAGCCGGATTCATCACAGCCCTCTACATCATACTTGTCCCGGTATTCGGGCTTTTTCTGAAAAAAAAGACCGGCGCCTTTATATGGGCTGCCGTCGTCCTCGCCCTTGTCGGGCTGTATCTTCTGTGCATCAAAGAAGGTTTCTCTCTCGGCAAAGGCGATATACTTGTAATGATATGCGCTGTGCTGTTTGCGTTTCAGATCCTGGCGGTCGATCACTATTCACCGCTGGTTAGCAGCGGGACAGCTCTGTCCATGATTGAATTCCTGGTAAGCGGACTGCTGTCAGCCATTCCCGCGCTTCTGTTTGAGCATCCGGAGCTTTCACAGCTTCTGGCCGCCTGGAAACCCATACTGTATGCAGGTGTTTTTTCAAGCGGAATAGCCTATACTCTTCAGATCATTGCGCAGAAGGATCTTGACCCAACCGTAGCTTCGCTTATAATGAGCCTTGAGTCCAGTATAGCAATGCTGGCAGGATGGCTGATACTCGGACAGACACTATCCCGCCGTGAGCTTACAGGATGCGCAGTAATGTTCTGCGCAATTATCCTTGCACAGCTTCCTTCAATGCCTGCCACCGGCACAAAGAAGCTCAGCAGCAAGTGCTTCAGGCTGTTCTGAACAGTTACGAAAAAACTCCAAAATCATTTACTATACTTTTTGAGACACTTAAGGAGAACGTCTCAAAACCCGCCAATCCAGGTACGCGCCCCGGTTCTATGCCCAGTACGGCTGTTGAAGCTGCAGAAGCAGTTTCAACAACCTGTAAAATAAGACAGAGAACCGTCCCCTGTCTTAAGACAGGGGACGGTTCTCTGTCTTATTGTACAACTGACCGGCTT
>JAFUCO010000045.1 GCA_017459635.1 Blautia sp. | reverse complement strand
TCTGTATGATATCCTGATTGCGATCGAACTGATCAAACTTCTCTGCAGGCATGATCTGTCGTCGATGGTTGAAGTCCTGATGTTCGCGGTATCAAGGCAGGTCATCATTGAGCACCTGAAAGTCTGGGAGAATCTGATCGCGGTATGCTCAATTGCTGCGCTGTTTGCCATTCGGAAATTCCTGTTTATCCACCGGGAAACCTATGAGGAAGAAAAGAAACGACGAATGGGGCTGTAAGGATCACGACCGGACATGCATCGGCCAATAATCCGGGATATGGCATGGCGACATCAGTCTGCAGCGGGATCGTTACAAGAGCGAAGCTATTGAGAATAGTGGTGTTCCGGTACATTTTGAACAATCCGCACAAGGCAGAAATTTGCGAAGCGCGGAATTATCCGTGGAGCAGCTATGCCCATTACGACCGGTCTCCTGCTTTCATGTAGCTTTCGCCGGTGCGCAGCCTGCCTGGTGGGCAGGCGCAGTATGAGGCGTTCATAAATGCCGTCAACGAGGATCTATGCATGGAATACGACAGGCCGCGACACGACGATTCGTGGGCGCCGGATGTGATTCGCAAGCGTCTGGGCGTGAACAGCGGGACAGCCTTGCAGGAACATGAGAGAAAAGAACGCAATGAGGCGTTGCGCAAGCTGAAAGGCGAAGGGCTGACGGTGCGGCAGATTGAGCGCTTGACCGGAATTAACCGAAATATAGTCCAGAAGGAAAGTTAAACTGTTTCAATTCTCCGTTGTGAGTAACTACATCTATCTTCTCCATTGCAAGTAATGCTTTAATTGCCTTTTCAATAACGTAAAAAGCTCTGTTGTTTGCGGATTTGTAAGAATCTTTCTGAACCAGGTCTTTCGCTTCTTCGACCAATTCTTCTGAACGTTCCAATCGCACTTTAGCTAATGCTTTGTAGTATTCTTCATCCATAAATAACTTCCCCTTCTTCCCTTATCTTTACTTTAAAGGGGTCTGACCCCGGGTACCGAATTGCATATGTTTATCAGATCCTGCTTTAGGTCAGGCGACCAATGTTTCAGTTCTATTTTCATAATTCAATCCCTTTTATGCTTACCAGTTACAAAGAACCTCACATCCCGAACCATGTCTTTTCGTAGTTCCCATAAAGTAGCCTGTATCCATTTTCCTCTTCTCATCCAACCATTTTCCATTGGTGTAAGATCAAAGACTCCCTGCCAATTCTCATCCTGAAAAGCTTTCTGTTCCCTTTCAGGCAACGAATCACAATAAGCATCCATCCGGTCCGCCTCTTCCTCGTTGTTATTAAGGAGTCCATTGCAAAGAATAATGCTCCATGCGTCAAAATCAGACAGGAGTACCTGATCGTCCGGGATCTCAAATTCTATGCAGGCATATTCCTCATTTCCCGAACCGTAGCACCACCGTTCACTTCGCAGGTCGGGCTTACGGTGCTTCCATTCCTGTGTATGCCAGGCCCATACAGGATATTTCACTCCCGCAGGTGGCGGGCCGATTCGCTTTTCCATCTGCCGGACAAGCCAGTCATATTTTGAAGTGAATTCCATTTCCTTCATACTTGTCTTTTCGGGATCACAGCGGTATACGCCTGTTTTTTGAATCATATCCCAGATATGTATAGGTTGCATCGTCCATAAGGTCATTTTTTCTCCGCTTCTTACGTCCGTCAAGGGGAACAGATCTGTGGGTTCCATGTATTATTTACATAGCATAGCATAAAAGATAAACCTGTGAAAGTCCCGTCGAATCAGATTTTACGTTTTCACCAACAAAGTCTTCAGCCCAGGAATGCCTCCATACCTTCCATTCAGGTAATTCTCCACAAGATTCCCTTCATCGTCTTTACACGCCGCAACGGAATGAAGAGTTGATGTCCCCTTTTCATCCTTATCTGTCACCCACAGTTCATCCCGTCTGAGCAGTTCAGTTGAAAATTGCAAACCATCATGTGTTGTGAAGATCAGCTGCGCATGGTTTGTATTGATCTCCGGCGTCAAAAACGTTAAAATGATATTCCTGACCAGAAGAGGATGCAGCTTGTCACTCAGTTCATCTATGAAAATGACGCTCCCTTGCTCCAAGGTCCTTTGTAGCGGTCCATACTGGGACAGCATTTTCCTCGTCCCGCCGGATTCATTTCCCAGAAGAATGCTTTGCCGGCCGCCATCCGTAAGCTTATGGACAGTGTGGATAATATATGCCTTTCCCAGCACATCCTCGTCTCTTTTCCTGATCTCTTCCACTTCAAAACCGACAATGGACTCATCAAAAGAGGAGATATACCGGAGGACGTTCTCCTGTACTTCCAGGTTGCTCACAAAGCCTTCCGGCATGTCGCCTTCTCTTGAAAAGTCTTTACCGAGGTTTTCAATGTGAACAGTTTCATTACGTGAAAACCAGTCATATACAAATGAAAGTATCTGTACGCTAAGCTTTGCACCAAGAGATACGATCAAAGCCTCCGGCATCAGGGCGGCTTTAAGGTTCTCCACTGCCATTTTCGGCAGGCCGGGCGTTTGACGGTTTCTCTCGGCTCACCCTGTCAAAGAGATATGGAGTGGCCTTTACCCCGGGTCGTCTGCTTCCGTTTCCACCAAAGTAGAAGAAATTCATAACGTATTCCTTCATAAAAGAAAATGCACCGTACACATTTGACTTTTCGCTTGCGTTGGCTCCATAGATAGCCACAACCGGAAGGAGCTTTTCTCCTCCGCATTTAACCACATGTGCCGGGTGTTCTGTATGCCCGGAGGCAGTCATATCCAGGGATGTCTCATCACGGAAAGATTTGTAATTCTTGAAATTGAACCGGAGCAGCATTTCATTCAAACCTCCACCATAAGATTCTACTCCAACCAGAAAAGGGCGTCAATGAACCAAAGCGCCCTTCTGTATCAACCTTTAAACTCCTCAATCACTCTCTTCTTACACTCTGGGCACAGAAAGAAATGCGCCGCAGTTTTGTCATATTTTCTGAACACATCATATTTCTCTGGATATTTCAGATTATTTTCATATACGTTAGACAACTCTGTACTCTTCTCAAAGCACAGGCCTCAGTAGCCCCTCTCTACTACTTCCTCAAAAGCCTCATCTTCATTACCGTCACACCAGTGGACTCCTTTCCGGCAGGCACGGATCAATTTAACCGCGCTTTCTTTGGTAATCTCCCCTTCTTCATATAAATCCAGATTCCGCCCCTGTTGCCAATCCTCAAGTTGCTATTCGCGATTATTTGAGGTATATTTAAGTTGGATATTAATATCCGGAAGGAGCTGATCTCTATGAGCCAGACACAAATCGGTATTGCCGATATGCAGTGCTGGGTGTTCCGCAAAGCCCAGAAAAAATGGAACTTGTCACCGGCTGAATGTACCGCAGTGTTCCAAAAATATGACCTGCTCGGTTTCATCTCCGAGTGTTATGACCTGCTTCATGTGAGCAGTTATCAGTGTGCCCTGGATGAAATTGAAGAAATCCTGCACAGCAAGGGGGTTGCCGTATGATCCGTATACCCGCAGATGGTATTCTCTTTCATGGCGGCTATACCGCCATTAAGTCAATCGACCTCTCGAAATGCCGGGACGGCCTGGACTTTGGGAAAGGTTTTTATCTGACATCTTCCCTTAAGCAGGCTGTTTCCTATGTTCCGGCGTCGATACGTAAAGCAAAACGCCGGGGGCTTATCCCAGATGATTTCAGTGAAAACAACGGCGTTGTTTCCGTGTTCCACTTCAATCCAAATGCAGAACTCTTCATCCATTATTTTGATGAAGCGGATACTGAATGGCTGCATTTCGCAGCCTGTAACAGAAAATATTCCCTTTTTCCGGAACTCCGGAAAAAATACAGCATGGTCGACATCATAGGCGGCAAGGTAGCAGATGATCAGACTGCCATCACGCTGAACAACTATGTGTCCGGTGCATACGGTGAACCCGGTTCTGAAAGGGCTGACCGCATAGCCATTGAACTTTTGGAGCCGGAACGATTAAAAGATCAATTCTGTTTCCGCACAACTGACGCTGTTGCGTCATTAGAATTTATCAGAGGTGACCGTTATGACAGAATCCGTTAAGGAAGTCTCATCCGAGCAAAAGGAAGCATCCGCAATTACCGTCATGCGCTGCATGCTCTTAGATTTTTCAGAAGAAAAGGGAATCCCTTTTGAGCAGGCTATGCTTGCCTTTACCAAATCGAAAACATATGATGACCTCTTCGATTTGGAAACTGACATCTGGAAAGAAGGCCCGGAATATCTGCGGGGGCTTTACGAAGAAGAATTAAACACGGTTGCATGAGTTTGTCTGGCCGCGCCGTTGCTGCTGGCGATCCTGTGTCTGCGCAAAGACGCCCGCCGTTTACTCATTTTCCTGCTGGCCGGGATGACGGCCTGCCTCTGCTCCGCCTATGTCAGCGCCTATCTGGCCGGTGTGACGGGCACAGAAGCGATAACGGCCTCTTATGAAATCGTCCCCGTCGTGGAGGAAGTGATCAAATTCCTGCCCCTGCTGTTCTATCTGCTGATTTTTGAGCCGGAGATGAAAAGTGCCATCAGCGGCGCTCTGCTGATTTCAGTGGGCTTCGCCACGTTCGAGAACGTCTGCTTTCTCACGTCCTACGGCACCGCCGACCTCCTGCGCCTGCTGATTCGAGGCTTTGGCACCGGAGCCATGCACGTTGTGTGCGGTATGGTGGTGGCGGTGGGCCTGTTCTTTCTCTGGGAGCGGGTATGGCTGCGGGCCGCACTGCTGTGCTTCGTGATCACCTTCCATGCGATCTTCAACATCTTCGTGAATCAGACTGGTGCGGTCTTCTGGGTCGGCAGCGCGTTCCCGCTCATGCTGATGCTCGCCTATCTCCTATTCCTGCGCCGGAAAGTCGATTTGTCCTGAAGCAATTCCCATAAGCCCTCAAAGTGCCTGACACCGGGCGCTGGATCGCCTCGCTTTTCATATGGCTCTCTTCCTGGGCGACCATGGCAAGCACGATCAGGATGATGCTGCTGGTCTGCGCCATCGTGTCCAGGTTCTCCTGTTCAAAGTAGACCCTCACGAGCGGGTCATGGTTCTGGAGCGCCTCCACCCAGACAATGCAGTCCATGAGGTTACGGGCGAAACGCGAGACGGCTTTGGTTATAATAAGGTCGATCTTCCCGTCCATCGCGTCTGCCATCAGTTTTTTGAAGCCCTGCCTGTGTTCCGTGTTGGTGCCGGAAAATCTGTCATCCACATATGTGCCCACATGTTTCCAGTTTGGGTTTGCCTTTATCTTCTGCGTGTACTCGTTGACGTGCAGGGCTATGGATACAGCCTGATCAAGGTCATCCGTGGAGACACGGCAGTAAGCGGCGACCCTGAGGATCTTTTTCTCGCCGTTTTCTTCTTCATCAGACGCGGCGGCGATCATGTGGATGTTGCTCCCGTCAACAAGGGATTCGATCTGTTTGACCAGGGCTTTTTTCGCCCTCTGGTGCTCTGTTTCAAAGCTTGCTCCGATGGGTTTATTATCGGTACGCGCCGCCCTGGCTGATGCTATCTTCTTTAAGTCCTGCATGGCTTTTCCTTCTCCTTACGGGTTGTCCCGGTGTTCTGTTCCAATGCGGGTCATCTCCTTTCCAGCTGTGTGTATAGATATTTACACAGCTATGTATATTTATTTATGACAACTGCCGTATTGTATACTTACATAAAGTTTTTTACATAGCCACGTCTGTACTGATGTAATCCCAAACTATTTTTTGATATATGCGTGTATCATTCTCTAATTCCCTGAAAATCCCAGGAAAACTACTATGTTAATTCTCAAAATGATGGTATAATCGAAGATATAAAAAAACTGTTAAATGAACCGTCAGGAATAGATTATTGCCAATAATGAGGTTATTCCTGACCACGAAGGGATGTGATTTCCGTGACATTCGAGGAAGCTTTGAATAAGGCTGACCAGATGTATAAATCCTGGGATTTTCCCGGTTTGGATGTTGCCGGTGATGCCGGGGAGGACTGGATATTTCAGGCAGAGCCGAATCCCGGCGAGGAAGATTTACTTCCCCACCCGTTGTTTATCAATAAGAAAACAGGTGAGCCTACATGGTGTTATATTTTTGAAAAGGAAAGCCGTGACAAGATGTATGCTGCAAAGCAAATATTTTTTAAATGATGCTGCGTAGACAGTGGTTTCCGGAACGCAAAAAAGCCCGCCACACACATTTTTGCGATGTGCATAGCGGGCCTTTTTCTACCTCTCTGTTTTATTTTGCTGTTGACTCCAGTATCCTTTTCCTCTCTCTGGTCTTTGAATATGTGTTGTACTCAAAAATGCTTTTTCTGGCCTTGCTTTCCATCTCCTCCTGCATGGGGTCATGCTCCGGAACCGGAAGGCCGTGTTTCCTGCGGAGATCATCAAATACTTCTTCGGCCGTTAAATACTCAGTCCCGTCAATTGACTCCATTGACCTGTCGAGGTCTGCAATGACTTTGTCAATTTTCTCTTTTCTTTCATCAGGATCTGTTCCGAAAAAGGATGCCTCTTCCAGGTAAAGGGCCACTAAAGTAGGCAGGTCATCCTGCGTCTGTTTTGTATCCGCCACGAGATACCCAAGGGACTCGCTCCAATCCGGGAATCCGAAATCATGGCCGGGGCTGTTTATTTCCGCTCTTATTGCCTTCAAACTGATGAGGTCAAGGACTGTTTCTTTCCCATAATCCGAATGCAGGTAAAACACCATATCATCATTCCGCTTCTCCTCAATGGTGAGAAGTGTTTCAATAAAAGAGTCCATGTATTTGCTGTACCTCTCCATGATCTCCCCGACTGTCCTGTCCTTCAGTTCCAGAAGGTGGATCGTATCCTCAATGAAACGGTACGCCAGTTTGCCAAGAACCGCTTTCCTGTCTGCCAATTCCAGGCATTCTTTTATTGTTCTCATTCCCTCTTCTCCACTCCAGCGAGGTCCTCCCCGCTTTCAAAAACAGCCTCATATGGGTCAAGTTCCAAAGCGGCGCAGATCCGAAGTCCCAGTTTCATCCTTGCGTTGGACAGCTTCGCCACTCCGTATTCATATCTCTGGTACGCTTGCAGCCCGATCCCGATCTCAGCCGCTGTCTCTTCCTGCGACATGCCGAGTGATTTCCTGCGGCTTCTGATTAACTGTGCCTCTCGATCATGTTTATTGGATTTCATTCCACACGCATCTCCTTTTTTTACGTGTAGTAATCCCTCTGTTTCCGGAACATAGCAATTCTTCAAATCTGACAAAGATTACCCCTGAAAGATTGTACGATCTATGGCGTGGACTTTATCCCGCTTCAGAGGTAAGGTGTGGTCAGCAGCAGGCTATCCAGTGGCCTGTGGGAAACTCTAAAAAATGCACATGAAAGGAGACCTTACAATGAACAAAACAGAACTTATCTCAGCCATTTCCATAAGGACCGGGATGCCGCAGGATGCGGCCCGCAAGGCTTGGGATGCCGCCATCGAAACCATCTCAAATGAATTAGCCGGAGGCGGAACAGTCATAATCCCGGGGTTCGGCACCTTCTCCGTAAAGCACCGCAGTGCAAGGAAAGGAGTCAACCCCCAATCCGGTGAACAGATCGAGATCCCGTCCTCTGATGTCCCCTCCTTCAAACCGGGAAAGGCCCTTAAGGCAGCCGTAAACAAATAGGTGGCTGTACATGGAAAAAGCGGAAATGACAGGCCGCCGTTTCGGGATGCTTACCGTCATCTCCCGTGTCCCTTACACTCAGGCTGTACGCAGCTGGAAATGCCTGTGTGACTGCGGGAATGAAGTCATTGTTTCCCAGGATGACCTGTTCTGGGGCTCTGCATCAAACTGCGGATGTAAGAGGGATGATGATCCCGGATTCCGGCTGGAAGGAAATAAATATGGACGGCTCACAGTCATCAGGGAAGTGGATCCCATCTTCTCTCCTGAGGAGACACTTGAAAGCGTATGGCTCTGCCGGTGTAAATGCGGGAGGAAGGTTGTGGTTCCGCGGAATAAACTGTTAAGCGGAGACACACTCAGCTGCGGGTGTACTGATACTCCTGACTCCTCATCTTCGAATCAGGAAATGGTGTGATTATAAAAAGGCGGGGTGGAACCGAACCTCCCCCGCCGGGACATGGAAAAAAATAGAACCTCGGCGGAACATACATCCCTCGATGACTTTTGACCATGACCAATAACAAAAAGAAATAACGGATAAAGCTTATAACAATAATAACACTGGACACTTGATTTCATCTGCATTTTCGAAACGCTTGTTAAAAAATGCATGTCCCAGGTTTTCCAGCCGGAAAACGGCTGCGGAAAAAAACAGGCTCTAACCGTACCTCGCCTGCAGGGGCTCTGTATACCGGATTTGCGGTCCTCTATACCTGACGTTAAACTCTGACAGATAAAAGCATAATAACCGATGACGAAGACATTGACGATAACAATGACACATAGATCGTTGTGTTAGGGCACACAACAGCCTCTTGTTATTCTTCGCCCCAGGTTTTTGAGGTTTCAGGGTTATCCCGTCAGCCTCCGGAAAATGATATTACCCGGTTCTCCGGCAGTGGTGTGATACACATCTCTCCTGCCGGAGGTTTTCTTTTTCTCAGCTAATCTCTGCTTCAAACTGCACGGTCGCGTTTACCGTGTCCAGCGCGTTCTGCGCCCTCGCCAGTTCATCTGACACGGTGTTGTAATCGGCTTCCACAGCCGCGATGTCATAGTTGGCGTAATTGTATTCAATGATGGAACCGCCCCTTGAAAAAGCATCATTCACCCTTTCTTTCGGCAGCCTCGCCTTCATCGTTTCCAGCTTCTTTTTTCTCCCCGTCAGCTGGGGAATATAAACCAGCATCTGGTCGATCGTCATGTTAAAGCCGGGGACTTCGCAGCTGATGTTAAAGCAGTTGATGGAGTGCTTCAGCTGCCTGATCTTCCCTTCAAGTTCTTCGATCTCATCCTGCACTTTTTTGTAATCATACGCGGGCCTGACGGATTCTGTGTCTTCCTGTATTGCCGCCGTGAATGATTTCGCCTTTTTCTCCATGGCGAGCAGGGCATCCCTCTGCTCGCCCAGTTTTCTCAAATACTTTACCGCTTCCGCTGATGTAACCTGTGCCATATCAAGTTCCCCCTTCTCCATTAAACAGGCCGGGAACCGGCCTTTGAGTCCATGATAGACCGCCGGGCCGGCACCCGTCAATGAACCTGTAGTTTAAATTTCAATCTCAAGCCCGGATTTGAATTCGAAGACCATCTTATCGTCATGGACGGTGACCTTGCTGATCAGTTTCCTCACCAGGGCTTCGTCATACTCAGCCACCGGGCCGTCCTGCTCCTTCACAAACTCCTCGATCATCTTCAGCTGTCTCCTGACGCTTTCATTGTTCGCGTCCTCCAGGAGCAGTTTCTGCCTCTTGCTGCGGAGTTCGTCGATCCGTTTCTCCAGGTCCCCGTATTCCTGTCTGGCGTTCGCTTTTTTCAGGATCCCCTTCTGGAGTTCCAGCATCTCATCGTCTATGCGGGCGATCTCCCCATTGTTCGTCCCGCCGAGGGCTTTCTCAAGATTCTCCCTGTACTGCGGCAGGATGGATCCCGCCTGCAGGATAAGCCTGTTTACGGCTTTCACGACCGCCGCGTGGAGGTCTTTTTCGTAGATGGAACGCGACGGGAAGCCGATATTGTTCTTCCTTTCCCCGCCATGCAGTCGTCTATCAGCCGGTTGAATTCGCTGCGTTTCTTCGTGTCCGTCCCGGAAATGCCGTCGTCCGCGTAAATGCCCGCGAGGACCCATCCGGGGTGTTTGCTGATGTACTCCGTGTAGTGCTCGACCTGGATCTCGTAGCTTGTTTCCTGCTCGTCCGAGTCCGTCGAGACACGGCAGTAGGCCGCCACGCGGAGTTTCGGCGCTTCTTCATTTGTTTTTCCTGTTCCCGCCTTCAGCTTTGCCGGGATCACGGTGACCATTCCCATCTGATTCCTCCTCCCTGCAGCGCTTTTCACTGCAGATGCCCGGTCTGTCAGGTATTATTCCTCCTCCCTGACCAGGCTGTACACATAAGCAGCCTGTTCAAACGGGTCTTCGTAATGGCGCGCTGACCCGCTCCAGCACATCGCCGCGCACGTCTTTTTTCAGGCCGGATCTGTTCCTAATATCAGTTCCAGTTTTTGTGATTCCAGACGTTCTATCCGTCTGTCCTTTTCCTTTATGATGCGCCCGGTTTCCTTTAAAATATCCTCGCACTCGTCGTACCAGATGTTCCGGACATTTTCTTTTTGGGCATAAACATCGGCTAATTCCTTTTTCAGTCTGTTGATCTCACGGTTTTTCTCTTTTATGACACCCTCGTATTCTTTCTTCATGGACTGATACTGGTCCCCGCTGCGGAATGCTTCCAGTTTTGCCTGAAGATTATGGATCTCAACCTGAAGCCTGGATATCTCCAGGCGGAGTACCTCAACAATGCCCATTTTGATACCTCCTGAAAGCATAGTCCAAATGTAGTTCAGGACCATGATTCATGAATTAGTGAATATCAATCACTTTCAGAGCTGATAATTGTTCCAGCTATTTCAGATATGCGCTTAATGCATGATCTCAGGGATTTATTCTGTTTCTGCAATGCTCTGACCAACATATCTTTTTCCATAGATTCCTTTTTGCATTGTTCATAAAGGAGTCTATAATCGATCTCTTCTTTTTTCTTATTGGTATTTCCGGTGTCACTTCCGGAGCCTTTCTTCCGGCCTCTTTTTCCGGTAGAAGGGATCAGTTTCCCTGTCTCCGGATCTTCCATGCCAAGATACTTTCTTATCGGACGTGATTGTTTTGTTTGGGGATCGTAATGGGAAGTAGATTCGTAAACAGCAACAGCCCCGGTGTTTAATACCAAGCAATAATAGAATGGCGCCCTAACAATAGTGCCAGGGCGCCATTCGGAGTTGAGAAGGCTTATATTTCAAGGCTTTTCTGAATTGGATTTTAAAATACTAAGTCAAAACTATCACTAGAATCAGACTGTGAATAGTAACAACATAAGACAAGTCACCCGTTATTTTCAAATATCGGATTGACATTTTTCCTTTACCATAGTATTATTTTTTTAAGAAATGGGTTTTTTGTCTGGTAAGCGATTATTCGCCGAGAGAGTTGCTCGTTTCTTTTTTTATGTCTATAACATCATACAAATACAGCTTTCCATCGTTTGAATGACGTACCAGCATGGAAGCATGAAAAATATTATATCTTTCTAATTCGCCTTTATCACCATAAACCGGAAGTGCGAATCTTGAGTCATATCTATACCATCCATTTTTTGCATCTCTCTTATGCTTTTTTTCGCGATTCTCTCTAAAATGCTTACCAACGGATATTTCTATCATTTCCGGAATTCCTGTTGCAGCATTCGCTTTTGCCTTTGCATTTGCTCCTTTAAGGCTATTCGTATAATTTGATCCGCTATATTCCTTCGGAAGATCTGACCCAATATACACAAGATCACTAGTTGCAGCAATCATATAGAATTCACCGACATGCGCTTTTAGGTATTCCCTAACATCTTTCCAATCTATGGACCGTTTTCCCTTAAACCTTATATCATTAATTATGACGATGTTATTCCCGTCAACATCCTGTATGATTGATACATTCCGCCTGCCATCCTGTTTCTCAACCAGGGTATCTTTCGTTTCTTTATTTTTCCTTAGAATTCCCTCAAATTTAATTTGATACGCCAACAGCCTGGGGATGTATTCCGGTGGTGTTCTCCTTCCTGCTTCCCAGGCTTCTCGATAATCAACAGATAAGCCGCAGCAACAAGCCTGCCCTCTGCTCTTGCTACAAACGCAATCAGCTTTTTCCCGAGTTCTCTCTCAAAATATCCCGGAAGCTGTTTTTCCATACCTTCTCTTTCTTCATGGGTAAGGGAGCCAAAATCGCCTGTCATATATAGAATTCTAAGCCTTACAAGTTCCGGAATATCGCTTATTGTTGCAATATCGTATATAATACTTTCCTTATCCATCTGCTTCACCGCACTCTGCATCTTTGATCCGATAGTAATCTTCCATCTTCACATTCAGTTTCACATAGGAATCCGCTTTTCTGTTGCTCACACGCTCGAGGAGCACACAGCTTTCGATGTGCTGTGTCCACGGAAACATATCTACAGGTTTTATATATTCCGTTTTATATCCATTTGCTGTCAGATATGTCAGATCTCTTCTCAGGCTTTCGGGGCCGCAGGATACGTAGACTATCTTTTTTGGATTCAGTTTTACCAGCGATGCCAGGAATTGTCTGGTGCTGCCTGAGCGGGGAGGGTCCATGAACACTACGTCTGCGTTTTCTCCTTTGTCGGCAAGATTCTGCATGTACTGCCCGGCATCGGCCCTGACAAATGAGGCGTTGGAGATATTATTTGCGGCGGCATTACGCGAAGCGTCTTTTACAGCTTCAGGGCTGAGTTCTGTTCCGGTAACGCTGTTTGCATGGCGGCTTGCAAGCAGGCCGATGACGCCTGTCCCGCAGTATGTATCTATGACCTTCTCGCGTCCGGTAAGTGCGGCTGCTTTTATTGCCTCATCAAACAGTATTTCTGCCTGGACAGGATTGACCTGAAAGAATGATCCGGGCGACAGGCGGAACCTTATTCCTCCCAGTGTGTCATAAATAAACCCGGGGCCATAAAGAACTATATTACGGTCTCCCAGCACCATGGTCGTTTTTTTCGGATTAATGTTCAGTATTATGGTTGTGATTTCCGGATGAGCATCTCTGACTGCTTTGGTAAAATTCTTCTTCGATGGAAAAACCGGCGAAGATGCCACCAGTATCAGCATGATTTCGCCGGTATTGGCTCCTCTTCTTACCATTATATGGCGCATCAGGCCATATCCTGTATCCTCATCGTATATCCTGATTCTGAAGGACTGCAGGAGAGAAACCACTGCGTTTATTATTTCCTGACATTTTACATCTTCAATAAGACATTCCGAGACAGGAACTACCTCATGTGAGTCCTCCCTGTACATGCCTGAAACTATCCTGCCTCCGCGTTTATAGCTCAGAACTCTGTGGACCTTGTACCTGTAATGCCAGGGATCTTCCATTCCGATAACAGGTTCCACGTGTCCAAAGGATGAAAGGAGTTTCCGTATCTTCTTCTGTTTTAATGAAAGCTGCTGCTTATAGTCCATCCCCTGATAGCCGCATCCTCCGCACTTTTTGGCATATGGACAGAGTATTCTTTCGTCCGGATGATCAGTATTCTTTATAATTGCCACCTCCATTTTCAATCTGACGGATCTTCATTTCAATTGTTATACTTCATGCAGTGACACCGCTATATTCTTATTCCGATATGAAATCTTCGTAAAGCTCTACATGTATTCTATGCACATGAGTGTAAGCCCGCGTGCGGGTGCAGTTGGGCCGGCGGCCTCTCTGTCGCGCGCATCTATTATTTCCTTCATTTTTTCCGGTGGGTACTGGCCGTTTCCTATTTCTATCAGTGTTCCCGCAATGATACGTACCATGTTGTAGAGAAAACCTGTGCCGGAAATGCGTATTGTAACGATGTCTCCCTCACGGAGCACTTCTGCTCTTGTAACAGCCCTGACCGTAGATTTTACCTGGGCTCCGGACCCGCAGAAGCTGGCAAAGTCATGTTCTCCTATCAGATATGAAGCTGCTTCCCTCATCAGTTTTTCGTCCAGCTTATAGTGATAAAAAAAAGAATACAGTCTCTCGGTCGGCACCGGAAAACGGCGGTTCAGGATCCTGTATTCGTATGTCTTTTCGCTGTCGGAATAGCGTGGATGAAAGTCTGGTTCAACCTCCTCCGAAAGCTGGATACGGATATCCTCCGGCAGGGACTGGTTTAAAGCGTATGAAATCTTTTCTCCCGGTATTCGTGTATTCGTATCAAAAACACACACATTTCCAAGTGCATGGACCCCTGCGTCAGTCCTGCTGGCACCCATCACCTCGATCTTCTCACCAAGCAGTTCAGACAGGCAGTCATTCAATACACCCTGAATGGTGATCCCGTTAGGCTGGATCTGCCATCCGCTGTAATTGGTACCGTCATATGCGACGACCATTCCGATCCTCTTCAATTCTGATCCTCCCTAAAAAGACAGGCGGCGTTTCCGCCGCCATTCTACAAAGTTTTATTTAGTTAAAGGCACCGAACCTCCTGGATAATACAGCTGCTTAAAAGTTCGCCGTCACCTGCGTTTCCATGCAGATTTAAACACCGAATACCCTGGATAATACAGTTGCATTAAAAGTTCGCCGTCACATGTGTTTCCATGCAGGTTTAAATACCGAATACCCTCGATAATACAGCTGCGGCAAAATAAACCAGAATGATAATATAAGCTGCTGCGTCACGCCGATGGTATTTGAGCGGCTTCATCTGCGTTCTCTGGTCACCGCCGTGATAGCATCTGGCTTCCATGGCCATTGCAAGGTCATTGGCGCGGCGGAAGGCGGATATAAACAGCGGCACAAGCAGCGGAATCATATTTTTGGCCTTCTGGATGATATTTCCTTTTTCGAAATCCGCACCCCGCGCTATCTGCGCTTTCATTATCTTATCTGTCTCTTCGAGCAGGATGGGGATAAAACGAAGCGCAATGGACATCATCATAGATATCTCGTGTACCGGCACATGTATCTTATTAAGCGGCCTTAAGGAACGTTCAAGTCCGTCCGTAAGCTGGTTGGGCGTCGTGGTAAGCGTCATGAGAGACGAACCGATGACAAGAAACACCAGCCTTACCGCCATCCTTCCTGCAAGTATCAGGCCTTCCTTTGTGACCTTGATCACCCATACTTTGAAGACCACTTCACCGGGAGTGAAGATCATATTGAAGAAGGCTGTAAACAGAAGGATCACAAATATTGCCTTTAATCCTTTAAAAATAAACTTTACAGGTATTTTTGAAAGCGCAATAACCACTCCAAGAAAGACACCTGCAAGAATATATCCCGGTACAGAATGGAACAGGAATAAGGATATTATAAAAAGGAGTGTCCCGAAGATCTTTGTTCTGGGATCAAGCCTGTGGAGCACAGAGTCTGCAGGATAATACTGCCCGACCGTTATGTCTCTGATCATTCGGTGTCACCTCCGGTTCCTTTTGCGATATGAATGCGCGTACGTTCAAGTGCTGAAAGGATCTCCTTCTTTGCTTCCTCCACAGTTCCAGCAGTCACATCGACATCCATACCTTTTTTACGGAGTGTATTCATGATATATGTTATCTGCGGTGCAGAGAGCCCCATTTTTTCAAGCTCCTCGTAATGCCTGAAAACTCTTGGGGGAGTGTCATCATAGACCACCTTTCCCTCATTCATTACAATAAGACGTTCTGCATACTTTGCTATGTCTTCCATGCTGTGGGAAACAAGGATTACTGTGATCCCCCGCTCCTTATGCAGCAGCGAAATACGCTCCAGAATCTCATCCCTTCCATGCGGGTCAAGCCCGGCAGTAGGCTCATCAAGTATAAGGATCTTGGGATTCATGGCCAGCACTCCTGCGATGGCAACCCTCTTTTTCTGTCCTCCTGACAGTTCAAAAGGGGAATCCAGGAATCTCTTCTCCTTAAAACCAACCTGGAGGAGAGCTTTTTTTGCCTCTTTCTCGGCTTCTTCGCGCGTAAGGCCCTGGTTCATCGGCCCGAAGCAGACATCCGACAGCACATCGTTTTCAAACAGCTGATGCTCCGGATACTGGAAAACCAGGCCTATCTCGCTCCGCAGTGCTTTTCTGTCATACTTGTCATCCCAGACATCTTCGCCTTTGTAGGTAATCCTTCCTGAAGTTGGACGGATCAGGGCATTCAGATGCTGTATGAGTGTAGATTTACCGCTTCCGGTATGCCCGATAATGCCGATAAACTGTCCTTCTGGAATATCCAGGTTTATATCCTCTAGCGCTTTCACTTCAAATGAAGTGCCCGGGCTATAGACATAATTCACTCCTGACAGTTTAAGTATCCCATTTTTCTGCTGTGATACTTCACTTCCGGATGCCATACTTACTGTATCCGCTTTTAAATCCGTCTCAGAATATGCTCCTGGAATCATTCCGGTATCTGTATCAGAGTATGTTCCAGGAATCGTTCCGGTATCTGTATCACCGTTTCTTACGTTGTTGTCGCGTGCTGTTTCTTTGCTGCCTGCAAGACTGCTTACCGCATCCGCAAGTTCATCCATAAAAAGAATCCCTTCCGGGACATCCAGGCCGGCTTTAAATAATTCATGCCCCAAAAGCGTTACCTGTGGTACATCCAGCCTGAGTTCCTTCAGGCGGTCCACCTGGGCAAATACTTCTCTCGGTGTGCCGGTAAGGGCAACACTTCCATTATCCATCACAAAGACTCTGTCAGCTCGAACGACTTCCTCCATATAATGGGTGATAAGGATAACCGTCACGCCTTCCTGTCTGTTGAGTTCCAGTACTGCGTCAAGCACTTCCCTGCGTCCCACAGGATCCAGCATGGCAGTCGGTTCATCAAGAACAATACATCTGGGGCGCATTGCCATGACCCCGGCAATAGCAACCCTCTGCTTCTGTCCGCCCGACAGACGGTTAGGTGAATGGCTGCGATATGCAGTCATCCCTGTTTTTTTAAGACTCTCATCAACCCGTTTCCAGATTTTTTCAGTAGGCAGCCCCAGATTCTCGGGTCCGAAGCCTACATCTTCCTCTACTACGCTGGCAATTATCTGGTTATCCGGGTTCTGAAAGACCATCCCGGCTTTCTGGCGCAGCTTCCACAGTTCAGGTTCTGTTTTGGTGTCTGTTCCATCTATCCATATGGTTCCCTCAGTCGGAAGCAGCAGTGCATTCATATGCTTCGCCAGGGTGGATTTTCCAGACCCGTTATGACCAAGCACTGCAATGAATTCGCCGGGTTCAATATCAATGTTTACATCATCTACCGCACGATGGGATGACGCAGGATTACCGTCATCATCATATTTAAGATATTCAAATCCAAGCTTTAAGGCTTTAATGATTCCCATTTACTCAGCCTCCGTCTCACTCATGGGTGCGGTCAACAGATCTATTTTCTGCCAGATCTCCTCTCTTCCCTGCTTTGTCTGTGATGAATACGGTATAAGAACCGCATCTTCGGGAAGCCTTAAGCTGTCACGAATTGTTTTAATGGCTTTTGGAACCTGGCTCCTCTTTAATTTATCAAGTTTGGTACAGATAATGATCGGCCTGTAGCCGTTATTTATTATCCATTCATACATCTGATGGTCGTTCGCATTAGGTTCATGACGTATATCCACGAGCAGGAAGACAGCTCTCAGATCCTTCGACCCTCGAAGATACCGTTCTATCATCTTCCCCCACTTCTCTTTTTCAGAGACTGATGTCTTAGCGTAGCCATACCCCGGAAGGTCCACCAGATAAATGGAATTATTTATATTATAGAAATTGATAGTCTGGGTCTTGCCGGGCTGTGAGCTTGTGCGCGCCAGGGACTTCCGGTTTACCAGCGTGTTTATAAGAGAAGATTTACCTACATTAGATCTTCCGGCAAAAGCTATCTCCGGCCTTTCGGTATGCGGCAGACGGCTGGTTACACCGCAGACTATATCCAGTGAGACCTTTTTAATTACCATCCTGCACCCTCTCTTCCTGTATCATGCGATCGCGGACGAAAGGACATTCTCCATCGTTCCTACAAATCTAATATTCAGGCCTTCCAGTATCTCAGCGTCCATCTCTTCAATATCCGCTTTATTGTCCTCAGGCACAAGTACATTATGAATTCCGGCATATCTTGCCGCGAGCAGTTTTTCCTTCAGCCCTCCGATTGCAAGCACTCTTCCTCGCAGCGTAATCTCCCCGGTCATTGCCAGGTCTGCTTTTACCGGTTTGTCAATAACAGCTGACAACATGGCTGTTGCCATGGTAATACCCGCCGAAGGTCCATCTTTTGGTACTGCCCCTTCAGGGATATGTACATGGATATCATGTCCGCTGAAATACTCAGGGTCTATTCCATACTTATATGCTATTGAACGAATATAGGTCATACCGGTTCGGGCTGATTCCTGCATCACATCTCCAAGACGGCCTGTGAGGATGACATCTCCCTTTCCTGACAGGACATTTACCTCTATCTGCAGGGTGTCACCTCCTGCCTGTGTCCAGGCGAGTCCCCTTGCAATACCCACTTCGTCCTTTTTGTTCGCCATCAGGAAATTGTAGCGCTCTTTGCCAAGGAAATCGGTGAGATTTTTTTCGGTCACAACCACACGTTTCCGGTTTTCCTCCATTATCATGCGCGCTGTTTTCCGGCATATCCTCCCGATGGTTCTTTCAAGATTCCGCACTCCGGCTTCTCTTGTATAGTGGTTGATCATCCTGCTTATCGCAGCACGACGTATAACCAGACGTCCCTTTTCGATACCGTTTATATCCATCTGTTTTGGTATCAGATGCTTTTCGGCTATATGGACCTTCTCATTTTCAGTATAGCCTGATATTTCAATCAGCTCCATACGGTCAAGGAGCGGCCGGGGTATAGCTCCTGCATCATTTGCAGTAGCGATAAAGAGCACCTCTGAAAGATCCTGCGGCATGTCTATATAATGATCGTTAAAATGGCTGTTCTGCTCGGGATCCAGCACTTCAAGGAGCGCGGAAGAAGTGTCTCCTTTATAATCAGAAGATGTCTTGTCTATCTCGTCAAGCAGCATAAGGGGATTGCATACACCCGCCTGCTGAAGCGCGGCGGTTATCCTGCCGGCCATCGCTCCTACGTACGTCCTGCGGTGCCCGCGTATCTCGGCTTCATCACGCACACCGCCAAGGCATACCCGGACATATTTCTTGCCCATCGCCTCAGCCAGGGATTTTGCGATTGAAGTCTTTCCTGTGCCGGGAGGCCCGGCAAGGCAAAGGATAGGGCTCTTACCCTTGTGGGTGAGTTTTCGTACCGCAAGAAATTCAAGAATGCGTTCTTTAACTTCCTTCAGGCCGTAGTGTCCCTCTTCAAGGATCTTTGCGGCTGCTTTCAGATCTTCGTTGTCCTTTGAGCTTTTGTTCCAGGGCAGTGACAGCAGGGTTTCTATATATCCGCGGCTCACGTTGGTCTCGGCCGCATTGCCGCCAAGAGTCCTGAAGCGTGAGATCTCCTTCTGTATCCTGTCCTTTATCTCCTGCGGGGCCTGAAGCGCCTCAAGTCTTGTAAGGTACTCCTGGGCGTCATCCACAGTATTATCTTCTCCCAGCTCCTCGCGTATCACTTTCAGCTGTTCCCTCAGCATGTATTCACGCTGGTTTTTGTCTATTCTTTCCTTTACCTTCTTCTGAAGTTCTTTGGCGTACACTGCCACCTGTATCTCACCGGAAAGCAGTGCGCCCAGGATCTCATATTCTTCCTCAAGAGTCTGGGCTTCCAGAAGGTGCTGGCGTTTTTCACATGTAAGCGAAAGGTTTACGGAGATGCTCTCCATCAATTCATTCAGGTTCTGTGTATCAAGTATCTGCGAAGCCAGTTCACGGCCGATCTTACCGCTTTCACGGCTGTACCGTTCAAACAGGTCCTTCATTGTCCGGTACATGGCTTCGGCTACCGGCTGAGGCAGGTCTTCGGCGTTTTCTGTCTCTATCCGCTCTATTCTTCCCTGCAGACAGGGTTCTTCCATTTCAAGAGAAAGCAGCTCGGCTTTTTTCTTTCCTTCAACAAGAACCCGTATCACATTCTGCGGCAGCTTTATAACCTGCTTAATATAGCTCTCGGTTCCAATAGAGTAAAGATCATTTATATCCGGTTCCTCAAGGTCTGAATCACGCTGTGTCACCAGAAAAACCGTCTGGTCATCCATCATAGCCGTCTCGACTGCTTTGATGGATTTTTTCCTGCTGACATCAAAATGAATAATCATGCCGGGTAGGATTGTGACACCGCGGAGTGCTATTACCGGCAGCAGAGATTTATCGTTTATCATTGCCTTCTCTTCTTTCACTTTTATACGAACTTTATTCTGCCCGTCACAGGCAGGTGCATCCGTCTTAGCTTCCTTCAATATGACAGGGGACGGCTCTCTGTCTCAGGCCCCGTCACAGGCAGAGACATCCGTCTCAGCTTCCTTCCGGACAGATATCAGGCTGTCTCCGGCCCGCCTTTCCTGCGCCTTTGAGCTGTTCGCTGGCTTTGCCTGGAGTGTGCAGGCGGTTCTCCTCTTTTCAGGACCGGTTCTCCGGTACCATCAATAACTTCCTTTGTTATGGTGCACTGACGGATAGTCCTGTCGGAAGGAATTTTGTACATGAGGTCCATAAGCGCTTTTTCAAGGATCGAGCGGAGTCCTCTTGCTCCGGTCTTGCGCTCAAGAGATTTTCTGGCCACCTCTGCAAGAGCTTCATCCGTAAACTCGAGCTCAACCCCATCCAGTTCGAACAGTTTGTGGTACTGTCTGGTAAGAGAGTTCTTAGGCTCCTTGAGGATACGTATCATCGCTTCCTCATCCAGGGCATCCAGTGATACAACAACCGGAACACGTCCGATAAACTCCGGAATGAGTCCGAACTTTATAAAGTCCTCAGGCATTACCTCTTTCAGGATCTCACCGACATTGCGTTCTTCCTTCGCAATTACTTCAGCTCCAAATCCAATTGCCTTTGTATCCCGGCGCGCGTCAATGATCTTTTCCAGACCGTCAAATGCTCCACCGCAGATAAAAAGAATGTTTGTTGTGTCGATCTGGATGAACTCCTGGTGAGGATGCTTACGGCCGCCCTGTGGTGGAACCGAAGCTACAGTCCCTTCAAGGATCTTCAGCAGGGCCTGCTGTACACCTTCTCCGGATACGTCTCTTGTAATTGACACATTCTCGGATTTCTTGGTTATCTTATCTATCTCATCAATATAGATTATACCGTACTGTGCCCTTTCAACATCATAATCCGCCGCCTGTATTATCTTCAGCAGAATATTCTCAACGTCCTCACCGACATAGCCGGCTTCGGTAAGAGTTGTCGCATCAGCTATTGCAAAAGGTACGTTCAGGAGCCTTGCCAGCGTCTGGGCAAGCAGTGTTTTACCTGAACCGGTCGGGCCCAGCATCAGGATGTTGCTCTTCTGAAGTTCCACATCAAGGTTCTTCTGGGTCGTAACTCTTTTATAATGGTTGTAAACTGCGACAGAAAGTGCCTTCTTCGCCTCATCCTGGCCAATAACGTAATCATCCAGGATCGCATGGATCTCTTCCGGCCTGAGCAGGTTGACGTCTCCTCCGAAGATGTCCATGTCACCTGAATTGTTCATTTCATCCTCCATGATCTCGGCGCAGATTCCCACGCATTCATCACAGATGTAAACCCCCTCAGGTCCTGCGATCAGCTTGCGGACCTGGTCTTCAGTTTTCTGGCAGAAGGAACACCGTATCCTGCCATCTCCTTTTTTCCCAGCCATTTAGCAGTAAATTCCTTTCTTTTATCGGTGTATTTAAGCTCACAGCAGCCTGCTCTGATGCTCAGGATCTGACGCTTAATCATCGTATCTGTTCAGAATCCGTTCCTGAACAGATGCGCATCGCGAGCAGCTGCAATTACCGTACATGCGCGCCGCGCGGTTTTAGTTATACACAAGACAAGACCCCTGCATCCGCAGGAGTCTCATCTTATAGTTTACAACATCATTTATGCTCGACCACACCGTCAATAATTCCATAGGCTTTCGCTTCTTCAGATGTCATATAATTATCCCTCTCAGTATCCTGTTCAACCGTTTCAAGCGGCTGTCCGGTATTCTGGGCGAGAATCTCATTCAGTTTCTTTTTTGTCTGCAGGATGTGTTCTGCAGCGATACGTATCTCCGTAGCCTGACCCTGGGCACCGCCGGAAGGCTGATGTATCATGATCGTCGCATTCGGAAGGGCAAAACGTTTGCCCTTTGCGCCTCCTGCAAGGAGGAATGCGCCCATACTGGCAGCCATTCCAAGGCATATGGTAGATACGTCGCACTTGATATACTGCATTGTATCATAGATTGCCATTCCTGCTGAGACAGATCCCCCCGGACTGTTTATATAAAGCTGGATATCTTTTCCGGGATCCTGCGCCTCCAGAAAAAGCAGCTGAGCCACTATAAGGCTGGCAGAAAGATCAGTGACTTCCTCACCAAGGAAAACTATGCGGTCATTCAACAGGCGGGAGTAGATATCATAGCTGCGCTCGCCCCTGCTTGTCTGTTCAATTACATATGGTACGAAACTCATCAAATCCTCCTCAAAGGCATATGCTTAAGCCTGCTCTTCAGAATTTTCAGCTTCTGCAGGTGCTTCTGTTTCAACCGCGCTTTCTGTGATAAGCGTAATGGCCTTCTGAACTGCAATGTCTTTACTGACCTGTTCAAGCTCTTCCTCGCTCATCATATCCTTAAAGCTGTCAGCCTCGAGATTAAACTGTTTGGCCATGTTGGCAATCTCTTCATTGATCTCTTCTTCACTCGGCTTTATATCCTCGGCTTCTGCTATCTTTTCAAGCACAAGTCTCACCTGGATATTCTTGAGTGCCTGCGGCCTGGTGTCCTCCATCAGTTTTTCACGGGTCATACCGGTAAACTGAAGGTACTGGTCCATATTGATGCCCTGTGACTGTATCCTGTTCGCAAAATTGTTCAGCATGGAGCTGACCTGGGTATCGACCATCGCATCCGGAATATCCATCTCTGCGTTCTCAACGGCCTTATCTACTACAGCGTCCTCTTTTCTGCGAAGGGCTTCATCTGCTTTTCTCTTCTCGATATTTTCACGGATGCTTGCTTTATACTCATCAAGAGTGTCAAACTCGCTTACGTCCTGAGCGAACTCATCATCAAGCTCCGGAAGCTCCTTCTTCTCAACCTTCTTGATATCGCACTGGAATACTGCTTCTTTGCCGGCAAGCTCTTCTGCCTGATATTCCTCCGGGAATGTTACGTTGACTACCACATGCTCACCGGCTTTTGCACCGACAAGCTGCTCCTCAAATCCGGGAATGAATGAGCCGGAGCCGAGTGTCAGAGGATAATCCTCGCCTTTTCCGCCTTCGAACGGGACATCATCAACAAATCCTTCAAAGTCAAGAGTAACAATATTTCCGTTCTCAGCACCTTCATCCTCAACAGATACTGTACGGCTGTTCTTTGCTCTCTCGCTCTCCAGTTCCTTCATGACATCTTCATCGGTCACAGTGTAGGCAAATGACGGAACTTCAAGGCCTTTGTACTCGCCAAGCGTGACATCAGGCTTTACGGCTACTTCGGCAGTAAAAACAAATGGTTTGCCCGGCTCGAGCTGCTCAACATCCACTACAGGCTGTGAAACTATCTCAAGTCCGCTCTCATCAGCTGCCTTACGATATTCAGACGGAAGCACCTCGTTAGCTGCGTCCTGAAGGAAAACCGCCGCTCCATAGAGTCTTTCGATCATCTTTCTGGGAGCTTTGCCCTTACGGAAGCCTGGAACAGAGATCCTTCCTCTTGCCTGCTTATACACTTTTTCGATGGCCTTTTCCATATCCTCAAGGGATACCTCGACGGTAAGTTTTGCCATATTTTTTTCAAGTTTCTCGACCTTTACGCTCATTTTTCTTATATTTCCTCCTTGAAATCTTCGCAATCATTGAAGTAGTATATCACACGAAAAAACAAAACGCAATACCGGAACAGAGCAGTTTTCACGAAGCGATTTTCACGCTACAACCGAAACAGCTATCTCTCTTGCCTTGTCTTCCGATATCAGCTGACCGATAAGCGACAGCGCAAATGGGAGTGCTGTCCCAAGTCCCCGGCTGGTTGTTATGTTCCCATCCGTCACTACGCTCTCCTCAGAAGTCTCCCTGCAGTCGAGCTGCTGCATCATTGATGGATAACATGTGGCTTTTTTATCTTTCAAAAATCCCAGTGAAGAAAGGACCGTCGGGGCCGCACATATTGCTGCAATCTTTCCTTCCTTATTATAGAAGTCCCTGAGGAGACTGACAAGCGGAGCATATTCTGACAGATACCTTGTTCCGGGCATTCCACCCGGAAGCACCAGCATATCCGCATCCGAAAAATCCGTATCAGGGAAGACCGAATCAGCCATGAGCGATATACCGTGAGAACCTTTGACACTCTTATCTTTATTAATCGACACCATGGTTATGTCTATTCCGGCTCTTCTAAGAAGGTCAACCACCGTGAGTCCTTCTATCTCTTCAAAACCGTCTGCCAGAAAAATAAACACTTTTTTTGTATTATTCACTTTTTTTCCTCCGTATCAGTAAATTTTGGCGATATCCCGCTCATCCATGATCTCCCGGAATCTCTCAAGGTCATCCTGTCCTCTCACGAACATTATCTCGCGAAACTCTCCCGTGCTTTTGTTTCTGAGTCCCCCGACCTGCTCTCCATTGCATATGCTGCATTTGAGTACCGGCTGCCACTCAGATCTGTCGTATTCAATTTTTTCTGTTTTTTTCTTTTTCTTTCCAAACATAATTCCAGTTCATCCAAAAAAACGCTTGATTTTCGCAACTGTTTGTGTTAGTATACATGAGTACGCAGATATAGTTCATTGGTAGAACATCAGCTTCCCAAGCTGAGGAGGCGGGTTCGATTCCCGTTATCTGCTTTTTTTTGAAGGCTGCCGTTTCCGGCAGCCTTTTTTATAAGACAGGGGACGGTTCTCTGTCTTATAAGAAAGAGACCCGTCCGCTGTCTGATCTTATTCGCTCTCCTTCAGCCTAGT
>JAFUCO010000007.1 GCA_017459635.1 Blautia sp. | reverse complement strand
TGCACATTTATCAACAACCTTCCCAGCCAGTGGCGTGAACGATTTAGCGTGCCTGACGTGGCATGATAGTATTTTTGCGCTTTGCCATAGGAATATTTCATGCTTTCATGCCGTCTTTAGGTTGCGAAGTATGAGAATATTATTATCCGGGCTTATGATCTGCCCTCAAATCTTGAACCGGTTGCATTCCTGCCCCTCGGTTATCCCGCCCTGGGACCGGCAAAAGGGTGGCATGATAAGAGGAAACCGATAGAAGAAACTGTAAAGTTTCTGTAAAAATTATGAATATTTGAACAATAAAAGCTAATAAAAGGAAAAAAATAATTCTGAGCCCGGCAGAATTTCTATCAGGGTTCCGAAAAGAAGACCGGCTTATACCGGTGATCACATTGGTGGTATTCTTCAGTGCTTCTGAATGGGACGGTCCGATGAGCATCCATGAAATGCTGTGCACTGATGATAAGGCGCTGCTTCAGTATGTTCCTGACTACAGGATAAATCTTCTTGAGCCAAACAAAATGGAAAACAGTGATTTCGAAAAGTTTCAGACTGATTTTGGAAAGGTTCTGAAGTACATAAAGTACTCGGGGGATAAGGATAAGCTTCACGAGACTACGCATGAAGGTGATGCATACAAAAGTATAGACAATGACAGTGCTGTACTGATGAATGCCGTTACAGGATCAAAGCTCAAAATAAAACCGGAGGAGGTTAAAGTAGATATGTGTAAAGCGATCGAGGATATGAGAACAGAATGTTGGGAAAAGGGCAAAGCAGAAGGAATAACGCAAGGAATAACCCAAGGAATAACCCAAGGGGAAGAATTAGGTCATAATGAGGATATAAAAAACCTGATGACTACTATGAAATGGACAGCGAGCCAGGCTATGGATGCTCTTAAAATTCCTCATTCTGAGCGGTCAAAATACAACATTTCTTATTGAAACAGGCGGGATAAGAAGACAAGATAAGAAAAGAAAGACAGAGAAGCGTACTTTCATGTAAAGATTTTATTGAATCAGGATTTGTAGAGCTGTGCCAAACCCCTTGCATTGGCACAGCTCCACAAATCCTGAATTACTGTTTCGTTACTGTTCACGGCCCAGCCGCTTGCGGCTGGGCCTGAGCCCTCCATTCGGAATCTCGCCCTTACGGGCTTCACCGCCGCTTTGCGGCTGGATTCCTCATGAAGGGCTCAGACCCTGTAAGGAAATATACACTGCCCTGCTCTGCTCATGCAAGCATGGCAGTGTATATTTCCTTACGGCCGTGATTAGTAACACTTTTTCGTTAAAAAATAAAAATCAGTACTTGACAGTTATCTTAAAAATGTGTATACTCTGTCTGTGAGTAAACGATTACCCAATGTAATTAATACCCGGTCATATTAGGTGAGCCAGATTTAGTGAAGAATCTCTGATTCTCTGAAGGTCATAAAGACCGGGAAAAGTTTTGAATGAGTAAACGATTACTCAAACATAATAAGCTGATTATGAATTAACGGAGGATCCATAATGTTAATTATCGGGATTGATATAGGCGGAACAAATTTTCGTATAGGTGCGGTTGATGAAGACGACAGTATGGTGAAATTTGAAAAGATCCCCACAAAAAGCGTTATACATTCCGGGGATGTCCTGAAAGATATCGCTGAGCTTATCAGGAGCTTTTCAACCGGAATGGATATTGGGGCTGTTGCTGTTGGCTTTCCGGCTACGCTTGACCCTGAAAGGAAAAGAGTTATACAGGCGCCTAATATCCCGTTCATGGAGAATCTGCCTGTATGTGAGTACCTGGAGAGAGAACTGAAGGTTCCTGTAATGGCCGAAAGGGATGTAACGTATGCCCTGTGCTATGACATGGCAAAATACGATATTCCGGAGGAAGGACTCACATGCGGCATCTATTTTGGAACAGGTATAGGTAATGCCATCTCCTTTGATGGAAGGTATCTCACAGGCGCAAACGGAACAGCCGGTGAGCTTGGTCATATACCGGTGCCTGGAAGTGATGTCAGATGTGGCTGCGGGAACATCGGATGTATCGAGGCTGTTGCCGGAGGAAAAGCTCTTGTCAGGATGAGGGATGAGCATTTTCCTGAGACAGATATTTCAGAGATGTTTACTAAGCATGGAAATGAAACAGTTATTTATGATTTCATCGATGCCATGTCAGTGGCGGTGGCTTCTGAAGTGAATATTCTGGATCCGGATCATGTTCTGATAGGGGGAGGAGTTATGAAAATGGCCGATTTCCCGCTGGATCTTCTGCAGGAATGCATAAGGAAGCGGGTGAGAAAACCATTGCCTCTAAAGAATATGAATATGATCTTTACCGATGATGAAAAGGATAAAAGCGTAAGAGGCGGTGCATTGTATGCCCGAAAAAAACTCAGCGGATCATTTATATAGAAACAGCTGAAAACACAATACTTCAAACTGAATACACCCCGTGGGCAGCCTGTTAAGGTGTAAGGTGTGGGGCTTATATAATAAGAGGAGAAAAAATAATGCATATTGCTATAGGAAACGATCATGTTGCTCTTGAGATGAAAAAAGAGATCTGCGCTTGGCTGAAAGAAAAGGGAATAGAAATAACAGATGTGGGAACAAATTCTTCTGAAAGGTTTAACTATCCTGTAAGCGGTTATAAAGTGGCAAAACTGGTTGCAGACAAAAAAGTGGATGCCGGTGTGCTGATCTGCGGTACGGGTGTAGGTATCAGCCTTGCGGCGAACAAAGTGCGGGGGATCAGGGCATGTGTATGCAGCGACCCGTACACCGCAAGACTTTCGAAACAGCATAACAATACCAACATTATTGCATTCGGAGCAAGAGTGATCGGTATCGAGACAGCCAAAATGATCATAGAGGAGTGGCTGAATGCTGAATATGAGGGCGGCCGCCATCAGGCGAGGATTGATATGATACACGAGATAGAAGAAACACAGCATCTTTCGGCAGCAGAAGTCTGAAACAGTAAAGACATGAGACCGGTACGGTGTATTTAGTATTCATGGCTCATACGCAAATTGCCTGGCTGAACTTCACTTTGGAATCTCGCCGTTGAGGGCGTCATTACTGCTTTGCAGCCGGATTCGTCATGAAGGGCTGAACCCTGCAGGGATAGTAATGCAGCCTGTGTACAGCCAGGTGAAGATACGGCGTTTGGGAACTGAAATTAAAAAATGAAGAGGGAGTATTTAAAATGAAAAGATTACTATGTCCAAGCATGATGTGCGCAAATTACGGACATCTGGCAGCAGAGGTCCGGGCACTGGATGATGCCGGCGCTGACATTTTTCATTGCGATATCATGGACGGAAGCTTTGTACCGAACTTTACCATGGGTGTTATGGACGTAAAGACAATCCGAAGATACACAGACAAGCCGGTGGATTGTCATCTGATGATCGAAAATCCCGGCAACAAGGTGGACTGGTTTATAAACGCAGGCGCAGATATCATCTATATTCATCCCGAGTCGGAACGATACGTTGTAAAGACTCTGGCTCATATCAAAGAATCCGGCGCGGCGGCAGGGATAGCAGTCAATCCTGATACGAGCGTAGCCAGCATTTCAGAGATCCTGAATCTGTGTGACTATGTGATGGTCATGACGGTGAACCCCGGGTTTGCAGGGCAGGGATTTATTGATTTCACACGAAAAAAGGTTATACAGCTGGCAAGTCTGAAGGAACAGTATGGCTATAAGCTGATGATCGACGGACACTGCAGCCCGGATGTTATAGAAGATCTGTCCTCTGTTGGAGCAGATGGTTTCATTCTTGGAACAAGCGCTCTTTTCCGCAAAGGCCGCAGTTATGCAGACCTCTTAAGTGAACTGAGAAAAGGGGGAGAACAATGAGTGACAGAAGCAATCCGAAACACATGACAGGAGTGATCATTCCTACTGCAGATAACACCTTTTTTTCTAATCTGGCAGATTATGCCGCAGACTTTTTCTATGAACAGGGTTATACGTCTGTCATTCTGAGCAGCGGTAATGATGCGGAAAGAGAAAAAAGCCATCTAAAGTTTCTTGTGGATTCCGGGGCGGAAGGGATCCTCTGCGTGAGCGGCTTGAGTTTTCTTCCTGAAGATATTATCCCTGAGGGCTTTCCGCTGGTATGCCTTGACAGGCAGCCTGAAACAGGCCGGCCGGTACCACTTGTGGCAAATGATGACCGTGAGGCTATGAGGCAGGCAACTGATTACCTGATTTCAAAGGGATGCCGGAATATTCTTCTTATGCCGGGATATCTGGCTGAGACCGTGATAAGTCCCCGAGTGACAGGTTATGAAGAGGCACTGCGGATGCACGGATTAGAACCGGATCCGGGATATATACTTAACAGGCCGGGAAAGAATTCTTCCGAAATAGAAACCCAGGAGCTTGTAACGCAGATAATACAGAAGGGATTCTCTGTAGATGCCGTTATCACGAGTTCGGACCGTGCTGCATTTGGAGTGGTGACCGCACTGCACCGGGTAGGCTTGTATGTACCGGAGGATGTAAAACTGATCAGCTTTGACAACTCTCCATATTCATCTATGGCTTCGCCTGCAATCACAGCTCTTGACCGCAATCCCCGGAAACTGGCTGAAACGGCAGGGAGATGCCTTTTAGACATGATAAAAGGACTCAATGTTGATGAGAAGACGATTGTTCCGGTCAGTATTTGCATTCGGGATTCCACAAGATAATAAGGAGGGGACGGTTCTCTGTCTTATTACGATAATAAGACAGAGAACCGTCCCCTGTCTTATTTGAAGGGAATTGAAAAAAGTTAGATGAATCTAAATGAAAGATTTTGAAACCTGCAATTTCATAAGTTAACCGCCTGCAATTGTTGAATGTTCACAATTTCAGAATGCTAAAATTGTGGAAAAGGTAGAAACCAAAGAAATTTAATGAAAGTTATTGACGATATATGAAGGTATATGATAATATACAACCATCAAAGAGATGACACTAAATGAAAGGAGATGAAAGCCAATGAATTATGCCGGACGGGTAAATTCATTTATTTTCAAGGGGGCGACAGTTCTTGAGGCTATTAAGGAATACCGGAAAATGAATGGCCTGACCCATCTGGAATTCAACTATCCGGAACATATCGCCGGATATGATCTGGAGGAGCTGAAAGAAGCCATGGGAGACCTGAAAGTAAATGGCTTTGCCATTCGCTGGAGAAGCCGCTTCATCAATGGCAACTTCACGAATCCGGATCCGGTTCTCCAGAGAGAAGCGATCCAGATGTGCAAGGATGGCATTGATGCCCTTCGGGTACTTGGAGGCAGCGTCATTACTCTCTGGTTTGAGAATGACGGATTTGATTATCCTTTTCAGATGGATTATGAAAAAGCATGGAACATGATGGTCGAGGGCATCCGTGAGGTTGCGGATTATGCTCCGGACATCAAGATCAGCATAGAGTACAAGCCCTTTGAGGAAAGAAGCTTCGCGATGATCGACAGCACCGGAATGACAATGCTGATGATCGAGGAAGTAAACAGGCCGAATGTAGGCTGCACCCTGGACTTCTGCCACATGCTGATGAAAAACGACTGCCCCTCATATGGGATCGCTCTTGCAGCCCGCAAAGGAAAGCTGTTCGGCCTTCATATGAATGACGGGTATGGAAAACAGGATAATGGGCTTATATTCTCGTCGGTAAATATCAGCCTTTGCACGGAATTCGTATACTATCTGAAGAAATACAACTACACGGGAGTGGTATTCTTCGACACCTTCCCGAGAAGGGAAGCGGCAGCCCCGGAGACGCAGGCCAACATAGACGCTTTTGAAAAGCTTGAGCATCTGGTAGATGAAATAGGCCTGGACAAGATCGGTGAAGTGATTTCAAAATGCGACGGAGTAAGCGCGTCAAAGCTGATCCTGAGCATGTTGAGATAAAAAAGAAGCGTGAAGAAACACATTTTTTAAAGAAAAGGAGAAAATCATGAAAGCAAAACAGTTCGCAGCGGTTTTATGTGCAGCAGCAGTGGTATGTTCCGGAATGGCAGTTTATGCTGAGGAGTTCAATCCGGACCAGGTAGAAGGCGCAATGACGATCGAAGATGTCCGCGCTGAGTTTGGCGAGGAAGTTCCGGTAGCTGACGGCATTACCTTCGGCGGCGTTATGAAATCTCTTTCGAACGAGTTCTGGCGTACACTGGAAGAAGGCTATCATGCAGCAGAAGATAAGGTTAAAGAAGCAGGCGTTGACTATTCGATCGTTATCGATGCAACAACAGACGAGGCAGATGAGATCGGACAGCAGACAATGACCAGCAACATGGTAAACCAGGGCGTTACAGCAATCCTTGCTTCCCCGATTTCCGACTCCAACCTGACATCAGCTGTTGAAGACGCACAGGATCAGGGAATCCCGGTATTCAACGTAAATGACGGACTTATCGCAGCGGCAGAGTATTATGTAGGACCGAACGCATATCAGAACGGCCTTCTGGCAGCAGAGTGGATTTCCAACAAGCTTGGCGATGAAGGGCAGGTTGCAATCGTTATCGGTATGCCCAAGGCTTTTGCAGCGCGTGAGAGAACCGCAGGCTTCAAAGACTGGATCGAAGAGAACAATTCCGGACTCGAAGTTATCGCAGAGCAGAACGCTGACTGGGATCGTCAGACTGCAAAGAACCTTGCAGCTACCTGGATCCAGCAGAACCCGGATCTGAAGGCTATCTTCTGCAACAACGATACAATGGCACTTGGTGTTGTTGAGGCTGTTGAAGAGGCAGAGGCAGACATCCTTGTAGTTGGTGTAGACGGCATCGGCGAAGCTTACGACTCCATCCGCGCAGGAAAACTTGACGCTACAGTTGATTCCTTCCCGTTCTATATGTCACAGGTTGCTACCGAGTGTGCACTTCGTGTTATGGCAGGACAGGAACTTCCGAGAGTCGTGGCAACTCCTCAGGCTCTGATCGATTCTGAAAACGTTGATACCGAAGCAGCCGAGATCATCGGATGGACCGACGCAACTTTCGTAGCAGCTGAGTGATCTGTTACTTAAATAGCAGCATAGAGTTTTGAGTTACAAAATGGCAGATAGGCGGCATCATTACTTATCTGCCATTTTGCTGTAAGAGGGTCAGGAGATCCCAAGAAGGAGGCAGAAGTGGCAAAGGCGGTTGAATTTGTCAAGATCAATAAACGCTTCCCGGGAGTACATGTGCTGAAAGACATATCTTTCTCGGTAGAGGAAGGGGAGGTTCATGCTCTTCTGGGAGAAAACGGTGCAGGAAAATCCACCCTGCTGAATATTCTGCATGGTGTATACCCGGAATATGAAGGTTCCGTTATCCTGCATGGAAAAGAAGTGCATTTTAAGGACGCAAATGACGCTATCGTCAACGGGAACATTTCAAAGGTGCACCAGGAAACGCTTGTAGTTAAGGACCTGACTGTCGGGCAGAATGTTACGCTGGGCTATGAACCGAAAAAAGGGATGTTTGTGGATTTTGGTAAGATGAACAGCGATGTGGATGCTATCCTGTCGGAGCTTAACTGCAAATTCAGTGCTGCAGACCTGGTGGCAAACCTTACCTCGGGCGAGATGCAGATGCTGGCTATCGCCAGGGCTTTGTATCATCATTCTAACATCATTTCGCTGGATGAGCCGACTGCTTCCCTGACCCTTAAAGAGACCGACGCATTGTTTGAAGTAATACGTAAACTGAAAGCCCAGGGCGTTACGATCCTTTATGTAAGCCATCATCTGGAGGAGATTTTCCAGATATGTGACCGCGCATCCATCCTGAGAGACGGTGAGTACATCGAAACTCTCGACATCGCCAAAACCACCAGGGATGAGCTTATTCATTCGATGGTAGGCCGTAATGTCGCGGCGGTGGCAGGAAGACTGAAACCGAGCCCAAGGACTGAAGAAGTTGTCCTTAAGGTTGAGCATCTTTCAAGCGGAAGCAATTTTGAAGATGTCAGCTTCGAGCTCCATAAAGGAGAGATACTTGGCTTTTTCGGGCTGGTAGGCGCAGGACGTACCGAAGTCATGCGTACCATTTTTGGCGCTGACAGAAAGACCGGCGGCGAGGTGTACATGCACGGAAAGAAGCTGGACGCAGCCTGGAATACAACGAAAGCTCTTCATGCCGGACTTGGACTTGTCCCGGAGGACCGCAAGACGCAGGGCTTCATGGCGTTATCGAACAATACTGACAATATCGCCATTTCCAGTCTGGAAAAATACATGACCGGACTGTTCGTGGACGAGAATAAGAAAAACAAAAATGCCGCCCGTTACTTTGAGGAGATGGACGTACATCCGCGCCGCATCGATTATCTGACAAAGAACATGTCGGGCGGTAACCAGCAGAAGGTTATCCTCAGCCGCTGGATGTCGGCAGAGACTGAGATCCTTATTTTTGACGAGCCGACCAAAGGCGTGGATGTGGCTGCCAAGGCAGAGATCTACAGACTGATGGAGGATATGGTAGCACAGGGTAAAAGCATAATCGTTGTCTCATCTGAGTTGCCCGAGGTCATCGGACTCAGTGACCGGCTGATCATCATGAGTGAAGGAAAGATCACCGGAGAACTGACAGATAAGACCCAGTATGTGGAAGATGTCATTATGAACTATGCCATAGGAGGAAATTGAGATGAGCCGATTTATAAATAAGAACAAAAGAGAGCTGGTTGTTTTCCTGGCTACACTGGCTATGGGCGCAGCCTTTACCATAATGAACCCTGCTTTCATCAAATGGAACAATATCCTTACGGTCTTCCAGCAGATGGTGCTGAACGGAGTCCTGGCGGTAGGTATCATGTTCGCTATCATTACAGGCGGTATTGACCTTTCAATCGGATGTACGTATGCTATAACAGGAATCTGTGTGGCCTGGTGTACAGTACACGGCGTGAATCCTTTTATTGCCATCCTGCTCGGCCTTCTGATTGGCGCGGTTCTCGGAGCTTTCAACGGCTTCCTGGTAACGGGACTTAAGCTTCAGCCTTTCATCGCGACACTTGGTACGATGAGTCTTTACCGTGGTATCGCATACGTCGTAACAGGCGGTATCCCGGTCACCAGCGTTCCGGATTCCTACAGGAATATCTTTAACGGCAAAATGTTCGCCGGAATCCGCTTTTATGTACTTGTAATGATCGTTATCTTCATCGTTGCCTATATTATCCTTGCAAAGACACGTACAGGTGCTTATCTGTACGCGGTGGGCGGCAATGAAGAAGCAGCAAAGCTTTCGGGTGTTAATGTTATTAAGACAAAGTATGTCGCCTATATCGTATGCGGCGCTTGTGCTGCAATCGCAGGTATGATCATGCTTGCATCACTCGGTTCTGCAGAAGCAACAGCCGGAACCGGATATGAGACTAACGCCATCGCGGCAGCTGCCATCGGCGGAACCCGTATGGCAGGCGGCAGGGGTTCAGCTCTTGGAACCTTTATCGGCGCACTTATGCTGGCTGTACTTAAAGTTGGTATGGTTGTTATCAACGTTGACTCCTTCTGGCAGTACATCGTGACCGGTCTTATCATCATTGTTGCTTCCTACTTTGAGTTCATGCAGGAAGACTTCAAGGCATTCATGGCACGCAGAAAGAGCAAATGATCTGAATATAAGAGAGGTGGACCGATGCGCAGCAAAGTACTTGTAGTCGGCAGTATGAACTATGATATTATTCTGAAGGCGGGCAGACTTCCGGAGCAGGGCGAGACCATGCCTGTGGACGGATGTACCTTTGCGGCCGGTGGAAAAGGAGCCAACCAGGCAGTGCAGGCGGCAAAGCTTGGGGTGGAGACCTACATGGTGGGATGCGTCGGGAATGATCCGATGGGTGATTTCCTGTTTAATTCCGCTGAGAAATACGGGCTTCACACAGAGCATATAAGAAGGTCGGAAGGACCTTCCGGGCTTGGTGTGGTGCATGCGCTTGAGAACGGAAGCGTACACGCCAGTATCGTGAGAGGTGCTAATTTTGAGATCACCAGGGAGGATATCGACGCGGTGGAGACGCTGCTTGACGATACCGGCCTTGTCATACTCCAGATGGAAATCCCGCTTGAGATAAACAGGTATGTGATCGACAGGGCAAAGGCACATGGCTGCAAAGTGCTGCTTAATGCGGCTCCGGCTGAGCCGTTTGAAAAGGAATATCTGCAGAAATGCGATATCCTTGTGGTGAATGAGGTAGAAGCGGCATTTTATGCAGGCAGGACAGCCGGAAATCTGGAAGAAGGCTGCGCCATGGCCAAAGAGATGGCGGCAGAGTATGGAAATACAGTTGTGATCACCATGGGAAGCGAAGGTGCCGTAGTGAGTGACGGCAGCAGGGCGGAAGCGATCCCTTCAATGAAGGTGAAGGCAGTAGAGACGACAGGCGCAGGCGACTCCTTTATCGGCGGAATAGCTTATTCGATGATAAACGGGATGGATATCTTCGAAGCCGGACGCTTTGCCACAAAATGCAGTGCTGTGACCGTTACAAGGGCGGGCGCGCAGAATTCCATGCCAACACTTGCGGAGGTGACGGGGCAGTAAAACAGCAGCGGTGGTGCAATAAAAAATGCAGTGCCGATGGAGCAATAAAAAGCAATGACAGTGGAGCGATAAAAAGCAGCGACGATGGAGAAATAAAAAGCAGCACTGCGGTTTGCTCTCGCGGATTTTTTAAAATCAGTTAACACAAAAAGCGGATGTTTGAATTGCAAAAATGTGATTCGATCATCCGCTTTACTTGTTTTCGGTTATGTGGTACATTTTAATCAAAGGAGGCGGCCGGGAGTTATGCCTCTGCCTTGAAGGAAGATAAAACCTTGGGCGGATGCCGGGGCCGTGCTTCATTACCACTGCAATCACCTGTTTGGGATATGATTTGCGGATGCTTATAGAAAGAATACCAGAGGGATAAATATGCTGCCATACGCGAGAAGACAACAGATCCTGCAGCTGCTGGATGAGAAAGATTTTGTCACTGTAGAACAGATAGTTTCAAGCATGGAAGGCGTTTCGGAGTCTACCGTGCGGCGTGACATGAAGGCCATGGCGGATGAGGGGCTTCTGAATCTGCTGAGGGGAGGAGCCTCCAAAGTGACTGAAGGCTCGCAGGATACCATAATACACTCAAGGCTTTCACTCAACACTGATGCAAAAGAAAAGATAGCCCGTTATGCTGCCAGCCTGGTCAGAGATGGCGAGGTGATCTACCTGGATGCGGGGAGCACTCCTCTCAGGATGGTAAAGTATGTAAGGGATAAAAGCATCAAGATAGTTACTACCAATCTGCTGATATTTCAGGAGATGGCCGGCGCCCGCGCGGAATGTATTGTAGTGGGCGGTGAGGTCCTTCTTGATACAGGGTCGGCTGTAGGAGCGCTGACGGTATCGACGCTTGAGGATATGTATTTTGACAGGGCGTTCCTCGGGATAACCGGATTTTCACAGCAGTCAGGAGTAAGCACGCCTTCTTTGCAGGAGGCTCAGAAAAAGAAGGTCGTAAAGAATAATTCGCGCCACACCTATGTCCTCGCGGACAGCTCAAAATCCGGCAAGGTAACAATGTGCAAGGTTTTTGACCTGTCGGAGGTCACCATAATCTGCGAAAAAGACCTCGATATCCTTAAGGACTTCAAAAACTACTATATCGCGGAATGAGACAGAGAACCGTCCCCTGTCTTAAAGAAGTCAAAATCGGAATAAAAAAACCTCACAGCAGGTACTGTTTTCATACGGGGAAATATAGTATACTGGTTAAATGACAGGCGCCGTATTTTAAAGGGTTATTATTTACGGATGTTTATGGCTGAGCCGGGAATAACGGCTGTGAATAGTAAGCTGTGGAAATGCAGGACAGGCGCGGGATTAATGAGAGGAGAAAAACATGAAAGATTATGCATTTGGTGTTGATATCGGCGGAACTACTGTGAAGATGGGCCTTTTTACAACTGAAGGCGGACTTGAGGATACCTGGGAGATCCCTACAAGGACACAGGACGGCGGCTCTCTTATCCTCGGCGATATCGCGGAATCGATCAAAACCAAGATGGAAGAGAAGCAGATTTCAGCTGATGATGTTGAAGGTATTGGAATGGGTGTTCCGGGACCGGTCGATGAGACAGGCAATGTTCTTAAGTGCGCAAACCTCGGCTGGGGCTTCTTCAATGTGGAAAAGGAACTGAGAAGCCTTACCGGATTCAAGGTAAAAGCGGGAAATGATGCCAATGTTGCAGCCCTTGGCGAAATGTGGCAGGGCGGTGGAAAAGGCTACAAGGATATTGTCATGGTTACGCTGGGCACCGGCGTAGGCGGCGGGATCATCATCAACGGCCGTATACTTCCGGGAACCAACGGGGCAGCCGGTGAGATCGGCCATATGACGGTCATGGATAATGAACAGGAAACCTGCGGCTGCGGCAAAAAAGGATGCCTTGAGCAGTACACTTCGGCTAATGGTATAGTCCGTGTGGCAAAGAGATATCTTGCAGCTCATCCGGATGCAAAGACAAGCCTTACTCCGGAGCTCAACTCCAAGATACTCTGGGATGAGGTGAAAAAAGGAGACGAGGTTGCAATCGCCATTACTGATGAGTGGGGAGAAATACTGGGCAAGGGTCTGGCACTGATAAGCTGTGTTATAGATCCGCAGGCGTTCGTTGTAGGCGGAGGCATGTCAAAGGCCGGTGAAGGCGTGATCGAAAAGATAAAAGAATACTATAAAAAATATGCGTTCCATGCGTCCAGAGATACCGAATTCAGGCTTGCAAAGCTTGGCAACAATGCGGGCATCTACGGCGGTGTTAAACTGGTACTCGAGTAAAATGAGCGGGGCTGTGAAAACTGTTTTTCACGGTCCCTTTTTGCTTTATTGCATTATAGAAAGTAACGATCTGTCATTAACAATTTGTTAACTTGTACACATATACTGCATGTGTTACTATGGTTATATAATGATTTTTCGGGATGGACAGAATATCTGCTTATCGCTGTTGTACAGATTGTCAGTATTGCGTTCTTTGTCCAGGGGCGTTACCGTCAATATGATTACTATTCATGGCCGCCTGCGTCTGAAACGTGAATAATAACCCAGTTTGAAGAGGATACATTTATGCGGCAGTTCCAGATGATGTATAAAAAGAAACACGGGCTTTCGGCGTGGCTTAAAAAAATACGGGAATTCTGCGCCGAAAACAGGATTCCTGACAGCTCTGTGGTTTTCAGGATATTTCTGGATATCGCGGATGAAACTCTGCTGCCGCTGGTTCTTCTGGAAATCCGCGGGATGTTCCCGGACGCTCTGTATGCAGGCTCGACATCTGCCGGGAATATTGTCTACGGCAGCCTTGTGGATTCCCATATAGCCATCTCATGCACTGTCTATGAGGATCCGGGTACACAGGTGCGTATCATCCGGCTTCCAATGAGCTTTGAGACACAGAAGGAATCTGTAATGAACCTCCGTGACGTGCTCCGGGATAATCCCTGGGTAAAGGCTGTTGAGATAATGATGACAATGGGCGGTGTGGATATGGATGCACTGTGCCAGGATCTGTCGGAGCTGCCTGAAAACATAATGATCTATGGTGGATGCGCGCACGCGGCTGAGACGAAGTGGATAGATCTGTCCCGGACATTTGTTTTTTCGAGTGACGGCGAAGCTGTCCGCCAGTATGCAGTATTTATCCTGCTTGGAGGTCCGGAGCTGCACATTTCCGCCAGATACCTTATAGGCTGGAGGCAGATAGGCGGCAGCATTCCGATAACAGATGCGGAAGGAAGGTATATCCATACGCTTGGAAATGTTCCGGCAGGGGAAGTGTATAAAAGAAAACTACAGATACCGGAAGGCAGGCATTACTTTGCGCTGGTCAATGTGTTTCCACTTGGCTTCCGTACAAACGGAACGCCATATCTCCGGATCGTTACAGGAATTCAGGAGGACGGCGGTATCAGGCTTTCTTCCTTTATCCGCAAGGATACAAAGAGATGCGCTTTTACTTTCGGAAATACTGCGGATATAATGCATAAACTGCAGGAAAATCTGGCTGTTGTACAGGAGTTTTCACCGCAGGTGATTCAGATGTTTTCGTGCGCGGCAAGGCTTCTGTTCTGGGGCAGGGGCGAGGTGAGCCGCGAAACCATGCCTTTTGAGACCATAGCACATACCAGCGGGTTTTATACCGCGGGAGAGTTTTTGAGATCCGGGAAGGATGTACTCCTTCATAATGTGACAAATGTGATCGTTGCTCAGAGAGAGGGAGAGCCGTCCGGCAGCGGGCCGGAAGCCCGCGTCCTGCATGAGGAACTGTCCCTGCAGATGCTTATAAGCGAGTGTCTTGTTAATTTTATCGAATCACAGACGGAAGAAGCGGAGCGATGGGAGAACAGTTGACAGGGTCAGGTGTTTGTTATGGAAGATGGAATGCTTAAACTGTTTAAATATATTGATGATCCGGATGCTCTGGTCCGGTTTATCCGTAAGTCCTCATTTGAAGAACAGCTGGAGCTGGACATTCCAAATGACCATATGCGGGTCATATACCATGTGGCCGGGAAATATCAGATGCCTGTTATGAAAGGCGGATATACTGAATTCTATAAGTATGTATCCGATCATCAGGTTTTTCCCGAAGACAGAGGCCGCTATATGGAGGTATGTGATCCTGCAAAGATACTGGAAACGGTGTCATCGTCGGAGATTCCCGGAACTATGGAGATGACTTTCCGGATAAGGGGGCTTGACAGGCCCTGGAGATGGGTGAACCAGGTGATGCTTTGCGGCAGGCAGTACGGACTTGCCGAAGGTATTGTGGAGTGTTACATCTATGACATACAGAACGTGATCGACAGAGAGCACGGGCTGAATGATGTCGGAGAAGGCTTCGAATTCAAGGCTGACCCGCTGACAGGGCTGATGCAGAAGAAGGATTTTTTCAACCTGGCGGAAAGCATGCTGGCTGAAGTAAAGTACCCATGGCAGCTTATTTCGATAGATCTTGAAAAGTTCAAGCTTTTTAATGAGTGGTATGGATGGGAAAACGGGAACCTGGTGCTGGCAAGGCTGGGAGGAGGCCTTCTGAAGGATGCGGCCAATACGGGGGGCATTGCATGCTATCTTGGAGATGATGATTTTTGCCTGCTGGTGCCGAAAGACAGGATAGACATAGATGTCCTTTATAAAAATATTCAGTCGCTGCTGCTGCGCTACGGTGCGTCCATTGGATTTCTGCCGGCGCTGGGCATTGCCGAAACAAGCGAGACCATCTCGATAATGGAGCTTTATGACCGGGCATCCTTTGCCTGCGAGCTGGCGGGAGGCAGCCTCAAAGAGCGCATACGGTATTATGACCGGAGCATGTTCGATCAGATGGAGAAGGATTACAGCCTGATCACTGATTTTCAGAAAGCCCTTAAGAACAATGAGATCACTTTCTTTCTGCAGCCTCAGTGCCGGGCTTCCAACAGAAAAATAGTCGGGGCGGAGGCTCTTGTGCGCTGGCGGAAAAAGGACGGAACATATGTACCGCCGTCTGTATTTGTTCCTGTTCTTGAGAAGTACAACTTTATAGCTGACCTTGACTCGTTCATGTGGGACAGGGTGGCGGCCTGTATACGGAACCGGCTCGACAGTGGAAGGCCGTTTGTTCCGATATCGGTAAACGTGTCTCAGATGGATATCTTTACGATAGACGTTCCGCAGTTCTTTGAAAATCTGGTCAAAAAATACGATCTTCCATGGAATGCTTTAAAGATAGAGATTACGGAATCTGCATGCGCAGATGATTCCTCTAAAGTCGAGGGTGTTGTAAAAACACTGCGGCGCAAGGGCTTTATGGTCCTGATGGACGATTTTGGAAGCGGATATTCTTCGCTTAACATGCTGCATGAGATAGAGGTCGATGTGATCAAGATCGATGCGAATTTCCTCAGGATGAACAAGGATACCGGGATCAGGGGAGTGAATATTCTTGAATCGGTCGTGAACATGACCAAGATGATGGGTATCCCGATAGTCGTGGAAGGTGTTGAGGACAGGGAGCAGAATGAATTCCTTCTCGGCCTTGGGTGCCGCTACATGCAGGGATTCTATTTTTACAGGCCGATGAGCCCCGCGGATTTTGAAAAGCTGGTGGACAGCGATGACGCGATAGAAAAAGAAGGATTTGTGTTTAAGGCTAATGAGGAATTCCGCGTAAGAGAGTTTCTGGATAATTCCATCTACAGTGATTCTATGCTGAACAGTATCCTGGGGCCTGCCGCGATATATTCATGGACTAAAGACGGAGTTGATATCATACGTTTTAATGAACAGTTTTACGAGATGGTAAATGTCCCGGACTTTAACAGCAGGCTGAAAAACATAGGGCAGTACATGACAAATGACGACATGGAAGCACTGCTCAGGACTCTGCCGGCAGCGGAGAGGGACAGGCTTAACGGCAGCAGCGAAATGATGTCGTTTATCAAAACAGACGGTTCGTCATCGCGCTTTCTGATGCATTTTTACTATCTGGGATGTGAAGGGGAACAAAAACGGTACTTTGGCTCCGCCAGGGACGTCACACAGATAACTCTGCTCAGAAAGCACATGGACCTTGTAACGGATGTCTTTTCAGAATGCATAGTTTTTCTGTCTGTCCGTAATGGCAATCTTTTCTGCGAAGTTGTCGCACAGGGGATTCCGGATATGGACATTACAAAAGAAGAGCTGGAGCAGGAACTCAATGACGGCACCTTCTATAAAAGAATAGTCCCGGAACAAAGACAGATGCTGATCTCCCAATGCATGGAGTCCCTCAACGGAATAGACTTCTCAACCTTCATAACCATGGAAGTCCGGGAAGGAAGAAAACTGAATTTCTTCATAAGATCAGAATACATAGAAGACGAAACAAGCGACGTGAGATGCATAATAATAGTCTCAAGGAAATCCGATGGGGTGTGAAAAAAGTCTTTTTCTCCACCCCACACCCCCCCTTTCCCCAGGCACGCTTCTTGCATTGATATAACATATGGGGCTATGTAAAAGTCTTTTTAACAGCCCATTATATCTATGATTATCAAAAGAGCGTGCCCGGGGAAGGAGGGGTGTGGGGAGGGAACGTCGGGCTTCGCAACTCTGAGAGCGTTCCCTCCCCACTCCTTTCCGGAAACAACTAAGTTTCGGTGAAGAGTGAAGGGGGTCAGGGGGTTGAAAAAAAGAAATCTTTTTTCACCCCTTGTTTTTTTTGACAGAGTGCTTCCGGAGCTGTTTGTCCCTGTAAAGCTGGTCGTCTGCTTTCCGCAGCACCGATGAGAAATCAAACGAATCCCCGCATGTGAATATTTCGATGCCGATCGAAACCGTGATGTTGTATTCAAGGTCACTTGAAAGATTGTAGGATTCAAATGCTTTCTTGAAATGATCTCTGATGGCTTCGTGATCGGCGCTGCCTTTGCATAATGCAAGCACGGTGAATTCGTCGCCGCCGATACGCCCGGCCAGGGCGTTTTCTCCCATGTTGTTCTTGAGCAGCCAGGCGGAGGTGCTGATCGCGTGGTCTCCTGCGCTGTGGCCGAAGGTGTCGTTGATCTCTTTTAAATGATCGAGGTCCGCTATCATGAGATAGACCAGGCTGCCCGGATGGGAAAGAATGGTATCCTGGGCCTGGTTCATAAATCCCCGGCGGTTGAGTATCCCCGTAAGAGGGTCGTACTCAGAGATATAATTGAGCAGCTTGTTCTTCTCGTTTACTTCTCCTACAAGTTTCTCAAGCCTTCGCTGGGTGCGTTCATGCTGCTGGTACATGTGCTGATACCGGAGCATGCTGGAGATCTGGGCGTTTATCAGGTAAGCCAGAGAAAAACGCGACGGGTCGATCTCCGCAGCCAGAAGGCCGTAATGAATCTCACCGGAAAACAGGCAGAACAGGCTGAGACTGTGACGATTTCCGTCATTAAAAAATGAAAGCAGTCCATTGCTGCCCGAAAGCACAGGACGGTCGTGGTATTCATAGGTTCTGGTGCCGCCATTCAGGCTCATTGAAGCCAGATACAGTTTTTCGGGCGGTTTCCAGGCATCCTGCGGATGGTGAACGACCGGATCATCCAGCAGATACAGGAAAGAAGCTTTAAGTCCCAGAGAGTGGAGACGCAGCATGGCGCTGCGGTAAAAATCCTTTTCATCTGAGATGCTGTTCAGCATATCGTTGGTGATAAGGGGAAGGAACCAGGATTCCTGCCTGTAGGTATCAAATTCCTGATGCCTCTGATTGATGATATGCACCATTATCATGTTGTGCATGCTGTATTTAAGATGCACAAGAGAGGAGACTGCGTTTCTGTCCCCGGATGGCAGATAGATGGCTATCAGTGAATCTATATAGGAATTCAGCGTTTCCGCAAGTATATGCGGGGAAATATGCGGAAGCATTTCCGGAGATACAAGCTCTTCGATCAGCTGCAGTATCTCTTCGCGGTTATCGTTCTGGGTAAAGTCGAAGGAGAGTATTTCTCTGACCATTGCGACTATGATCCGGCGCAGCTTTTCCTCCATCTCCGAAAGGCAGAATCTGTCAACGAACCCTTCTGCAGCTTTATACAGCTCATACTCCGTTAATGTCCATGCCGGCCTGTTTTCGGGTAATGCTGTATAACTGTTCCTGCAGCCGCAGGATTCCCGTATGCGCAGCACAGCGGAGGTTTTTATCGTGCGGGGAGATTCTTTCCTGCAGAGGGAGATTGCTGAACTGACAGCCTGGGTGCCCATCTCAAAAGAATTCTGGAACACTGTGGTAAGGGGAGGGTTCATGGAAACCGAATTGGTCCAGTCATCATAACCTGTTATGGCAAGGTCTCTTCCCGGCACCAGTCCCCGTTTCAGGCATTCCCTGTAGGCTGAGGAGGCCATCATGTCGTTGGCGCACACCATCGCGTCCATATCCGGGTAATTGTCAAGGAGCCTTGCAGCCTGCTCGCCTACACAGTCTGTGTAGTCACCGGTTTCCATACGGCTCATGTCAAAAGGAATGCCATACTCGCTCAGCGTATCAAGAAAAGCCTGCAGGCGCTGGTCGGAATCGGTGTTGTTTTTGGGGCCTGAAAGGTAAGTGAAATTCCGGCAGTGGTGCTTCAGGATCAGATGCGTTACAATTGACTTCATGCCATTGTAGTTATCGTTTATTATGACGGAACGTTCTCCGCTCTCATCGGTATCCTCCAGAAGTACCTGCGGGATGTGCTTGAAGCGCTCCAGAAAACGTTCTTTTTTGATATCGTTGTAGATGACAAGGCTTCCATAGTCGATGATGAGGACATCGATCTTCTCGAGCGCCGAGTAACCGTACACAATGTTGAACTGATAGTCATAGTCTGCTGACAGGCTGTCACCGAAATAGGCGTGATTATAGTAGGAGCTGTGTACTCCCAGAAAATACAATACATCAGCGTCCTCTTTTATTGCGGCCTGATGGATACCGTTCATCAGGCTCTGGGTATGGGGCGAGTTTGCATTTCCGATCATTACGCCGATCACAAAACGTTTTCCGTTCATGTATCATACCTCTCATATCAGATCCCGTATCTGCCGTACCCGGCTCTTATCCGGGCAGGGCCCGAAGTGCTGTGCTCTTATCCAGACAGGGTTCGATGTGCCATGCTCTTATCCAGGCAGGACCCGACGCACCGTGTTCTTATACGGGAAAGCCCGGCGTACTGTTCTTCATTCGGGCAGGGTCCGGTGCACCGTGCCGGTGTCCGGTTCTCATTCAGGTCAGGATCCGATGTGCTGTGCCAGCGCCTTGCCGCGCTGGTATCTTTATCTGTATCGCCCCGGCATTCGCCCGGATCTTACAGCTTGTCAGTTTATATCTAATTATTATACCTCAAACGCAGGACGCTGAACAGATGCAAATTCTTATTTTTAAGAATAAGACGGTTCTCTGTCATATTTTTATAAGACAGAGAACCGTCCCCTGTCTTACTTTTACAGCCCCTCAATTCGGAATCTCGTTCTTGCGGGAGTGTTAAGGCGGGTGGCTGTGAAACGCAGCGCTTATTGTGACGAATTGCTGGCTGATAATATGTGTTATTCGCAAAAATCTGCACAAAACCATTGTGTAATTTGTTGAAATATTATATACTATCACATATACGGCTGTCCGGCGTCTGTATGTACACAGGCGCAGGAAGGCGCGGAGCATATAATGCGGTGCAGGGCATGCACAGAAATGGAGGAAACATATGATAAAGAGAATCGGACTTCTGACCAGCGGTGGTGACTGCCAGGCGCTCAATGCTACCATGCGTGGTGTGGTAAAGGCACTTGCAGAGGCTGTAAATGAGCTTGAAGTTTACGGTTTTGACGATGGTTATAAGGGTCTTATTTATGGCAAGTACCGTATGCTGACCTCGAGGGATTTTTCCGGAATTCTGACACAGGGCGGAACAATTATCGGTACATCACGCCAGCCGTTCAAGCTGATGCGTGTTCCGGATGAAAAGGGCCTCGACAAAGTTGAAGCCATGAAGCAGACCTACTATAAGCTGTGCCTTGACTGCCTGGTCATCCTTGGCGGCAACGGAACCCAGAAGACGGCAAACCTTCTCCGTGAAGAAGGCCTTAATATAATCCATCTGCCGAAGACTATCGACAATGACATCTGGGGAACCGACATGACATTCGGCTTCCAGAGCGCCGTTGATATTGCAACGAACGCTATAGATATGATCCATACAACAGCTGCTTCCCACGGAAGAGTCTTCATCGTTGAGGTCATGGGACACAAGGTAGGCGCCCTTACTCTGCATGCAGGCCTTGCCGGCGGCGCCGACATTATCCTTATCCCCGAGATCCCCTATGATATCAAGAAGATCACGGCAGCTATCGAAAGACGTAACAAAGCAGGAAAGAGATTCACTATCCTGGCTGTTGCCGAAGGTGCCATCTCCAAGGAAGATGCAAAGCTCCCCAAAAAGAAATACAAAGAAAAACTTGAGGCAAGGGCGAAGAAGTATCCGTCAGTTTCCTATGAGATCGCAGAGCGCATCTTTAAGGAGACCGGAAGTGAAGTGCGTATCACTGTTCCGGGTCATACCCAGCGAGGCGGCGAGCCGTGTCCGTACGACCGCGTCCTTTCAACAAGGATCGGTGCAGGCGCTGCACAAGCTATCCTTGACGAGGAATACGGCGTAATGATCGGTATCGTAAACAACAAGATCAAACGTGTGCCGCTTGCAGAATGCGCAGGCAAGCTTAAAATGGTTTCCGAGAAAGACGGAACCGTTAAAGCCGCGAAAGCTATCGGCATAAGCTTCGGTGACTGATACCGTTTTATAATTCATACAAGTTCAGTGCATAGAAGCGCAGGCTCTATATACTGTGCTGCAGGATGAAAGAACCGGGGGCTGTGAAAATAAGACAGGGGACGGTTCTCTGTCTTATGAAAATAAGACAGAGAACCGTCCCCTGTCTCACGGCGGCGGACGCCGGGCTGTAATATGATATTTGTTATGGAGAGTGAACTATGAGTTATCAGGCTCTTTACAGAAAATTCAGACCTGACAATTTTGACGATGTTAAAGGGCAGGATCATATTGTGACAACACTGCGGAACCAGATCAATGCAAATCGTGTCGGGCATGCATATCTGTTCTGCGGCACCCGGGGAACCGGCAAGACTTCGGTCGCGAAGATAATGGCACGGGCGGTAAACTGCGAGAATCCGGTAAACGGAAGCCCCTGCAACCAGTGCCGCATGTGCAGGTCGATTATCGAAGGCGCTTCGATGAATGTGATCGAGATCGATGCCGCTTCAAACAACAGCGTGGATAATGTAAGGGAGATCCGCGAAGAGGTTGTCTATCACCCGGCAGAAGGAAACTACAGGGTATATATTATTGACGAGGCGCATATGCTGACGCCTGCGGCCTTCAACGCGCTCCTTAAAACGCTGGAAGAGCCTCCTTCATATGTTATTTTTATCCTGGCCACTACCGAGGCGAACAAGATTCCCGTGACTATCCTTTCAAGATGCCAGAGATACGATTTCCACCGTATCACACTTGATACGGTTGCGGACAGGCTTTCGGAGCTTCTTGAGAAAGAAGGGGTGGAGGCGGAGGACAAGGCGATAAGGTACATTGCAAAGGCCGGAGACGGCTCCATGCGTGACGCGCTGAGCCTCCTTGACCAGTGCATCGCCTTTTACCTGGGGCAGAAGCTTACTTACGACAATGTGCTTAATGTGCTGGGCGCTGTGGACACTGAAGTGTTCAGCCGGCTGCTGAGGAATATTCTGGCCTGTGACGTGGGAGCGGTTATGCGGCTCCTTGGAGAGATAATAGCTGACGGACGGGAGCTTACACAGTTTGTTGCGGATTTTATATGGTACCTGAGAAATCTTCTGCTTGTAAAGACTTCCGATGATCCGGAGGGAGCAGTAGATGCTTCGGCCGAAAACATGAAGCTTTTGAAGGAAGAGAGCGAAATGACGGATGTGGATACCCTCATGAGGTATATCCGTGTTATGTCGGAGCTTTCCGGGCAGATAAGGTATGCATCCCAGAAAAGGGTGCTTGTGGAAGTGGCGCTGATAAAGCTGTGCCGCCCTGCGATGGAGACAAATCTGGACTCGCTTATCGACCGCATACGTGTCCTTGAGAAACGGCTGGATGAAGCACCGGCGGTCGTCTATACGGCCGCGCCTGCCGGACGGAGCGCCGAGGTGAACACTGCAGCTGCTGCGCGGAAAAAACCGGAACCTGTTTTCGCTTCTCCGGAGGACCTGAAGCAGATAGCGGCTGACTGGGTGGCTATAGTCGGGATATCGAAGGGGATACTGCATGAGATTCTCAGAAACTCGGTCCCGCATTACGATGGAAGCACCGGAGAAAACATACTGTATGTTGTAGTAGGAGCAGACAATATCATTATCAGGGAAAAGAGCGGAAATTCGGAGTATGCAGAGGAGCTGCAGGAGATAATACGCAAAAGGACAGGAAAGAGCGTTGAGGTTCGCATGATAAAGAATGACGATGAAAAAACCGGTAAACTTGAAGGACTGTCTACGGAGGAAGCGATACAGGAATTCGTGCACATGGAGATAGAGACTGAGGAGGATTGAGCCTGAATGAGGCGGATATCTCTTGCACAGTCTGCGTAAGCTGTACTATAATATGTTATTATATCTGCCGGTAAGACAGGGGACGGTTCTCTGTCTTATTAAGGTGAGACAGGGGACGGTTCTCTGTCTTATTAAGACAGAGAACCGTCCCCCGTCTTGTTTTGACGGGAGGACGATAAATGGCAAATAAGACAGGGGACGGGTCTCTGTCT
>JAFUCO010000044.1 GCA_017459635.1 Blautia sp. | reverse complement strand
ATTTTTGGTACTATGGTATCGAAAAGATTTTGGCGAGTCGGACGCTGTAGGGGGAGGACTGACCATATGTACGGAACCGCGGCCTCTGGCAGAGAAAATGCTGCGTCGCCTATTAGCCCTTCCTTCGGCAAACTCGCAAAAAGTGCTCAGACAGTGCCGAAGGAAGGGCAGCTATACTCGCATTTTCTGTGCCATAGGCCGAACGGTTCCGTACATATGGTCAGTCCTCCCCCTACGGCTGTTTGTTGGCAAGTATACAAATCCATATCCAAAACACTAACTAAATGACATTGGAACCGTCCCCTGTCTTATTTTGTCTTAAAATTCTTATTGACAATAGTAAGAATGAGTGTTATATTACAGATATAACATGAAGGAGGATTCGGGACGGCATTTGGTTTTAAATGAATAAAGAAATATCAGGTTTAAAGCTGTCCTGTTTTCAGGGCAGTTTTTTAGTCTTCACAAAAGTATTTATATACTGTCCCCGCAACAGTTAATATGACAGATTACGAAACTGCTGATATAGTTTTAAACCTTTAGAATATAGAAAGCAGGTGAGATCATGAAAAGAGATTATTATGAGGTTCTGGGTGTAAACCGTCAGGCAGATGCGGATGCCATTAAAAAGGCGTACCGCAAACTGGCAAAGAAATATCATCCTGACACTAATCAGGGTAATAAAGAGGCCGAGAAAAAGTTTCAGGAGATAGGGGAAGCTTATGATATCCTGAGTGATCCGGAGAAGAAAAAGCTGTATGACACTTATGGTCATGCCGCATTCCAGGACGGAACCGGAGAGGCTTATAAAAAGGCACAGCAGGCAGGATATGGGCCGTTCGGCGGTGGTCAGGGTGATGGCTTTGAATCATTCAGAGGCGGCTTTGGAGATGCGGGCTTTGGATCATTCGGAAACGGCGGCACAACATATACCTGGCATTTTTCTGACGGAACCGGTCAGGGAGGAGCTTTTGATTTCGGAGGAGGAAACGGAGCATCCTTCGAGGATATTCTGGGAGATTTATTTAAAGGCGCAGGAAGAGGCGGGAATGCTGCATTCCATGGCGGACGGAGGAACATGCGTGAGGAGGCGGATCTCCATTCCGAGATGACGGTGAGTTTTGAGGAGGCAGCATTCGGATGCACTAAAATGCTGCAGCTTTCTTCTCCTGACGGTACAGCGCAGACACTGCAGGTTAAGGTTCCGGCAGGAATCGATGAAGGTAAAAGCATCCGGCTTAAAGGCAAGGGGCAAAGGCTTTCTGACGGTACATGCGGTGATCTTTTTATAAAGATACACATTGCAGAAAAGCTTGGCTATACACGTAAAGGTCAGGATGTGTATACATCCGCAAATATTCCTTTTACTACTGCAGTATTCGGAGGAGAGGCTTTCCTTCCCACCATACATGGCAGCGTACTTTGCAGGATTCCTGCCGGGACTCAGTCGGGCAGCAAGATCAGGCTGAAAAACAAAGGCATTGTTTCGATGACTGATCCCTCCAATATGGGAAGCTGCTATGTTACGATAGGTATTGAGGTTCCAAGAAGCCTGACACCGGAGCAGAGGCGAAAACTGCATGAATATGAGAATACTCTCGGAAAAGCTGATAATGCAAGGGCATCGTGAACAGTAAGGCACTGTACATGAATAACTTCCGAAAGATGCGAAGGATAAATTTCACCCTGCAAGGCGGAGGAAGGAGGCGCAGCGGGCTGCGGCGACCGACGACAACGCAGTCAGGGCGGAATTTAGACAAGCAGATTTCGGAAGTTATTTGTGGACAGTGCCTAACCATCATATCTTTACAGGCAGGTACTATTCACGGCCCAGCCGCAAGTGGCTGTGAATTACTACAGGGGGTGAGAAAATAAAAATAAATATTGACTTTTGTACTTAATCATGTCATCATATTAACGATTTAAAGGACTAAACTGTAAAGGCGACAGGCGCAGTTTTAAAACCGGATTGAACATGTGTTCAGAATGGTTGTAGAACATAGCATGAATTGGTACAAAAGGAGGAAACCGGCATTGAAAACAAGAATCGGCATCATGGGATACGGCAATCTGGGACGTGGGGTTGAGATAGCTGTAAACGCAGCAGAAGATATGGAACTGGCAGCAGTTTTTACAAGGCGCGCACCGGACAGTGTTAAGATCCTTACACCGGACGTTCCGGTTGTCAGTGCTGACGAGGCTGAGCAGTGGAAGAACAGGATCGATGTTATGATCCTCTGCGGCGGAAGTGCAACAGACCTGCCGACGCAGACTCCGGCGTATGCCAGCATGTTTAACGTTATCGACAGCTTTGACACTCATGCCCGTATTCCGGAGCATTTTGAAAATGTGGATAAGGCAGCAAAGGAGAGCGGAAAAACGGCCATTATTTCAGTTGGCTGGGATCCGGGAATGTTTTCGCTGAGCCGTGCTTATGCAAATGCCATTCTTCCAGATGGAAAAGACTATACCTTCTGGGGCAAGGGAGTAAGCCAGGGTCATTCTGATGCTATCCGCAGAATTAACGGCGTTAAAAATGCAAAGCAGTATACGATACCGGTAGAAGCGGCTATAGAAGCAGTCCGGGCCGGTAAAAATCCGGAGCTCACTACAAGGCAGAAGCATATCAGAGAATGCTTTGTAGTTCTGGAGGACGGTGCAGATGCGCAGCGTGTAGAAAACGAGATCAGGACAATGCCTAACTACTTCTCTGATTATGACACTACTGTTCACTTTATCAGCGAAGAAGAGCTTAAACGAGATCATTCCGGTATGGCTCATGGCGGATTTGTTTTCCGAAGCGGAAAGACAGGTGTGAATGGCGAGCATAATCATATAATAGAGTACAGCCTGAAACTTGACTCCAATCCGGAGTTTACCACCAGTGTGCTGACAGCATATGCAAGAGCAGCAAAGAGGATGAACGATGAAGGCCAGTACGGCTGCAAGACTGTTCTGGACGTTCCGCCGGCATACCTTAGTGATAAATCCGGCGAGGAGCTGCGGGCTCATCTGCTGTAAAGATATAAGTGGAGTGTATTTTTCATGATAAGGTTACTATTCACGGCCCAGCCGCAAGCGGCTGGGTCTGAGCTTTCCATTCGGAATCTCGCCCTTACGGGCTTCATCGCTGTTTCACGGCTGGATTCCTCATGAAGGGCTCAGACCCTGTAAGGAAATATACTCTGCTCTGCTCATGCAAGCATGGCAGAGCAGTGTATATTTCCTTACGGCCGTGGATAGTAACATGATAAGATATGTTATGACAGAATTATTAGCCTGTAAGTAAACAGACGAGAGGGAGCTGCTGCAATGCTCTTGTACAGCATTGCAGCAGCTCCCTCTCGTCTTTCCCTGCGGGCAAAAATCCATGCAAATCGCCTTCTTTGAGGGGATTTTTGTCTGTTGTATCATGTTCGTACGGTCCAGGCTCTGCTTCGGTCGTAGCTAAACGTGTGCCATCGGCACCCGGCAACTCAGCAGAGAGTGCTTCGGTCTGTTATGAATAATTACACAAAAATGACAATAGATTTATATTAACGAAAGTGATATAATGCCTGCATATATGCATGGAGAATACGGCTATATAAGCCAGGATTTTCTGAATATAAATAAAAAAGGAGAAAGGAATATGGAGTACTGGATCAATATCATTTTGCTGTTTTTTATATATGCCTTTGCGGGATGGTGCATGGAGGTCATCCTGAAATACAGGCAGTACCACCGGTTTATCAACCGGGGCTTTCTGAACGGGCCGCTATGTCCGATATATGGATGCGGCGCAGTTCTTATCACTGTAGTCATAGGCAATCTGGCCGGTGTGGAGTCGGGAATCGTTATGACATTTACGCTGTCCTTTGTGATATGCGGAGTGGTGGAGTATTTTACGGGGCTGATCCTGGAAAAGATCTTTCATGCAAGATGGTGGGATTACAGCCAGAAACCTATGAACCTGCACGGAAGGGTGTGGATAGGCAATCTGCTTTTGTTCGGCGTGGCCGGAGTTGGTATTATGCACATTCTTAACCCGGTTCTTTATAAGTTCCTTGGTCTGTTTACTGTGAAAACCAGAGCGGTCGTTTCCGGAATTCTGCTGGCGGTGCTGGCGGTGGATTTTGTTGTTTCATACTTTGTGCTTAAGCTTGTCAAGGTCGGTGTTGACAGCAGTGAGGCAGATAACACAGAGGAGATCAATAAGGAAGTCCATCAGCTGATGACGGATAAATCTTATTTCCACAAACGTTTTGTCGAGGCATATCCTGAGGTGGTATACAGAACTGAGCGCGTGCAGGCCCGTCTGGACGCTGTGAAGGCGGAGAACGAACGGCTGCGCCGGGAGGCTGAAAGGCGTGTTGCAGCTGCTAAGGCAGAATCCGAGAGGAGACGCCAGGAAGCCGGAAAGCATCTTGAAGCTCAGGCAGAAAAAGTTGCACAGAGCCTTGAGCCTGTGCACAGGATACGCGCCGACCTGATAGGAAAACAGGATGAGCTGATCGCCCTGTTATACAATGAAGAAACGGCGAGTGAAGAGGCAAGGAAGCTAAAAGCGGAGGTTGACAGGCAGAAGGGACGCCTGGAGAATCATGCTTTTGTCAGAAATCCTTATGGGAAGAACAGATGATATAGCCTCATGAGAAGGCGTCAGCATGAAGGGGCTGTGAAAAAGTAAAACTTTTTCACAGCCCCTGTTTTTTTCTTCTTATATCCAAAAGTTCCGAAGTTATCAACATGTTCCAGGAGACGGTTCTCTGTCTTTCTTAAGACAGAGAACCGTCCCCTGTCTTTCTTTTTTCAACCTGTATTCATGTCCTTGTTTCAGAAAACCATAACGTCACCATCTGCCGGGATGATCACTTTATCTGCGAAGCCGTTTGCGCTTGCGAAGGAGTACACATCCTGCCTGGTTATGGGGCAGTTGTTGAATGCTTCGAGGTGTACTGCGATTATAGTTGCGGATGGAAGAAACTCGTGCATCGCCTTCAGGTCCGGAAGATCCATTATGAGCCGCATGTCGTTCAGGTAAGCACCGCCGACATTTGCCACTATCAGATCCGGACGGTGTCTTGTCAGCGTATCTTCTACACCCATGTACCAGATGGTATCACCGGCAAAGTAGATCGTTTTCTCGCCTGCTTTTTTGAGCACGAAGCCGCCTGAATTATTCATCTCATTCAGCACGCGGGTCATTGATGCATCCCCGTGTTTTCCGGGAGCTTTGATGACCTGGATGTCCTGATATTTGGTCCAGGGAGTCATGTTCACGGTGAAAGTCTTTTTGAAACCAAAGTTGCGCATGGTGTCCTTGTCCTGAAGATTCTGGACAAATATCGGGATGTTCTTGGGAATCTTGTCGGCAGCCTCCTTATCGATGTGATCCGGATGATTATGGCTGAGGATCATTGCGCTCATTCCGGATACGATCTCGTCAGGAGAAAGTGGAAGGTCGGTGAGAGGATTTCGAAGCATGGGAGTATCTGCTTTTCCTTTCAGCGGCTCCTTGGACCCTTTTGCGCCGAAAACCGGATCGATCAGAAACTTAATATTTCCATATTCCACCGTCATTGTGCAATGCCGTAAAAAAGTGATCTTCATGTCGCATCCTCCTGTAAGCGCCTTTTTTGTATCATAAAGCACATGTAACTGTTAAGTGATTAAGGACAGTTACGAGTAGTTTCTGAATTTATTACTGAGTATATAATACCAGATTTTTCTGATATGCACAACCTTTCTCAAAATAAGGGGCTGTGAAAAAAGTCTTGCTTTTTCACAGCTACTTGTTTCTATGGTTACCAAAAAAGAGCGTGCCCGGGGAAAGGGGGGTGTGGGGGGAAAACGTCGGGCTTCGCAACTCTGAGAGCGTTTTCCCCCCACGCCTTTCGGAGAGACACCCCCGCTGTATAGCAATAGGTCTATAGTCTGAAAAAAGACTTTTTTCACATCCCATTATTTTTGCACTTGCGTAATTGACAGTTATTAATTAAACTGAGGTAAACACAGAAAACTATCCTCTGTGTTAAATAAATTCAGGAGAATGATACATAATGACATCAGAAATGGAAAACGATAGTCTTGAAATCTCACGGGATCTTTTGAAATTCATCAGTCAGAGTCCGACATCCTTTCATGTTGTTTCGAATATGAGAAAGCTGCTGGATGAAAACGGTTTTGCCTGTCTGCAGGAGAATCAGCACTGGAATCTGGAAAAGGGAGGAAGGTACTATGTTGTCCGGAATGGTTCGTCGATTATTGCCTTTGTGCTTCCGGAAGAAATGCCGGATCATTTTCAGATAACTGCTGCGCATAGTGATTCACCTGCTTTCCGGCTGAAAACTAATCCTTACCTTGAGTCTGCCGGGCATTATGTACAGCTGAATGTGGAAAAATATGGCGGGGCCATTCTGGCGCCCTGGCTGGACAGGCCGCTGTCAGTTGCAGGACGGGTGATCGTAAAATGTGAAAGGCCTTCGGGTGCTGAGTCTGCAGGCCCGGTAATGCTGCAGCAGCGGCTGGTCAATATCGACCGGGATCTGGTTTTGATACCAAATCTGGCTATACATATGAACCGTCAGGTCAATGACGGATATGCATACAAAGTACAGAAGGATCTGCTCCCGGTTTTCGGAGATGAGACTTCAAAAGGCAGGCTGGAAGACATAATTGCAGAACTTCTGGATATAAAAAAGGAACAGATAGCAGCTGCAGATCTGTTCCTTTATAACCGGACGCCGGGTACGATATGGGGCGCCGGTAATGAATATATATCTTCCCCGCGCCTTGATGACCTTCAGTGTGCCTGGAGTTGTCTGAAGGGACTGATAAGCGCGGAAGAACCTGAAGCCGTCTGTGTATGCGGCATATTTGATAATGAAGAAGTGGGCAGCCTTACAAAGCAGGGTGCAGATTCCACGTTCCTTTATGACATCCTGAGGAGGATAAGTTCTTCTCTTGGATTCACAGAAGAGGATTATCTTATCGCTCTTGCCGGAAGCTTTATGATAAGCGCGGATAATGCCCATGCGGTGCATCCCCGGCATATGGATGCGGCAGATCCGGTACACCGCCCGGCCATGAATCTGGGACCTGTCATTAAATACAGCGCTAATCAGAAATATACTACAGATGCTGTTTCAGGCGCGGTTTTTCAAAGCATCTGTGAAAAAGCAGGAGTCCCTTACCAGGTTTTTCATAATAACTCTGATATAGCCGGCGGTTCTACGCTTGGGAATATTTCAAATGCGCATGTATCCCTGAATGCAGTGGACATTGGACTGGCTCAGCTTGCCATGCATTCTCCGTATGAAACTGCCGGCACGAGGGATACGGCTTATATGATTCGTGCGATAGATGCATTTTACCGGACAAATATTGAAAATATGGGACAGAGGATGCTGCTTTGATAAAATGATGCATGATTCAAATCCGGCTTTATCAGAGGAGCTGCAGGTTATATGTTACTTATCTAAGAACGTTGTTTTATACGTTCTTTTCTGTCGCACCGGGGAGCCTGCGAGTCAAATTGGCTATTCACGGCCGTAAGGGCGAGATTCCGAATGGAGGGCTCAGACCCAACCGCTTGCGGTTGAGCCGTGAACAGTAACGGTTATATTTCTTCGGGTCTTTCTACAGCATGGTTCTCCCAGGCATCCAGCTGTGATGCATTGGAAAGGTCAGCACTTTCTGAATAACTTGCAGTTGTGACAGTAAACGGGCTGTCGCCTTCTGCATAAACCGTTCCGTCAGTACCGACTATGGTGACGGAATTTCCGTCTGCATCCTGTATGGTTCCTTCGCATGAAAGGGATGTCAGCAGGCTGTCGCCGGTGACTGTCCATACGGAATCGGAGCTTATGTAAAGATTGCAGTATCCTGAGCCGCCTTCGCCCGCATAGCTTTCGTCGTCAGTCACAGCGCCTGTAAGCGTGCTGCCTTCTGTCAGATAAAGATCCAGCATACTTATGCTGTCCCAGATGATGTCGCCTTCCATATCCTGGGCGATTCCGGTGAAACTGCAGTCAGCTCCGTTGCTTCCGGACTGTCCCCAGCCGCGCTGATTGCTGTTTCCGGTGCACTGCAGGAAGAATTCACAGTCATCAGTTTCATTGATCTCTACATCATGCAGTATAAAAGTGCTCTCTGTGTTTGTGGTGTAAAAGATACCACCGTTCTGAGATGTGAGAGTTCCTCCGTCCATCTGGAAGGTGCTGTTGCCGACTTCGGAATCGCCTGACATGCTCTGATAAAGAATAACGGTCCAGGTGTTGTCGTTCTGAGCATCATCACTCATATTTCCGGTCAGATCACAGTCATAAAGCCTTATTGAGTTGAGTCCCTCGATACATATGGCTTCGGACCCGTTTGCTGTAAGATCGGCATTGTTAACGGAAATATCCGCAGTGCTGTAGATTGCCGGGGAACCAACTCCGTTTGAAGTATAGGATCCACCGTCTACAACCATTGTTCCGCCGCCGCGGTCGCTTCTGATTGCTGCAGAAGATTGTCCGCTTGTCTCTGCGGTCACATCCCAGGCATAAAGGGTTCCTCCGCCTGCAGCGTGGATACCGCCGGAAGCTCCTTTCTCGGTTGTTATCTCGGTATCGGCTATGTATACAGTACCATCTCCGTAGGCAAACGCGCCGGCGCCGCCTGAAGCGTTGGTAGTAATTGTGCTGTCTGTGATATATGCATTTCCGTCAGTTGCAAGGACGGCCGCGCCTACACCATAGAAGCTGGAACTGTCTCCGCCGCTGCTTTCTTCTGACTCGCGGGTCACGGTCACATTGTCAAATGTTACAGAAGCTCCATTGTCAATGAGCGCGGCGTTTTCATCGGTACCGGTTGATGAAAGGGTTACTCCTGAAGCCGTCTGGTCAGAGGAATACTCATTTGCGGCTGCATAGCTGTCTACTCCCTGACTTTGTCCTCCCGGACCGCCCATGCCGCCGTCGGGTGCGCCGCCCATGCCGCCATCCGGAGTGCCGTCCGGAGCTCCGCCCATCTGTCCGCCATTGCCGCCGGCAAGAGTGATGGTAAGGGCATTACCGGCATCATCCACCGTGATGGTTACTTCATCACCTTCTTTGATGTCGTCCAGAGAAAGGGCATTTTCGCCGCCTGGCATGCTGTCGGCAGCGCCGCCCATGTCGCCCGCTGGCATGTCTGCAGGAGCATTTTCCATGTCACCGTCCGGTTTAGCGGGAGGCTCTCCATTTATGTCACCGCCGGGAGCGCCGCCCATGTCGCCGTCAGGAGCGCCGCCCATGTCACCGTCCGGTTTAGCGGGAGGCTCTCCATTCATGTCACCGCCGGGAGCGCCGCCCATGTCGCCATCGGGTTTAGCGGGAGGCTCTCCATTCATGTCACCGCCGAGGACGCCGCCATTATTGCTGCCTGGCATTTTTTCGCCTCGTGAAATGATTGTTTCATCGGTAACGACTGCCGTTATTTCAGTTTGGCCATTTTCGTCGGGATTTGCCAGGGTGACAGTAATAGTATTTTCATCAATTTTACTGACAGTTCCTTTTAATCCGTTTTCTTCGCTGTCTGCCGCAGATGCATCGGCAGGGGGTTCCTCCCCGGGGTGTCCTTCCTGAGCGCTGTCAGATGTAATATCAGCGCTGTTCTCACCCGATGCATTGGGGTCTGTGCTTTCGGCAGAGATTTCATTCGCCGTATTCTCGGCCATTACAGCCGTTCCTGAAACAGAAGAAACAGTGATGACCGCTCCAAGTATGATTGCCAGATGTTTGTATTTCACGGATATACCTCACTTTCATTTCGATTCATGTTTTGCTTTTGATGAGAGTAATATAAATGAGGAATGTGATGAAACTGTGTGAAGAATGTGGAAGTTGTGTGACCGAAACAATTTTTACTTTTCATGATCATAAGTAAATTAACTCTGCTCTGCCAGCCTTGCATGAGCAGAGCAGAGTTAATTTACTTATGGCCGTGAAGAGTAACAGGCATTTAAATTTGTCAGGAGAAAGGATAGATAAATGATAACAGAACCTGAAAAGCTGCTTGCTGATTGTACATTGTGTCCACGTGCCTGCCATGTAGACAGGACGAAGGGAGAACGAGGCTTCTGCGGGTGCGGGGCGGCCATTGCAATTGCGCATTCAAGAGTGCATATGTGGGAGGAACCCTGTATTTCGGGTGAAGAAGGTTCCGGGACTGTTTTTTTCGCAGGGTGTGCGCTCGGCTGCGTATTCTGCCAGAATATCGCGATAGCAAAACCGGACACAGGGCAGGAGATGACTCCTGAACAGCTGGCCGCCCTTATGCTTTCACTGCAGGAAAAGAGAGTCAATAATATCAACCTGGTTACGCCCGGGCATTATCTGCCGCTTATCGTGCCTGCAATACAGAAGGCCAAAAAAACAGGCCTTCATATTCCGGTGCTTTGGAACAGCAGCGGATATGAAGACCCGGATAAGCTCGACCTGCTTGAAGGCCTGGTGGATATTTTCATGCCTGACTTTAAATACGGCCCTTCATCGAAGGCTCAGAGGTGGTCAGGAGTAACTGACTATTTTGAGAAGGCCTGTGCAGCAATAGAAAAAATGTACGCCCTGGCCGGAGATCCTGTGTTTGACGACAGAGGCATGATGACACGGGGAGTTCTGGTGAGGCATCTTCTCCTGCCCGGGTGTGTCAGCGATGGTAAAAAGGTAGTGGACTATCTGCTGGGCACATACTCTGACCACATCTACATCAGCCTGATGAACCAGTACACACCAATGCCGGGAATGAAAAATGATCCCCAGCTTGGCCGGAAAGTGACAAAGAAGGAATACTCACGGCTTGTTGATCATGCTCTGCAGCAGGGCCTGACAAACGGTTTCATACAGGAAGGCGAAGCCGCTTCTGAAAGCTTCATACCAAATTTCCTTGAATAAAAAAGGGGCTGCGAAAAGGTGGTTCCACATAGGGATTTTCTATCCCTGAATACAAATGCCACAGGGGCATTTGTCAAGAAATATCGGTGTAGCCATGTAGGAGTGGCTACACCGTTTTTTTCTTTTACCGGCGGAATGAATTCTCCGATACAGTTCCATAGAATCTTTATATGCTGTACCTTCTTATCGCCTATGCGCTCTGCTTTGTAAATGTATATCTTGTCAACAAACTCTTTGATGATCTCGGCATTTAACTCCTGAACATCCGTATACTTCTTTACAAGCCTGATCTTTGAGAACTTCTCACCGTTTTTCTGTTTCCGAAGGCTGCAGATAATATCGAAATCTTCTTTGTCGCCATCCCAGCTTTCGCTGTAATTGATCTTTGGTTTCCTGCGCATATCCTTATCCAGAGTAGTAAGGCGGGCTGCCGTACCGTCTGTAAGGTCTTTACCATTGATGGCATTGCCGATAAAGCTTGCGCATCGGTTTGTGGCGTGTCCGAAATATAACTCGATATGGTTATTCGGATTCTTCTGATAAAACTCCCTCGCAACAGATACTCTGCCTTTTGCTTCATCCCATATAAAAGGAAGGCTGTCGTTATCGCATGTACCTAAGATGTGGATTCCGTTCCCGCTGGGAGACATCTCCGCATAGGTATCATGTCTTTCAAGAAGAAGCTGTACAAAGCTGTCATCAAGTGGTCTGCCGTCAATATCAAGGAAGTACATGTCATCCGGGACAACAAAACCAATCCATGAGGTGTTATATTTTTCCTTTGCGAAAAGAGCGTCGTTGTAATCCACCCAGATATCCAGGTAATTATCTGAAGATCCGGTTACGCTGCCTTTCGCTGACATCGGGACTTTGGTCATTTTGCCGTTCTTTCCCGGAGCATAATTCCAAAGAAACCATATTTTCTGTGCTTTAAGCTCATCTAAGGTCATTTACCGTTTCACCTCCTGCCTTATGATTTCTTCTTTTCTTCATTCCTTGATCGAATTTCTGATCAGCCATTCCCGGAACGCTTCCACGGGGATCAGGATCCTTGCACCGACTTTGGTGGTCGGGAATCCCGGTTCATTTACAAGCGCGTAAGCCTTTGGAAGGGATATGCCCATCTGTGCGGATAGTTCCTGCACGCTCATGGTCGTCTGTTCCATAACTTTCCTCTCCTGACAAAAATACACATAAAAAAAACCACCGGAATCCGATTTGACTCTGATTTCCAGTGGCTGGCTTAAATCTTCTATATTTGACTTTGATTGACTATGATTCCCTGACGATGGAGCAAGGCCTCCGAGGCAGTTTCCTGCCTCACCATTATACTATCATCATTTGTGATTAATGCCAATAAGTAAATCTTAAATATTGTGAGAAATTGTGTCTGATTGTAAAATATAGACTTGTGAAAATGCCGAAAATATGTTATCCTATTTGTTGGGATGTTCACTCAATGTATTTACGGTACGGAGATCAGATATGAAGATGAAGTTTGCCGAACGCTTAAAGGAATTACGAAAAGAAAACGGTTATACACAGGTTATGCTGGCAGAGGCTCTCGGACTATCTAAGGGAACTGTTGCTATGTGGGAAACCGGGAAAAGAACACCGGATTATGAGATTATAAATACTATGTCCGATATGTTCGACCGCAGAATAGATTATATTTTGGGCTACTCCGATGACCCTACATCTCCCAAGCTTACACAAGAACAGATCGAGGAGCTTGGAAAATGGGAAATCCAGAGCGAGCAGATAGATGTTATACGACAGTTTCTGCGGCTGGATACATATGGAAGAATGAACGTGAAAACGCTGATACAGCGGGAATTTCTGCGGTGCCTTGAACAGGGTACAGATCAGGATATTTCAAATATCAAGATTGGAATTAAAACCATTTCCGAGGATAATGCTTAAGCCGCGTTCTTTTTGGCATCAATCCTCTTTAGAACTAATGATAATTTCAAGACTCCGTTTTAGCAGGCTAGAAAAATGAAAGGAACTATCATGGCAGAAACAAAGAAATCTTCGGTCAGGAGAAAGAACACAAAGAAACGGTCAGTAGTTGATAGTGCAGTGCGGAATGCGGCTGTGCTGTCAGATGGATGCAATCCGGAATTTGTTATTGGAGCTGAATTTGATGGGATTTTTGAAATTCCGATAATCAAAAGGCCAAGGAAGATTATTGTTCCTGACAAGCTTGTTCCCTTCAGCAAGATGGATAAGGCGGATCCAAAATCTTTTGCTGTTTGTGAATATGAGAATGACACTGAGTTCAAGAATCTTTTGGTAAATCCCGATGAATATATATCTATTTTGAAGAAATATCAAGGTTTTATCACTCCGGATTGCTCTGTATATCGGGATATGCCGCTTGCCCTTCAGATCACAAATATTTATAGAAGCAGAGCGATTGGATACTGTTTTCAAAAACATGGTGTGTATGTAATCCCATGTGTGCGTTGGGGTGACGAGAGGACATATACCACAAAGTACTTGCCTGAAAGAGTTGCGTTTTTGGGTGTTGAGAAGCGTTCTATCGTCTCTGTAGGAAGCTATGGGCAGTTGAAAGACAGGGTCAACAGATATTACTTTGAAGCTGGTATGGATGCCATGATGGAAACGCTTGAACCTGAGATTGTGCTTGTGTATTCACAGATACCTGACGCCATGGAAGAAAAGTATCCAGACACAAAATTCGTAGAATATCCTGATTGGACAAGTATTGTGAGAAAGGACAAAGCAGGTAATGGGAGCGGGTCAGAGTGATCTTTATAAAGGGACATTCGGTGATACCGCTGAGAATATCCCCGATGCCCTGAAGGGAAGAATAAAAATGCCGAGAAATGATTCTCAGTTGAAGCATGTCTTTCGTGACGAAGAAGGACATCTGCCGGACACGCCGGAAAACAGAAAGATGATCTCAGATTTGGCGAACGATGTCCATTATTTCGTGGGAAAGGATCGCTATGGAAATGATTGGCATATTAGAAACAACGAGGATGGAACCCAGGATTGGGTGCGACACCAGAATATGGTTATAAACGAGGGCGGAAGAAACAGTAATCCGATTACATGGGATCCCGAGACAGGTTTGTATAGAAATATTAAGAATACCTTTAGGAGAAGAAAAAATGAGTAAATACGAGTTATTTTGTCTGATTTTTATGGCCTTGGATGCTGACTGGGACGAGTCTCATAATGTAGAGTTGGGAAGGTATTTAAGTGATGCAAATCCATTCTTGTTTGCAGAGAATGTTTCAGCTGTTCAAGACGTTTTCATAAAGTTCAGTAGTTTTGTGGGCGATAGAGAGATTACTAAAGCTAACAGCTTTTCTATTGCAGAAGAATATATTGATTCCTTGAATATACCTGCGGTGAGCGAGTCATTCTCCACATTGGAATCTAAGCAATGGAATGATGCTTTGGAGGAATATCTTGGAAGTGAGCATAAAGGATAATGCTTTTTAAAGTATCGGGATGCCAATCTGGCATCCCGATGCAAACTACCGGAATGAAAGGCGGCAGGACATATAATCCTTATGTTTACTCAGAGCAAGGCGTGGCAATGCTTACATCTGCCCTACATACTGATAAAGCAATAGAGGCAAGCATCATGATTATGGAGGCATTCGTTGAAATGTCCCACTTTATTGAGGCTTCTGGCACATCAGAGAGAGGCTATAAGGCTCTCACACATGTGCCAGAAGCCTCTAAAAAGTAAGACTTTTTTCACAGCCCCTTATTTTATCCGCCTATTATACATGTGAGGCCTGTTTTTTCGACGGCGGCCTTTAGTTCACGCATTTTTTCTATGCCGGGGGTTGGGAGGTCGCCCATCGGGTATGGTCTTCCGAGGCCTACATATTTGTCATATCCAAGCCTGTGATAGGGAAGGATATGCATGTACCGGACTCCGGGGAGGGAGGAAGCGAAAGAAGCAATTTCTCCGATCTCCTGCGGGGTATCATTGAAGGTTGGAATTACTGGAGTCCTTATAATAAGCTCACATTTTCCTGATTCTGCGGTTCGGCGCGCGTTTTCAAGGATCAGCGCATTATCCTTGCCGGTGAACTGCTCGTGCTTTGCGGCGTCGATGTGTTTGATGTCCATCAGGTACTGGTCAAGGTATGGAAGGACAGACTCGATGACGCTGTATTTGACTCTTGCCATGCTTTCTATGGCTGTGGAGAATCCGGCGTCCTTTGCCGCGTGAAGAAGATCACGGGCAAACTCGGGCTGGAGCAGACATTCGCCTCCGGAGAGGGTGAGCCCGCCCATTGAACGGCGGTAGTAGATCCTGTCCTGCTCAACTATCTTCATAACATCGGCAACGGTGACATCTTCTCCGACGGTCTTCTGTCTGCCGTCAGCCTGCTTCATTATTTCAATCTCACGTGACTGCGACTCGGGATTGCAGCACCATCTGCATCTGAGAATACAGCCTTTAAGAAAAACGATCGTGCGGATCCCTATACCGTCATGGACCGAATAGCGCTGAATATCGAAGATCCTTCCGCCTGTCGCAAGATAGTCCTTATTTTCGGCATCATACATAGAGCTTTCAGTCATAGAATCCTCCTTGTAACTATTCAGAACATCCAGAACAGCCTGAAGCATTTGCTGCCGAGGACGAATATATTATTAAGCTGCATGCATCGGAAGATCCCGGGAGTCCGGGACTGTCCGATGCTTAATTGTCAAAAACCGGTTCCTGATCCTGTCGTTTACTATGGAAATCGGATTTCTGCCTATCAGAACTCATACCCCTGCTCGGTCCTGTTGATGATGTCATCCTGCAGAGATTTTGAAAGTGTCGTGAAAAGCGCGGAGTAGCCGGCAACACGTACTACCAGATACGGATAGTTTTCCGGATGCGCCTGAGCATCCAGAAGAGTTCCTTTATCGACTACATTAAACTGCATGTGCATGCCCTTCTGGTCAAAGTAGGTGCGAATGAGCGATTCAAAATCGTTAAGCCCCTTTTCACCGGCCAGGGCGGACGGGTGGAACTTCTGATTAAGGAGCGTTCCGTTGGATGCGATCATGTGGTCTATCCTGGCGACAGAATTGGCCGTTGCTGTCGGGCCCTTCCTGTCGTGCCCTGCCATCGGGCCAATACCGTCGGCCACCGGTGTGTGGGCATAACGTCCGTCAGGTGTAGCGCCGGTCTGCTCGCCGAGCGGAACATTTGCGGAAACGGGGTAGATACCTGCATGGAACTGGCCGCCTCTCGGGTTCTTGTACTCCTGGATTGGCTTGGTGTAAAGGTAGGCTGCGTCTCTTGCAAAATAATCCACTTCCGGAATATCATTTCCATATTTTGGAACTTCCTCGATCATGTCACGAAGGTTTTCACAGAACTTTTTGAGCTCTTCCGGAACCTTTGTATTCTGAAGCTCGGCGATGATGCGGACTACCTCTTCCTCTGTCGGCTCCTTGCCGTTGTTCTTCATTGTATTGATTATGGTGAGGGCCATATCCTGAATAGAAGCTTCATCAAGTCCTTTTCCGAAATTAATGTCAAGAGCCTGCTTGTACTGCTGCAGGGTAACTGCCTTTTTCTCATATACAAGCTCTTTAATTGCATACAGAGAATCGGAAACGTTGGCGATGCCGAAGCACTGCGGGCCGGTAAAGTTGTATTTTGCGCCGCCCTGCTCGGTAGTCTTACCACGGCTCATGCAGTCATCTACCATGCTGGAGAGCCACGGAAGCGGAATCCTCTCGGCATGAGCGTTGTCTATTGCATTATCAGCATTTACAAGAAGGGAGATCTGGTAATCCATCTGCTTTTTGTATGCATTCCAGAAATCCTCGAAGGTGCGCAGCTCACTGAGCTCGCCTGTACGGACACCTACCTGGACGCCCTTGTCCATACCGTTTGAGAAAACAAGCTCCAGCGGACGGCACATATTGAAGAAGGCCGCATCATGCCAGCCCATTTCCTTTCCGGGAATGGAAGGTTCGACACATCCTATAATGCAATAGTTGCGTGCTTCCTCAAGACTTATGCCGCGGTTCATCAGGGCAGGTATAATTACCTCGTCATTGTAGTACGCCGGAAGACCTATGCCGGTACGGGTGAGGCGGCAGGCTTCGTGCATCAGCTCGTGCGGTGAAAGGTTCCACACGCGGATGGAGAGTGACGGCGCCGGGAGGCCCACATGGTCGGAAGCCCAGATGCACATGAAGGACAGGTCGTTGGTTACATCGATGCCTTCTTCATTCTGACCTCCGACGATAAGGTTCTGGAACAGGCTGTAGCCGGCAAAGCCTCTTGCCGAAGCGGCATCCCTGCATTTGTTGAGGTCATTCAGCTTTACAAAAATACAGTCGATAAGCTCCTGGGCGCCATCACGGGTGATGAGGCCTTTTTCTATATCAGCCTGATAGTACGGGAACATGTACTGGTCAAAGCGTCCCGGAGAAATGGAGTGTCCGCTGGATTCAAGCTGGATTAGCTGCTGTACAAACCAGAAGCTCTGGCATGCTTCCCAGAACGTGGAGGCACCGGTCTTCGGAACTCTGCTGCAGTTGCGGCTGATGGCAAGGAGCTCCTGCTTTCTGGATGCGTCGGCTTCCTTCTCGGCCATGGAGGCAGCAAGCACACTGTATCTTTCCGCATAGCGGATGACTGCCTCACAGGATATGATCATTGCGTTGAGGAGTCGTTCCTTTGTACAGTAGTTGGCATCTCCTACATTCATGCCGGCAAGCTCACCTTTTATCCTTGCGATAATTCCCTCGAAACCGTTCTCAAGGACATCCCAGTATTTTACGCACAGGTGGCCTACACCGTTGTAAAAATAATTGCCGGGGGTGAACATGTTGTGTTCAATTGCGGTCCGGGCTTCAGGAGCCATGTAAGAAGTTGCAAGGTCGCTGCTGGTCCGGCCCTTCCAGTAGGGGTGGACAGCCTTGAGCGCCTTTTTGGTCTCCTCGGAGATATAGAAGGGATCCGCTTCTCTGTGCTCTACGGTATCAAATTCCGCCTCAAGCCACTCCCAGGAAAATTCGGGATAGGTCTGGCAGCCGCGCGGTGCGATGGTGGTGCTGCCAACCACAAGCTCCTCCGGACGGATGATGATGGGAATATTGTCCAGAATGTGAGCGAAAGCTTTTGCGCGCCTGATAACCATCGGTTCGTTTTCTGTTTTCGTATAGGATTCTGTCAGAAGAAGTGCCCTGGAAGGCTCTATCTCAGGCATCTTGGCGTAAAGATGCTCCACCAGGCGTTTGATACGGCTGCTTTTCACTGTCGGATTAGGGTTGAAGGCCATTTCATCTATCCTCCTTAATTGAAAAATGTGTTCCTGCCGGCCTCTGTGTAAAACATATGAAGACCGGCCTTTGATACATTAATACTATCTGAAAAGTGAATGTATATGGACACAGGTCCGTAATTTGATGGACAGGTGTCAAAATATGCAAAAGAAATCACATATCCATTCTATTATATTTTAAAAGATGAGTCAAGAAGTTTGGACTTTACACTGCCTTTTAAACACGATAAAATGTAAGGCGGAGGAATTAAAGTGAAAGAATATTTTAGAAAATTCAGATCCATGCTGCGAAGCCCCGGTACTCAGGCTGTTTTCATGTGGTCGAAATGTGTGCATACGCACGTGCTGTTCATATGTATCCTTACAGTTATAACGGTGCTCTGCTCACTTGCTTTCACCATGGCAACCAAGGGACTGGTAGACGGGGCAGTGTCATCCAACATGGATTCTCTCCGCAAAAATGCCATTCTGCTCGGAGTGATAATACTTGTTCAGCACTCCTTTTCCGCTTTGCAGGCGAGGCTGAGGATATCGGCCTCAAGCGTCCTGCAGAAGCACCTTCAGGGACTGCTGATAAAGGAACTCCTTTACAAGGAATATTCACGCATCAAGGCATATCACAGCGGAGAGCTTGTAAACAGGGTGTTTTCTGACGTAAACGTGGTAAAAGGCGGCGTCATGAACATTCTCCCGAATTTTGTCAGCATAATGGTGAGCTTTGTCGGTGCGGCGGCTATCCTGATCGCCATGGACTGGCACTTTGTGATACTGATGATCGCCGGAGGATTCGCGGGTCTCTTGCTGGTGCTGCTTTTCCGCAGGCCCATGAAGGAGCGGCACAGGAGGATGCAGGAGGCAGAGGGAAACCTTCACGCCCAGGCCCAGGAAACCCTGGAGAATATCCGCCTGATAAAATCAAGCGTTTCGGAGGAAAGAGCCTCTGCGCGCATTGAAAAATGGCAGATCAACCTGAAGGATGAGCAGATCAGGCAGGGGATCTTCAGCTTTCGCATGAACAACAGCATGGGGCTGGTCTTCAGCTTTTCATGGCTGTTCTGCATGGTGTGGGGCTGTATGAACATTTATCACGGGATCCTCACATACGGATCCCTTGCGGCCATGATCCAGCTGATCGGGCGTATACAAAGTCCGATTGCAAACGCGGTGAGCATCGCAGGACAGGCCTATGGCGTGATATCGTCGGCGGAACGTCTTCTCGAGCTCACGGATCTTCCACGCGAGGAACAGGGCACCCCCATAACTGATTTCGATGAGATCTGTCTTGACAATGTCAGCTTTCAGTATGATGACGGTGATGAGGAAGTGCTGCAGAACATAAGCTGGCGTATAAAAAAAGGCGACTTTATGGCGCTGACCGGAATATCCGGAGGGGGAAAAACTTCTCTGTTCCAGCTGCTTCTTGGCATATACCGGCCGACCTCCGGGCGTCTCTTCTTCAGGAGCGGAGATCAGGAGGCGGCGGCATCAAGGGACACGCGCCCTCTGTTTGCGTATGTTCCGCAGGGGAATACACTGTTTTCAGGAACTCTGCGGGAAAACCTTACAATGTTTACGGACAGTGCTTCGGACGAGGATATCATGAAAGCTGTCCATGCGGCATGTCTTGAAAATGTTGTAGAAAGAAACGGTCTTGATGAAGTGCTCGGGGAGCGTGGAATAGGCCTGTCGGAAGGGCAGGCGCAGAGAGTTGCGGTCGCAAGGGCACTGATAAGCGGAGCGCCGATCCTTCTTCTCGATGAGGCGACGAGCGCCCTTGATGAGAAAACTGAGGCAAAGATGCTTAAGAATATCTCGGAAATGCGGGATAAGACCTGTATCATAGTTACACACCGAAGGGCGGCGCTGGAAATCTGTGATTATACGCTGCATATAGAGAACGGCTGCATGCACGAGATAAAGTGAGAGTTTCTCGATCATGATTGTTTCGCACTCCTTACGGAGAACAGCTGCATGCGCGAGATAAAGTGAGCGCCTTTTGATCATGGCTGTTTCGCGCATCTTACAGTGAACGGCTGTATGTATGGGATAAAGTGACGGTTGACTGTTTTATACACTCCATATTTTATTTTAAAGGCAGGGAAAAAGATGGCAGAAAACAATACCGGAAAAGAAAAACTGTTCAGGGAGAAAAGCCTGGAGAGGATCGAAAGCCCTGAAAAACTGAATGACTACCTGCGGGTGACATCACCGGGAGTCTGGCTGGTGCTGGCGACTATTGTGGTACTGCTGGCCGGTGTGTGTATCTGGGGAGTATTCGGAAGGATCGATGCCACTGTCTCGGCGGCGGTGGTCTCCAGGGACGGCAGCAGTGTCTGTTATGTACCTGAAACCGCTCTGGAAGGAGCAGTAAAGACACAGATGGTCAGGATCGACGGCAGAGAGCTTACTCTGACTCCCTCAGCGCTTGAACCCGAAACAGTGACGGAAACCACGGATGTTTATGTGAGACTTGCCGGAAATCTGCAGGTGGGGGATGTTTTCTATCAGATTCCTGTATCGGAAGATCTGGATGAGGGCATATATAAGGGAACCCTGGTGACGGAGACGCTGTCTCCCGCATCACTCTTTTTCTGAAAGGAAGCAGGATTATGCCAAAGCAGAATAATATTCCGTCTCCGCAGACGAGCGGTGTGGTCAAAGTGCCTGTGGTGATGCAGCTGGAAATGCTTGAGTGCGGGGCGGCTTCGCTCACGATGATCATGCATTATTACCAGAAGTGGATCCCACTTGAGCAGGCGCGTGTTGACTGCGGCGTATCCAGGGACGGTGCCAGTGCCAAGAACATCATGATGGCGGCCAGAAGTTACGGCATGGAAGCGAAGGCCTGGCGTGTTGAGATAGATGACCTGATGAAGGAAGGCCCGTTCCCGTGCATCATTCACTGGGGATTCAACCATTTCGTCGTGCTGTGTGGGTTCCACAGGGGAAAGGCAGTGCTCAATGATCCGGCCAGAGGCAGGGTGCAGGTATCTATGGAGGAGTTTGACCGTGAGTATACGGGAGTGATGATCACAGTGGAGCCTGGTGAAGGCTTTCAGCCATCCGGAAAGAAGAAAAGCATTTTTTCATATGCAAAGGACAGGCTGAAGGGCACCGGTACGGCGGTAACATTTGTTATTCTTACCACGACGATATCCTCGCTGATGGGGGTTATAAGCCCCATATTCGGCAGGATATTCCTCGACCGTCTGCTTTCAGGGACCAACCCCGAGTGGCTGAACCCCTTTATCTTTGCGATGAGCGCGTTTGCGGTGATAAACATAACGGTGCTTTGGATAGCGGCTATCTACAGCCTCAGGATACAGGGCAAGATGGAAGCGGTAGGGAGCTCCACATATCTGTGGAAGGTGCTGCATCTTCCCATGCAGTTTTTCGGGCAGAGACTGTCTGCTGACATAGCCGACAGGCAGGCCTCAAATGCCACGATAGCAGGGACTCTGGTCAACACCTTTGCGCCGCTTTTCCTTAACACGGCGATGATGGTGTTCTACCTGGCGGTCATGCTGCGCTACAGTGTTCCGCTTACGGCTATAGGCGTGACGGCTATAGCCATTAACCTTGCGGTTTCGGCACTGGTAAGCAGCAGGAGAGTAAACATAACCCGTGTCCAGATGCGCGATTCGGCAAAGCTGTCACAGGCTACGGCCTCGGGTATACGAATGATCGAGACGATCAAGTCAAGCGGTGCCGAGAGAGGCTTTTTCGGCAGGTGGGCCGGCTTCCAGGCAAGTGTAAATACTCAGGAGATACGGTTTGTGCGTCTTAATTCCTTTATAAGTACTATTCCCGGGATAGTGACTTCCGTCACAAATCTTGTGATACTCGGAACAGGCGTTTACCTGGTGCTAAGGGGTTCTTTCACCATAGGTATGGTAATGGCCTTTCAGGGCTTTCTGAGCTCCTTTATGAAACCTGCCAATGACCTGATAACTGCCGGACAGTCGCTTCAGGAGATGATAACCCAGATGGAGCGGGTCGATGATGTCATGAGTTATCCGTCTGACCCTTCCTTTGAGGAAAGAGAGAAGAAAGCCGAGTATGAGAAGCTGAGTGGAAACATTGAGATAAAGGATGTTACCTTCGGGTATGCCCGCCTGTCACCTCCGCTTATCACAGGCTTCAACCTGAGCGTAAAGCCGGGGCAGAAGATCGCCATAGTCGGACGGTCCGGCTGCGGCAAGTCCACCATGGCAAAGCTGCTGTCAGGACTTTACAGGCCCTGGAGCGGCAGCATTACCTTTGACGGGATACCGATATCCGAGATCGACAGGAGCGTATTTACGGGATCTGTGGCCGTTATTGACCAGAATATCACGCTTTTTGAGGATACTGTAACCGAAAACATCAAAATGTGGGACGATTCGATCGAGGATTTTGAGATGATACTCGCGGCCCGCGATGCCGGCATCCATGAGGATATTGTCCAGCGAAGCGGAGGATACCTTCACAAGATGACTGAAAACGGCAAGGATTTTTCGGGAGGACAGAGGCAGAGGATAGAGATAGCGAGAGCGCTTGCGCAGGACCCGACCATCTGCATCCTTGATGAGGCAACGTCGGCGCTGGATTCGAAGACCGAGTACGAGGTGGTTGAATCGATCAGCGCCAGAGGCATAACCTGTATAATAATTGCCCACCGTCTTTCGACGATAAGGGACTGTGACGAGATCATAGTCATGGATCACGGTCATATCGTGGAGCGCGGAACCCATGATGAGCTGCTGAAAATGCAGGGAACATATACACAGCTGGTTACAAGCGAGTAAGAAGGAAAGGAGATAAGTTTCACGGATCTGCTCTTCATTACAGACCGGTTACTGTTTGCGGCCCGTTTTTACGGCCTTATACAGTAACCGTAAGAAGGCGTGCCGTCTGACCGGACGGAGCCTTGCGGACTGTGAAGCGTGCGGCAGCTATGGGCTGGTTTGACGATCAGATAGAATACCGGAAAAAACATGAACGGAAACAGCTGTCGGATTCCTTCGAAAAGCTGTCTTATTCGATGACGGGGCGCAAAAACGCATCTGCCTTCGAAGAAGGATCCGATATCAGCGATGCTCTTGAAATACTTATGAAGTATTTCGGGCTGCGGGAGAAGGAGATACCCGCAAAACTCAAAAACCTGGAAGAACAGCTCGACTATCTTCTGAGCTCTTCGGATATAATGTACCGGAGCGTGACCCTTGAGGAAGGCTGGCATAAGGACGGAATGGGGGCCCTTATAGCCACGCTTCGCGAAAGCGGTACTGTTATCACTGTGCTCAGGGATTCTTACGGACTGTACGCGTACAGAGATCCGGTTACCGGAAAGAAGGTGCGTGTCACTGCTTCCGAAGAAAAGAAGATCGGAGAAGAGGCGTACTGCTTTTACCGGCCGCTTCCGCTCCGCAGGATTACGATCAGGGATCTGTTCAGATACATGCTGGACACCTTAAGCGCCTTCGACCTTGCGGCATTTGCGCTTGCGGCAGCCATGATCACCCTTGTGGGGATGGCGCTCCCGAAGCTTAATCATATTCTGATGGGTGAGGTCGTACAGTATAAAAGCTTTGCATTGCTTGGCGCAGTAATGAGCTTTATGTTTTTTGCGACGCTGGGCAGCTTTCTGCTGAGCATAATCAGGCAGCTTGTGCTGGCACGTATCCGAATTAAGCTGAATGTGCATGTCCAGGCGGCTTCCATGATGAGGGTGCTCTCCCTGCCGCCTACATTCTTTAAGGAGTACAGCTCGGGCGAACTGAGCCAGTACCTGAACTATATGAATCAGCTTTGCACCACTCTGGTGGATACGATCTTTTCGACAGTCGTGACAAGCCTTTTTTCGCTTGTATACCTGACACAGATCTTTTCTTATGCAAGCAGCCTTGTGGTTCCGTCACTTTTAGTGACTGTGCTTACACTTGCCGTCAGCCTTGCGGCAAATGCGATGCAGGTGGATATCAACAAGGAAATGATGAGCCTTTCGGCAAGAGAGAAGGGCATGACTTATTCGCTTATCGGCGGAATAGAAAAGATAAGGCTTTCAGGCGCGGAAACAAGAGCTTTTTCAAAGTGGATGGACCTGTATGTGAGGGAGGCGGCTCTTAAGTTCAATCCTCCTTCACTTATCAAACTCAGCAAGGTTTTTACAACAGCGATCACGCTTGCGGGAACAATAGTCATGTACTATATAGCGGTAAAGACAAATGTGTCCGTTGCGGATTACTATGCTTTTAATGCCGCTTATGCGTATATTTCAAGCGCGTTTTCCGCGATAGCGACGGTGGCGCTTACCGCTGCGACCGTCAAGCCGAGTCTGGATATAATCAAACCGCTTATGGAGGCGGAGCCTGAAAAGCATACGGGCAGAGAGGTGGTCACATCGATCACCGGCGGACTTGAAATATCACATGTGACCTTCAGGTACGAAAAGGATGGAAAGAAGATCCTGGACGACCTCAGCCTGTCCATCCCTGCCCGTCAGTACGTGGCGATAGTCGGAAAGACGGGATGTGGAAAATCGACACTTATGCGCCTTCTCCTCGGGTTTGAAAAGCCTGAAAAGGGAGCGGTCTTCTACGACCGCAAGGACATTCAGACGCTGGATATGGGCTCGCTTCGCAAATGCATCGGTACGGTTATGCAGGACGGCGGGGTTTTCGGCGGAAGCATCTATGAAAATATAACAATATCCGCCCCGCAGCTCACACTCAGTGAAGCCTGGGAGGCGGCCGAGATTGCAGGCATCGCTGACGATATCCGCGCAATGCCCATGGGCATGAGCACAGTCCTGCAGGAAGGCGGAAGCGGTATCTCCGGAGGTCAGAAGCAGCGAATAATGATCGCCAGGGCCGTAGCGCCGAAACCAAAACTGCTGATGCTCGACGAAGCAACCTCAGCCCTTGACAACATAACCCAGAAGCAGGTGTCCGAAGCCCTTGACAGAATGCGCTGCACCCGCATAGTAATTGCCCACCGCCTGTCAACCATAAGGCACTGCGACCGCATCCTCGTCCTCGACAACGGAAAAATAGCCGAAGACGGCACCTACGAAGAACTGATAGCCAAAAACGGAATCTTTGCCGAACTCGTAGCAAGACAAACCCTTGGCGAACCGGCATGAACAAGACAGGGGACGGTTTTATTTTGGGCATTATTATCTCCCTGCCGTAAGAAAAATAGGTTGTTTTTTTACCTTGAAGGATGCCAATGGCTCAAAGAGGTCAAAAATCATATAAAAAAAGTAAAATTATGGAAAAGATTTTTTTTATCAGAAAAACTATAATAAGGCTATTGTAGTAGAGACCATTTTTCTTGAAAGGAGCCTTTTATTATGAGCAACGAAAAGAAACTCCCGGTAGCGATCCAGGTTTACGGACTCAGAGATCTGTTGGAGAACACCCCGGAGAATTTTAAGGACGTAATGCAGAAAGTTAAAGATCTTGGATACGATGGAGTTGAGCTTGCAGGCCTTTATGGACTTGAGCCGGCATTCGTAAAGAAAACTCTTGATGAGGTAGGCCTTGTTCCGCTGAGCGCTCATGTTGCATTCGTTGAGATGATGGAAGATCTTGACAAGGTTATCGCAGATTACAGCACCATCGGCGTACAGTATCTGGTTATGCCGTACATGGCTGAGGAATATCGTCCGGTCAATCCGGAAGGCTTTGAGAAATTCCTTCCGATGCTGAACGAAGTAGGCGAGAAGATCCACAAAGCAGGCATGACCTTCCTGTATCACAATCATGACTTCGAATTTGTTAAACTCCCGGACGGAAGATGGGGCTATGACGCTATGTTCGAAGCTATCCCGCATGACAACCTTATGCCTGAGCTGGATACCTGCTGGTGCGACGTTGCTACAGGACAGGCTCCGGAATTCATCCGCAAATATACAGACCGCATCCCGGTAGTCCATCTTAAGGACTATATCAAGAAGGGTGATGTCAAGAACATGTACAAGCTTATCGGAATCGATTCCGAGGACGGCGGAGAAGAAGCCGGCTACTTCGGACTTCGTCCCGTCGGCTTTGGCCAGATGATCTGGGAGCCGGTTCTTGAGGCAGCTCTTGATGCAAACACCAAATGGGTAGTTGTAGAGCAGGATGAGCACTACGAGGTCGATCCGCTGGAGTGCGCAAGAAGAAGCCGTGAATATCTGAAGATCCTTGGCTGGTAATAAGGAAATAAACAGCTGTCCGGAATCTGCTCCGGGCAGCTGACGAGTTAGCAGAATCAAGAATTATTTTAATTAAAAAGGAGACTGACATGAAGGAAATGAGAATTGCCATTATTGGCTGCGGTATGATTTCACACAGACACATGACCGTTATCGAGAACCTGAACAACCTTGGATATAACCTTAAGGTTGTTGCAGCCGCCGAGATCAAGAAGGACAGGCTGGAAGCATGGGGAAAACAGTACGGCCTTGATGAGAAGGATCTGTATCAGGATTTCCGCGAGATGCTGAAACGTGATGATATCGATGAGGTTGAGGTCTGTGTACATAACAACCTTCATACATCAGTTGCTACCGCAGTTATGGCAGCAGGTTTCCCGTGCTATTCCGAAAAGCCGATGGCAGCAAGCTATGCTGATGCCAAGATTCTCTACGACGCACAGAAGAAATACGGCCAGAAGCTGGCTATCCAGATCAGCTCCATCTACAATCCGCAGACACGTATTGCAAAAGAGATGATCGCAGAAGGCAAGCTCGGCAAGGTTTATCATGCACGCAGCGTAGGCCACAGACGTCAGGGACGTCCGGGATATGATATGCCGTTCTTCAGCCCGGATTTCATCGACCCGAAGGTTGGCGTTCATGGACCGCTGTTCGATCTTGGTATCTATCATCTGGCACAGATGCTCTATGTCCTTGGCATGCCGGAGCTTGAGAGCGTTTATGGCTTCCAGAGCTGCGACTACTGGACAGATCCGGCTATCGACAAACTTGTCGGCCGTACAGCTCCTGTAGAGGACCTCGGAGTTGGCCTTGCTCGTTTCAAAGGCGGCCTCAGCATGGATATCTATGAGGACTGGGCAATCCATATGGAAGACATCGGATCCAGCTTTATCGTTGGTTCCAAGGGTGGTCTGAAGTTCACAGATGTTGACCAGACAGGCGGACCGATGGCTGTTCCGGCAGGCGGAAACATCGTAGGCGGCGGAAAGCTTCAGCTTCCGAGACTTACATATTACGGAGTAGATGACAAGGCAAGGCTGTTCGAGACCCAGCTTGACTGCGCTATCGGCGACATCACCGGCCAGCAGGAACTCCTCATCCATCCGGAGATGGCTATCTACAACGACAATCAGCTTCAGTGGTACTCCTATCTGTGGGGCGACCTCACCGACGAGACCAGGATTGACTCTCCGTACATCGCTATGCAGACCGCATTCCTGTCAGAGGGCGTTGTTCTCTCCAGCGAACTCGGCCGCAGCGTAACTGCAGACGAGATCAAGGCAATGGCCAAGTCGATCGCGCTGCGTGAGCAGGAAGCAGACTTCGGTACCATCAAGTACGAATTTGATGACTACAAAGCTGACTGATAATTAAATCTGTATTTTAGAACACAAGGAACGGCTCCCTGTGCTGATCATTCAGCACAGGGAGCCGTTGTTCTTTAAAATAAGACAGAGAACCATCCCAAAGTCATTTAGATAGTGCGCAGCTAATGATACCGGCCAGTTTATTGGCTATTCGGACGCCGTAGGGAGGAGGACTGCCCATATGTACGGAACCGCGGCCTATGGCAGAGAAAATGCTGCGTCGCCGATTAGCCCTTCATTCGGCAAACGCGCAAAAAACGCTCAGACAGTGACGACGGAAGGGCAGCTATACTCGCAT
>JAFUCO010000006.1 GCA_017459635.1 Blautia sp. | reverse complement strand
TATTCACGGCCCAGCCGCAAGCGGCTGGGTCTGAGCCCTCCATTCGGAATCTCGCCCTTACGGGCTTCATCGCCGTTTCACGAAAAAGATTCCTCATGAAGGGCTCAGACCCTGTAAGGAAATATACTCTGCTCTGCTCATGCAAGCATGGCAGAGCAGAGTATATTTCCTTACGGCCGTGAATAGTAACATACAAGACGCAGGCTCAGCAATAAACGTCTGAGCCTGCGTCTATTTGTTCATAATTTAATTAGAATCCTATAAGGCTGCCTGCGATCCATGCATCGTCAGAACCGGATGCAAGATGTACCTGATACCATACAATGCCATCTTTCTCTACGCAGCTGCCGGTCGTCTCAAGCATTGTTCCGTTGGCTAATGTTGCGCAAACCTTTCCATCAAGACCCGGAGTCATTCTTACATTTGCTCCTGAATTCTCGCAGTGCTGAACCTCTGTAAGCACTCCGCCTGTTACCTTGTCAAGTTCCTCAAATTTAATTGCTTTCATATCTTTCATTTTAATTTTTCCTTTCTGTCTGTTTTTTGATTTTTTTCTTTATTTTTCCTGTTATTTATGTTTCTCCGGATGAATCTCCGGTATTTGTTGTTTTTGTAAGAATTTCTGCTGTTTTTTCTCAGCATTTTCTTTGTTATCTTTCTTACATTTCAATATACGCCTGATAATGGATTAATCCATACACCTTTTTATTTTTTATTCTTTACCCTGAATTGCCAAACTAAATGCAACCCTGAAATTGCATTTACTTTGACAAATGGTGCCTGTCAGTATTCATTGCTTTTACTCTGACAAACCGCCAAAGTATTGCTGCTTCAGTGATTCTTAATTTTCATGTACAAAACATGTACTATTACCTTGTGAAAAAAATAAGACAGAGAACCGTACCCTGTCTTATTAGAGAACCGCCCCTGTCTTATTACGCATGTATAGGTGCGTACCGTTCGCTCATCAGCACTTCCATCATATGTTTCAGTGGAGTAGTTGACCGTGTGTATTTATGCTTCATGTGATGGGTGGTACGCCCGCTTGAGAGGGCCGCTCCGACCGTATTGGAAAGCACAGGCATCTGCATCGAAAGGCTGTTCACATTATGGAACACTACCGCAGGTACCTCATATCCCGCCTTCTCGAATGCTTCCTGGAAATCATCATAGAGATTTCCATAAGGATTCGTTACGGAACTGTTGAATTCCATATCCGAGTAGATGACTATCGCAGAAGGCATATGATCCTGCCCTGCTTTAGCTCTCACAGCCAGGCGCAGGAGCAGTCTGTAAACTGCTTCCAGGTTGGTAGTCCCGCCCCAGTCGGCATTATGGATGTTCATAAGCTTTTGCACGAGCTTATCGCCGCGCACTTTCATCATCTTTGGTTTTTCACTGAAGGTGATGAATTTATTATGAAACGCGCCTTTGGCATGTTCTGCATAGAACAGTCCCAAAGCATCCGCCACTGTGTGGGCACCGTAAGCCATCATGGACGAGGATGTATCAATAATACTGATCGCATTCTCCATGCCAACCGAACCGGGAAGAGATTTCCAGAATTCTTCGACATGCCTGATACCGTATGATGAACGGTAACAGTTCTGATTAAAAATGTGCCGCGGGCTCGCATATCTGTTGCATATGCGGTATACCGCATACTTTTTTTTGGCACTTCGCCCCAGCGGATCCAGATCAACCCTGATAAAACCAGGATCATAAGGACTAAAGGAATGCTTCCATGCCTTCGGTTTATTTTCATCAAAAAATCCGATAAATTCAAACCGTCTCACAGGCATGCATTCCATTGCACGGCGCTGGTTGTAGTAATATGCCCTCCATCTACGGCTCTGATGAGTTCTGTCTCCCCGAAAAAAGCTGATACGTTCCGGAGAGTTTGGCATGCGTGACACTGTGTAGAGAACCAGCTTACCCCAGATATGCGTGCGGGCCGGTATTACACTGCTTATATCCTTATCCTTCTCATTCAGGTCAACGCGATGTACCGGAAGCCGTCCGCCTTCCCCATTGTTCACTGTTTCGAACCCAAAGCATGCGGTTCGTCCAACGATCTGATCAGGTGTCAGCGTCTCTGCATTCATCCTTCGATAACCGCCGCGAACTCCACGCATGAACGCTTCATAGCGATAAAAGTCGTAATGCGTAAAAAGCCTGTCATATCGCAGAAGTGCCTGGGACGGTACATGATCATAGTTGATGCGGTCATAATTCCGTCGGGTTACATAGTGTTCAGTCAGACTGACAGCTGACCTGAGCGGTATAAGAATAGCACGGTATTGCTTTTCATTAAGCTTCAGCAGCCTCATCAGTACTTTTGCATTCCCTCGAGTGCGCGCGCTCGAAGTATTTGATGAAGGCATCCACTTGGCACACAAAGAGATATGTGCTTTGACATCACCTTTTTTGCGGCGTTCCAGCGCTGCAAGATCAGCATCAAGCTGCTCCCGGATCAGCCGGACCGCTTCTTTTTCCGCTTTGGTTCCAAACAGGCAGATAAGATCATCCCATCGCCCGTACTCAGTGATCCAGCGTACATTTTTCACAGCTGATTCCGGCCACTTTTTTGCCACTGTTCGAATCAGGCGGCGAAAAATCTCCCGTTCTCCTATGCCTCCGCGAATATCCCGGATGTAGAACAGCAGCTTCATGGCAAGCTCAGGATTCTCTCTGTAAGCTTCCACGAACTTCCTGTTGATAAGCCCTTCATCATGGTATCGCATTGCTCCGGCGATAAAAAAGAGATCAAGGCATTTATCACCGGATGAAGAATAAGCCATCGCGCCCTGTATCGTCCTGCACTGATACAGCAGTTCATCATAATTTTCCTGTGCTGTCTTTCCCATATTTTCTCCTCCTTTCCCCAATGCTAATGGCATTTCAGCCATCGCGAGAGCGGTCACAAACATTTCTCAAAAGTTCCCGCGAAGGTGTTTCCGCGGAAGTGACCCATCCAAAGCATGCATTTTCACCGTATCATACTAAGGCGGCAGGCAGCCGCTGTTTTCCTCAGCCCTCAGGAAAACACGGTCATCATGAGCATCTCAGCCCCTGTGCCGCTGCGGTTTGCCTGCGGAGGACCTTTCTCGTCCCCCCGGTACCTTTTAAGATCAGTTCGTGATCTCTCTCCCCATTTCGGGAATTAATCTGTTTTTCATGGCCATAAATAAATGAATTATACCTGCTCATATATACATAGCATGGCAGAGTTCATTTATTTACGGCCATGAACAGTTGATAATACTTTAAAATGGCAGGAGGGGAAACCTTGCGGCGGCCTCGATACTCGTCACTTTTTAAGCCTTAGCGCCGCCATAGCCTCCCGTTCCGTTCTGCTATGGCAGCAGCCTAAAAAGTGTTCGTATGTTTGGTCAAACCACCGTTTTCCTGTCTGTCGCTGCAATTCGTTGCCCCACCTCGGACTGCGCTGCGGTTTCCAGGCCACCGCTTGGGCACTATTTTTTCCGCACAGTACACGGGGCGACACCATCCAAGAGGAAAAGTCACGGAGCTGTTATAGACGCAAAGTAGGGTGTAATATTTGATTGCTCAAACTTACAAAAAAAGTTAAATCAGTAGTTGTTCATCCCCAATGGCGACCGCACCTCCTTTCAGAACGGTTGCGGTTGATGGGTTAAACAGAACCTTGCAGCTGGGCATGTCAACCGGTTTCCCGGGATTCAGCCTTAATTCTGCTTCGAGTACTTCGCTGCTGACGCGCCTTCTCCGTTATAAGCGCCTCCGGACGGGAAGCCTGCCTCCTGCCGGGCTTCCTTATATATCAAAAGGGAAAATCCCTTCGATATCCATAATGATACTGCGATCCTGTGGTAGAGCCACAGAAAACAATTCAACTCTATATAAATGCAAAAGCTGCTTATCACTAAGTCAATCTATGTAAATGCTTTTGGCCTGATGCAATCGGATAAGAAGAAATACCTGGTACAATGTAATGATTGACAGACTCTTATATGTAAGTGTTTTTCGGGCAGCAGTATCGGAAGGAAAGACAAGCAAGATGTGCAATTAATTTCGTGACAGTTCCTTAGCCGCATATCATCTCACAGCATGTGCTCCATGGAGCGTACGGCGGTTCCCCCGAGTTTTCTCCACGCAGCGACCCATGCTTCTATCCGATTAAAGTCCGATATAAAACGTATCCTGATCGGTTGTTCCCTCTTGTTGACTCTGTACAGCATTCTCATGATCTCTGTTTTGGTAAGCATTCTGAGGTCCGATTTTCGAATGGCCTCATACAATAAGCCGGCGTGCTCTCTGGTACGCTGTGCATTATATGAACGAATGATCACGAAGGGGCGCCTGCTGGTTTCCCATGGAAGACAGGCAGCAGCAGTTCCTCCAAGTGCTTTCCATTCCTGAATGAACGGCCGGATAAGGCTTTCTTTCCTGGAAAAATTCAGGCGGTATGGATTGTCAGCCGTAATGCCCCGGCATATTTCCCTGCATACCCTGATGCTCCGGGAAGGTATGCCTTCGTGAAGCAAATGGGCAAACGCTGTCAGATTCTCCGGTTCAAGGCTGCGAAGTTCCACAATAGTGCGTTGTTTACTGCCGCAAAGCGGACAAACCGCAGCGCCGTTCACAAATTGCATCGAATGACAGTCGTCACAGTAGTGCGTTATTCCTAATGAAAATATTTCTGCAGGCATTATTCCTAATGAAAATGTTCCTGCCGGCGCTCTTCCTGATGAAAATGGTCCTGCCGGCGCTCTTCTTAATGACACTTTTCCGCAATTCAGGCATTTCTTTTCGATATATGGTATCATCCATTTTCCGCAATGCACGCAGCGGGTTTTACTGTGATCGCGCACAGGCCTGTATTTGACCGGATACTTTTTCATATAACCTCCTCCTTTCCTCAATGCTGACGACATTTCAGCCGCCGCGAGGCCGGTATTACCCGCTTCAAAAAAGGTCCTGAGAAGGCGTTTTCTCAGGAAGCATCCATCTGGAACATGCGTTTTCGCCGGGACATGTATCCAATGACATACGGCCGCCGCTTCTCCTTCGCCATCAGAGAAGCCTGAACACTATAGGCATCTCAGCCTATGTGGCAGTGCGTCCGGCCTGCGGAAAACCTTTATCGTTTCCCGATGCCTTTCTGATTTGTGTGCAGCCAGCCTCCCCATTTCGGGAAGATCTATTTCAAAAGGATCAGTTTCAGGAAGTTCAATTTCAGGAAGTTCAATTTCAGGAAGACTAATTTCAGGGAGTTCAGTTCAGGAAGTCTCTCACCTCTTTAATCTCCGGGATATTCTCTTCTCGACAGACAAATAATAACATCAGGGCAGATCTCTGTCATTAAACCCGTAGTTTATAAGACAGGGGACGGTCCCAATGTCATTTAGTTAGTGTTATAGATTGGGATTTTTGGTACTATGGTATCGAAAAGATTTTGGCGAGTCGGACGCTGTAGGGGGAGGACTGACCATATGTACGGAACCGCGGCCTCTGGCAGAGAAAATGCTGCGTCG
>JAFUCO010000043.1 GCA_017459635.1 Blautia sp. | reverse complement strand
GCAACTCTGAGAGCGTTTTCCCCCCACTCCTTTCGGGATCGATATCCTTCCCGGCAAACGGAAAAAAATATTTTAAAAAATGCTTGCATTTTTAAATGAACTGTATTATACTTAACAAGTCGTTTGACAAGGCCAGTTGGTCAAGGGGTCAAGACGCCGCCCTCTCACGGCGGAAACACGGGTTCGATTCCCGTACTGGCTGTACACCAAGCCCTCAGGAGATATCCTGGGGGTTTTGTTTTTAGTAGTGACAGTCTGAAGATTTGCATGGATTTTTGGTTACTCTATTCCCAACCGCTTGCGGCTGAGCCGCGAACAATAACGATAGCTCGTATCTGTGATATTACGGAACAGATACGAATATTATATGAAAGGGAGTTATGAAAGATGCCCAGAAAAAATGATTCATACGATGCCGCCAGCATCTCTGTGCTTGAGGGTCTTACTGCGGTTCGCAAAAGACCCGGTATGTATATAGGAAGCACTTCCCGCAAGGGACTGAATCATCTTATATATGAAATAGTTGACAACGCTGTTGATGAACACCTGGCCGGATACTGCAGCCGCATCAAGGTAACCCTGAACAGTGACGGTACCTGTACGGTTGAGGATGACGGACGCGGTATCCCGGTTGACATGCATGAGAAAGGCGTACCGGCGGAGCGCCTTGTTTTTACTACGCTGCATGCAGGAGGAAAGTTTGACAACACTGTTTATAAGACCAGCGGCGGGCTTCATGGTGTGGGGTCATCGGTCGTGAACGCACTGTCGGAGTATCTTGATGTACAGATCAGGAGAGACGGTTATATATACCACGACAGGTATGAAAGAGGCGAACCTTCTCTGGAGCTTGTGGACGGGCTGCTTCCGCGCCTTGGACGCACGAAGGAGACCGGAACCACCATATGCTTTCTGCCGGACGGCGAGATATTCGAGAAGACCCGTTTTTCATCTGCGGAGGTCAAAAGCCGTCTGCATGAGACTGCCTACTTAAATCCTGCACTTACCATTATATTTGAGGACCTGCGCGGCGAGGAAAAGGTTCATGAGGAATACTCCGAGCCCGACGGAATAGTAGGCTACATCAGGGATATGAACCAGAACACGCAGCCGTTATGTGATCCGGTTTATCTTAAGGGGGAGTCCGAGGGAATACAGGTTGAAGCCGCTTTTCAGTATGTGAATGAGTTCCGGGAGAATGTACTTGGCTTCTGCAACAACATTTACAATGCCGAGGGCGGAACTCATCTTACAGGATTCAAGCAGACCTTTACTGCCGTCATGAATACCTATGCGCGTGAGATAGGTGTTCTCAAGGATAAGGACGCCAATTTTACCGGAGCTGATATCCGGAACGGTATGACGGCTGTTGTTTCAATAAAGCACCCTGCTCCCAGATTTGAAGGACAGACAAAGACGAAGCTTGACAATCCGGATGCGTCAAGAGCCTGCAGCAAGGTGATCGGGGAACAGCTGGTCCTCTATTTTGACCGGAATCTTGAAACCCTCAAGACTGTTCTCTCTTCAGCCGAAAAGGCCGCAAAGATCCGAAAGACTGAGGAAAAAGCAAAGACCAACCTTCTGACAAAACAGAAGTATTCGTTTGACTCCAACGGGAAGCTGGCAAACTGTGAGAAAAAGGATCCCTCACTCTGTGAGATATTCATCGTCGAGGGAGATTCTGCCGGCGGTTCTGCCAAGACAGCCCGTGACCGCAGCTATCAGGCCATCCTTCCTATCCGCGGAAAGATCCTGAATGTGGAAAAAGCTACGATAGACAAGGTTCTGGCAAATGCCGAGATCAAGACAATGATCAACGCTTTCGGCTGCGGCTTTTCAGAAGGCTATGGCAATGACTTCGATATTTCAAAGCTAAAGTATGACAAGATCGTTATAATGGCCGATGCCGATGTGGACGGAGCCCATATATCGACCCTGCTTCTGACGCTGTTCTACAGGTTTATGCCCGAGCTTATATATGAAGGGCATGTGTATATCGCCATGCCTCCGCTCTATAAGGTCATGCCGAAAAAGGGCCCTGAGGAATACCTGTACGATGACAAGGCGCTTGAGAGATACCGCAAAGGCCACAAGAGCGGCAGCTTTACTCTGCAGAGATATAAAGGCCTTGGTGAGATGGATGCGGACCAGCTTTGGGAGACCACGCTGAATCCGGAGACAAGACGCATGAAACGTGTGGAGATCGAGGATGCCCGGCTTGCTTCCAGCGTAACGGAAGTGCTGATGGGCAGCGAGGTGCCGCCCAGGAAAGCCTTCATATATGAACATGCCCGTGACGCACAGCTGGATATATAATTATACAGCGATTTCTGATAAGTTTTGGAAAGGATATAAGAGCATTTAAATGGAAACCAGAGAAGAGAATGTCATACGCACCGATTATTCCGAGGTGATGCAGAAATCATATATCGATTATGCCATGAGTGTCATCATCTCGCGGGCCCTCCCGGATGTAAGGGATGGCTTAAAACCGGTTCAGAGGCGTACTCTGTATGACATGTATGAACTTGGGATCAGATATGACCACCCATACCGGAAGTGTGCCAGAATAGTAGGCGACACAATGGGCAAATACCATCCGCACGGGGACAGTTCAATATATGAAGCTCTCGTTGTGATGGCTCAGGATTTCAAAAAAGGGCGGACACTCGTGGACGGCCACGGGAATTTCGGCTCCATCGAGGGGGACGGCGCCGCGGCAATGCGTTACACAGAAGCCCGGCTTGAAAAACTTACGCAGGAAGTGTTTCTTGCCGACCTCGATAAAAATGTGGTCGATTTTATGCCGAATTTTGACGAGACGGAAAAGGAGCCTGTCGTTCTGCCGGTCCGTATCCCGAATCTGCTCGTGAACGGTGCCGAGGGCATAGCCGTCGGTATGGCGACGAGCATCCCTCCGCACAATCTTGGCGAAGTTGTTGATGCCGTAAAAGCCTATATAAAAAACAGTGACATATCCGTAAAGGGACTTATGCGGTACCTGAAGGGGCCGGATTTTCCGACGGGTGGGATAGTAGTAAATAAGGATGAGCTGCTGTCCATCTATGAGACGGGAGTCGGGAAGATAAAGCTGCGCGGCAAGGTCGAGGTCGAAAAGCTGAAGGGCGGGAAAAAACTTCTGGTGGTTACCGAGATCCCGTATACGATGCTCGGGGCAAACATCGGGAAATTCCTGAATGATGCCGCTGCGCTTGTTGAGACACGGAAGACGACCGACATAGTCGATATTTCGAACCAGTCCTCAAAGGAAGGCATCCGTATTGTTTTTGAGCTGAAAAAAGATGCCGACGTCGAGAACCTCAAGAACATGCTCTATAAAAAGACGCGCCTTGAGGATACCTTCGGCGTGAATATGCTGGCCGTGGCTGACGGAAAACCCGAAACCCTGAGCCTTCGGAAAGTCATCGAGCATCATGTAGATTTTCTCTTTGAGATCACTACCCGCAAATATCAGACCCTCCTGAGCAAAGAGCAGGAGAAAAAAGAAATACAGGAAGGCCTTATCAAAGCCTGCGATGTCATTGACCTTATCATAGAGATCCTCCGCGGAAGCAAAAGCCGCGAGCAGGTTAAAAAGTGCCTGACAGAAGGAATCACAGAGGGGATACGGTTCAAGACAAAGACGGCCGAGAAGGCAGCAGCAAAGCTATGCTTCACCGATAAGCAGGCAGACGCAATACTGGATATGCGCCTGTACCGCCTGATCGGGCTGGAAATACAGGCTCTGCAGGCAGAATACGAAAAAACGCTGGCCAATATTGCGTCATATGAAGACATTCTGAACAATTATGACTCCATGTCGGCCGTTATCATAAAAGACCTTGACAAGATCAAGCGGGAATATGCGTCTCCCAGGCGTACTCTTATAGAGAACGCTGAGGAGGCTGTCTATGAAGAAAAGAAGCAGGAAGAAGCCGAAGTCTGCTTCCTGATGGACCGTTTCGGCTATATGAAGCTTGTCGACCCCGGTGTATATGAGCGGAACCGTGAGGCGGTCGATTCTGAATACCGTTATATTTACCGCTGCATGAACACCGACCGGATCTGTATTTTTACAGAGGACGGCAAAATGCACACTGTAAAAGCCTCGGATCTGAAGACGGTGCGGCTCAGGGAAAAGGGGACACCTGCAGACAACCTGAGCAATTATGACAGCTCGAAAGAACAGATCATATATGTCGCTCCCCTTTCTCTTGTACAGAAAAGCATGATGATGTTCGCGACAGCAGACGGTATGGTAAAGCTTACCTCCGGAGAGGAGTTTGTATCATCCAAACGTACGATAGCATCCACAAAGCTGAACGAAAATGACCGGCTCATATTCGCGGGGATCTCGGATGAAGCCGCCCAGGTTGTGCTTAAGACGAACGGAGGCGCTTTCATCCGCTTCCCGATATCAGAGCTTTCGGTAATGAAAAAGAATGCGGTCGGTACAAAAGGGATCAAGATGAAGGAAGGCGAGCTTGCAGAGCACGCCTATCTGCTGGACGGGCATACTGAATGCCTTATCGATTATCATGAAAAAGCATTCTCGCTGAACAAAATAAAGCTCGGAAAGCGCGGAGGAACAGGAGTGCGGCCAAGGGTCTGATCCCTCCATTCGGAATCTCGCCCTTACGGGCTTCATCGCCGCTTCGCGGCTGTGAATAGAAAAAAACTGTTGCATTCCCTTTCGGGTGGTGCTAGAATGTAGTCGAATCATATTGAACGCGGCTTAAGAGTGGACGAAAGGTCCACTCTTATTTGTTGCATTCATAACCGCGGCAGCGTACTTTTTCAGGTGGCTGTGTGCGGATAAGGCACTGTCCACAAATAACTTCCGAAATCTGCTTGTCTAAATTCCGCCCTGACTGCGTTGTCGTCAGTCGCCGTAGCCCGCTACGCCTCCTTCCTCCGCCTTGCAGGGCGAAATTTATCCTGCGCATCTTTCGGAAG
>JAFUCO010000042.1 GCA_017459635.1 Blautia sp. | reverse complement strand
TGAGCACAGGGGCAGGTAATCACAGGAACCCCTGTGTTCACCTGCCGCTGCGCCCGGCACAAGGAACCGTCCCAATGTCATTTGGTCAGGGATTCGATCAATTTCACAGAACTTTGAGATATCAGACTGCCGGGGAGACATTGCCGGCAAAGCTGAATGACATTGGAACCTGCCCTGTATTCATTAAGGAGGAAATATACATCATGCATAATAACAAGTACAACGCAATATCATCTGCGGTATCCGCACTCAATGAAAACTATCGCCGTGAGGATCTTTTTCTTCGAAACGAAGGCTGCAGCCTCCCCGACCGGTCGGCTATTATCTCCATCGTGGACGGTCTTAGAAATGTGATCTTCCCGGGATATTTTTCTGTTGATTCAAGTGCCACTATCTTTCCGGAATACTATGCGGGACATCTGCTCAATGACCTTTATGACAGGCTGGGCGAACAGATAATGATCGCGCTTATGTATCAGAAATGCGGCAAAGGAAGTCCGGAGGAAGAGCGCGAGAAGGCCCGGAAAATCATGGAGAGGTTTGTCCTGAAGCTTCCGGATATCCAGACTATGCTGCTGAAGGATGTGCAGGCCGGCTATAGCGGCGACCCGGCGGCGAAAAGCAAGGAGGAGATCATATTTTCCTATCCTGGTTTTCGCGCAATATATGTATTTCGTATAGCTCATGAGCTGTATCTGGAAAATGTCCCGTTTATTCCAAGGATAATGACTGAATATGCTCACAGCAATACGGGTATCGACATCAATCCCGGGGCAACAATAGGCGAATACTTCTTCATAGACCATGGAACGGGCGTCGTTATCGGAGAGACAACCGTGATAGGGAACAATGTAAAGCTGTACCAGGGCGTGACACTGGGTGCTCTTTCTACCCGAAAAGGCCAGGCTCTTGCAAATGTCAAGAGGCATCCTACGATACATGATAATGTTACGATTTACTCCAACTCTACGGTGCTGGGAGGGGATACGGTGATCGGCGAGAATGTCATAATCGCCGGCAATACCTTCATTACCGAGTCGATACCGGCAAACACGAGAGTCAGTGCAAAAAGCCCGGAGCTGGTTCTTAAGACACCAAAGCCTGCGACTGAAGAATATGTACCAAACTGGGAAATCTAAAAGGATGTAAGTCACTCAGAATGATAAGTCATCCGGAATGCTAAGGCATTTGGCTGAAGAATATGTAACAAAACTGTAAATCTGAAAAGGGGAGAGAGACTATGAAAACACACGGAATCTTAAACAGCGACATTTCAAGAGTACTGTCCTATATGGGGCACACTGACAGGATCTGCATAGGGGACTGTGGACTTCCGATTCCCGAAGAAACAGAACGGATCGATCTTGCGCTGAAATTCGGACAGCCTTCCTTCATGGATGTACTGAAGGAAGTATCTGCAGACATGAAGATCGAAAAGATCATCCTTGCAGAAGAGATAAAAGAGCAGAATCCCGTACAGCTGAATGCGATCTGCAAGTATTTTGAAAACCTTCCGGATTCGGTCAAGCCGGAGATTGAATATGTATCTCATGCTGAATTGAAGGAACTGACAAAGAACTGCCGCGCGGTTATCCGTTCCGGTGAAACGACACCATACTCCAATATCATTTTGCAGTCGGGCTGTCTTTTCTGATCACCGGTCATCTGCAGCAGTTCATTATTAAGTAACACAACACAAATAGACAATTATTGAAGAACCGGCTGTTTCGTGGAAGCGGCGGTTAATAGCTAAAAAGGGTTTATGAAATGGGAGGAATCAGAAATGCGTTGTAGAAAAGGGAAAAAGCTGCTGACAGGCATACTTGCATCATCACTATTGCTCACCGGTACAGGAAGCATGGTAATGGCTGAAGAGGCAGCGGACACAGCTTCGGCTGAAGAAAATGTTGAGGAAGCGGTCGCTGCAGAAGGCGCTGCTGCAGAAGACGCTGTTGCAGAAGATACTGCTGCAGGAGATACTGCAATAGAAGCTGCAGAAGCAGCTGCAGGAGAAGAGAGCGCAGAGGAAGGAGCAGAGGAGACTGGTGCTGAAGAGGCACAGGCAGGTGAAGCGTCAGGAAATCTGGCATCTGAATCAGCAGGCGTGGCAGATCGTGAAACATTAAGCCAGGCAGCACTCTTTCAGTCACTGGCTCAGGGCTATTATGACGGAGTTATCTCTGTAGGTGAACTGAAGGAGCTTGGCGATACAGGTATCGGCACATTCGAAGGCCTTGACGGCGAACTGATCATGCTTGATGGTGAAGTGTACCGCGCTGCAAGCGACAGCAGTGTTGATACAGTTGAAGATGAAACAATGGTACCGTTTGCGAATGTCACATTCTTCGATGAGGACGGAACCCTGGAGCTTACGGATATCGCTGATCTGCCGGCTTTGGAGGAAGCTCTTGACGCAATAGTTCAGGAAAACGGCAGGAACCTTTTCTACATGGTAAAGATCCACGGAATGTTCACATCTCTCAAGGTTCGCAGTGAAAGCAGGCAGGAAAAGCCATACAGACCTATTGATGAGGCTCTGGCAGCAGATCAGGTGGACTTCAATTATGCAGATATCCGCGGCACGATGGTTGGCCTTTACTGTCCGGATTTCATGGCCGGAGTCAATGCACCGGGATGGCATTTCCATTTTGTGTCTGAAGGACGCGCTCTTGGCGGACATGTCCTTGAAGCAAACATTCAGGAAGCGAATGTGAGCTATGATGTCACTCCTGGATTCAGTATGATCCTCTCTACAGAGCAGGAGTTCCAGAATATGGATCTTGCTAAGGATGTAAGTGATGTTATCAATACAGCTGAAAGATATCAGGCTTCTGAAGGCACTGAAGGTTCTGAAGCAGAAGGTACAGAGACAGAATCTGAAGAAACCGGAGAAGCCGGGCCGGGAAGTGAAGGACAGACTGAAAGCCAGGAGACTCTTCAGGAAAGACTGGAAGGATCAACTGTAACTACAACAGAAGCAGCAGCTTCAACAGAAGCCGGAACAGAAAATACTGAGTCAACAGAAGCAGGAACGGATTCCGGCTCTGAAGGAACTTCAAGTGCAGAGGGAACCAAGCCTGAAGACAGTTCTGATTCTGCCTCGAAGCCGGCAGGAAACACCGCTTCAGATTCAACTTATATAGTGCAGGAAGGCGACACACTCTACAGCATAGCCGACAAGCTCGGACTTGATCCTGAAATCATCGCTGAACTCAACAAAGAGATGATGATCAACTTCGCTCACGAAAACGGATACGATTACGTAGGCGATTATGACTATATCGAATACATCTTCCCGGGAGAAGAGCTGATACTTCCAGGGGCAGACGGAAAAGAAATTGCACATTAAGAATACAAAAATAAGACAGGGGACGGTTCTCTGTCTTATTTTTTTAAGACAGAGAACCGTCCCCTGCCTTATAGTATACTTTTTTGGAATCCGGACGACGATAGTGAGCCGCGATAGTGCTGTACGGGAGACGGTGCCTGCTTGCCCGTCGAGCCAGAGCCCAACTGAGACTAAGACGGATCGGAAGAGCCTTCCCGCCTAAGTCTCAGTAGGGCTCTGTCTCGCCGGAGCAGGCACAACGCTCCCGTACAGCACTATCGCGGCTCACTATCGTCTGTTCATTGGCCGGCTGAATGTAAGACAGGGGACGTTCCACTGTCTTATTGAGAACCACCTCGCTGTGTTTCTTTTTTGGGAAGAAAACGCTTGACTGAGAACACCAAATATGATATGTTTATGGCACAATAAATGTGCCGATAAAATACCATAAATGGAGGGGAAAATAATATCATGACACTGGATGAGATGAATAGAATCAAAAAAGAACTCGGCTATTCGAACGAAAAAATCTCGCAGCTCTCAGGTGTTCCTTTCAGTACGGTTCAGAAGGTTCTTTCGGGTAAAACGGAATCGCCGCGGCAGAAGACGGTTGAGGCGATCGTAAAGGTCCTGGAGGCAGGTAAGGGCATAAACTACAAAGATGTACTGGAATCTCAAAAGCCATACTCAATGCTCGGTGAAGCAGCTCCGGCTTATGCTGCCAAAAAACAGGGCGAGTATACTGTCAAAAAACAGGGTGAATATACGATGGAAGATTACTTTGCGCTGCCTGATGAACGCAGGGTAGAACTGATAGATGGTGAGATATTCGACATGGCAGCGCCATCAGCAAGGCATCAGCTTATACTTGGGGAGATGTATGTACAGTTCAAAGTGTGTGCATCAGTACACGGACTTCCATGCCGTGTATTCCTTTCACCCTGTGATGTTCAGCTTGACAATGATGATAAGACAATGGTTCAGCCGGATCTTTTTGTTCTCTGTCGTGAGTTTGATATTTCGAAGCACACAGTTGCCGGCGCTCCTGACCTTACGGTGGAGATCCTGTCTGATTCTACAAGGGCAAAGGATATGCTCCTTAAAACCTACAAATACAAGAATGCGGGAGTGCGTGAATACTGGATCATTGACCCCAAAAACCGTGAGATCATGGTCTATGATTTTTCGGACGATAATCTGATACCCTCAAAATATTCCTTTGATGAGACTGTTCCTGTTCTTATTTCAAACGGAAAATGCAGTATCGACTTTGCGGAGATCAGCAGGGAATTAGGAATCTAAAATAGTTGAAACTTTCAGTGTACATTTCCCGCAGATTGCTGCGTAACAAATTCTGAGAGATGTGCGGATACCTTGCAGCTTGCTGCGTGGAGTGATTCATTAAAGAATCTAATGAGCGGTATTCCGGACTTGACATCATTAAAACGCAGGATTTTCAGTTTACATAAGACATTGCAGGGAGATTTCTGATTTACATAATTTTATTATGGTTAATTTCAATCAGCACAATTATTAAAAGAATAAAAGACAGTCAATAAGGGAATAATTACATATAAATCAGGAATGATGACAAAATGGTGGTTTCATCCTTCTTTTGGCAGGATGAGGCCGCTTTTTTAACACTTTTTTCACCATTTATGAAGATGCTTTTCCTTGTATAGGAGGCCTTAACATGTTATACTTGGGATAACATAGGATTATTGTCAGAACATGTAAGATTATGTGTTTTTTTATGATAAGGAGAGAGCAATGAAAACTTTGAACAGACTTTTTTCTCACTTCCTGCAAGTGAAAAAAGAATATCTGAACAGGCGCCGGCTAAGGGCGCTGACAGCCGGTTTCATTGCCATTATCACGCTGCTGTCCCAGGTTTTCCCTACGGCTGTTATTGCAATGGAACCCTACGATTATATGTATTCCGCGGAAGAGATCATTTACGAAGCAGCGGATGAGCCGCTTCAGGAGATTCCGGAAACAGGTGACGCGACTGACCCGCAACCGGCAGAGGAACCTGCGCCCCAGGCGGCAGAGGAGCCTGCACCGGAGACGTATTTTGCCGGAGTAAAGGAGATTGCTGTCAACGGGGCTGATCTTGTTCTGCATGTTGACGTTCCGGAAGCCGCTATGATACCAGCAGATGCTGCTTTTGAAGCAACGGTCATCCCGGACGCATGGGAGTATGATGCTTACATCAATAAGGCCAAACAGATCCTGACAACGCAGACTGGCTATGAGCCGAGCCTTGTGGATGTACCGGCTTTGTTTGACCTGATCGTAAGGGATGCCGAAGGAAACCGGATCCAGCCTGCTGCTCCTGTTGCGGTAAATGTTTTTCTCAATCTCGATGAACAGGCAGCTGTATATGCGGTAAACTTCCCTTATACAAGCGCACTTTCTGAAGATAAAACAGAGGATGGAACAGCCGCTGATGAAGCAGCCTCCGAGGCTGCCGGATATGAAGGACTGGTGACAGCGGAAGACATTTACTGGATCTGGTTTTCTGTTTTCAGTGAAAAGAATCTGTCAGGTGCTGTGCTGAAGAGCGCTGTGAATGACATTTACGGCGCGGCTGATTTTGAGGCTGAGAATTTTTCCATATATGGTATCGTGCGTGCTTATCAGCCGGAAGAAACAGACCTGTCAGAATATGAAGCGTACCAGTCAGAATACGGAACCGATGAAGCAGCCGCACAGCTTCTGTATGATGAAGAAGGAATGTATCAGGAATCCTGGGATTATGCACAGGATATGACATCTGAAACAGAGGGAAACATCCGGGAGGAAGAAGCTTCTCAGGAACTTTCGGGGACCGGGAATCCCTGGCCCGAGGATGCTGCAGCAGAACCGGCCGGAAGTGAAATTTTCGGGGATGGATTTACTGAAGAGCTCCCGGTAACTGAAGGTGCGTTGCCCGATATAATTCCTGAGGAGATCACAGAAACTGAAACGAATGAGCCTTTAAACAGCTCGTGGCTTTCTGAAGGCGAAACTGATGAATTAACAGCGGAAGAGCCTGTTCAGGATACGCTTATCCCGATCACTATAATTGCGGACAGCGGAACGAAGATATATGACGGTCAGCCGCTCGAAGTGAATTCATGGAGCGTTCAGGGAGAACTTGCACCCGGTGACCGTGTCGCAAAAGTTGATCTGCAGGCGGAAGAATATGAGCCTGACGGCACAGGCCTTACGTCCGGCGCGTTCTCTCTTATTGATGCGGGAAGGGCAGCGAATGTACCGTCCGGCGCAGTGATTCTGAATGAATATAATCAGAATGTAACATCTGACTATGACTTGCATTATGTTAGCGGAACACTGGAAGTATTCCGGGCCAGCGTTTCGGTGGCGGCGGACAATCAGTCGAAGACTTATGGAAATCCTGACCCTGAGCTGACTGTGACAGTTGCCGGCCTTGCTCCCTCAGATCCGGCTTCAGTCATCAGCTTCAGTCTTAGCCGGGAAGAAGGAGAAGATGTAAGGATCGGCGGCGGATATATTATTACACCTGTTGGGGAAAACGTACAGGGCAACTATGAGATAACATACATACCGGGTAGTCTGACAATAAACAGGGCTCCAGTAAAGATATCAGCCGACAATATTGAAAAAGAATACGGAACTCCGGATCCCGCCCTTACAGCAACCGTCACCGGGCTTACCGCCGGTGATACTGATAAGGCACTTGACTACAATCTTACACGTGAAGAAGGCGAGGAACCCGGCACATACGTGATAACCGCTGAAGGAGGAACACCTCAGGGCAATTATGATGTGGCTTTTGAAAGCGGTGTATTTACTATAACAGAAGATGCCAAAGATGGCACATTATATGAGGACGAAATAAATGAGTCTGCTGATGATTCAGCAGATATGCCTGAAACAGGTGATCCTGATCCGGCCGATGAGGAGCCCCTCATTCCGATCACGATCAAAGCAAATGACATACAGAAGACTTACGGCGAAGAGGATCCTGAATTCACAGCAGCCGTTACGGGTATTGAAGATGCAGATTCAATAGAGATCGAATATGAATTCACCCGTGAAGAAGGCGAGGATGCCGGTGAGTACATCATAACTCCGGGAGGAGCAAAGATCATAAATGCGGAAGGTGAAGATGTCACAGTTGCCTATGAGATCGTGTATCAGAACGGTGTCCTTACGGTTGACAGAGCACAGGTTATTGTGACTCCTGAGACAGGAGGTAAAGTCTATGGAGATGATGAGCCTGAATTAAAAGCTGTTGTTGCAGGTCTTGCTAATGGTGATACTCAGGATGTTCTGGCGTATGAGGTCACACGTGATGCGGGTGAAGATGTCGGCGATTATGTCCTTTCAGTAACAGGCGAGAGGGAACAGGAAAACTATGTAGTAAACTACAGCACTGACCCGGTAATATTTACTATTACCAGGGCTGCGGTGAAAGTTACGGCTGAGAATAAGACAAAGTTTTATGGTGACGAAGATCCTGTCCTTACGGCAGCAGTGTCCGGCCTCAAAAATGGTGACGCGGCTTCAGTGATAACATACACGATCACCCGTGAAGACGGTCAGGACGCTGGTGAATATGAAATCATACCGGAGGGTGAACCCGAACAGGGGAACTATTATGTAGAGTTCGAAAATGGACGTCTTGCCATTGAAAAGTCTAAAGTGACAGTAACTGCTAAAAATGCTTATAAAATTTACGGTGACGAAGATCCCGAATTTGAGGCAGTTATTGAAGGCCTTAAGAATGGGGATGATGAAAACTCGATAAGCTGCTCCTTCTCACGTGATGCCGGTGAAGATGTGGGCGAGTATACCATCACGCCTTTCGGAGAAGAAGAACAGGGCAACTACGAGGTTGAGTATATTGAAGCCGTATTAGCTGTTTCACGGGCTGACGTTACAGTGACGGCAGTACCTCAGACAAAGGTTTATGGCACTGAAGATCCACAGCTGACAGTCAACATTACCGGGCTGCAGAATGGTGATGACGAAAATGTCATCTCCTGCAGCATTACCCGTGCTGAAGGCGAGGATGCAGGAGAATATGTCATTACACCGGCCGGTACAGATGTACAGGGGAACTATAATGTAGTATTTGAAACCGCCGTATTAACGATCACACCGGCAGAAGTAACAGTGACAGTAAATCCGGGAGAAAAGATATACGGCGCTGCAGACCCGGTTCTGACTGCTGAGATCGAGGGCCTTCTTAACAACGATTCAGAAGAACTCATTTCATATACCATCAGCCGTGAAGCAGGAGAGAATGTGGGAAGCTATGGCATTACGGCATCGGGCGAAGCAGACCAGGGCAACTACACGGTCAGCTTTATCGGCGGGACATTCACTGTTGCCGCGCGCCCTGTTACAGTGACTGTCACGGGAAATAATGATTCATCTGTGTACGATGGACAGGAACACAGTGTTTCAGGTTATGAGCTCGAGATTTCTGACGACAATGAAGATGCCGTTATAGAAGAATCTTATGCGTACAAGGCAGAGTATGTTGAATTCGATGAGAACAGCCAGGCTGAAACCACTCCGCTGACCAATGTGGGTCAGGAAGATATGGGGCTTAGTGCTGATCAGTTCGCGAATATCAATGACAATTACACAGTAACATTCAACGTGGTAGACGGATATCAGATCGTCACACCAAGGGCAGTAACCATCGCCATCACCGGCCATCATGACGAAGTGAATTATGATGGAACTGAGCATGTTGTTGAGGATTATACGGCAGAAACAGAAGATGCCCTGTATGATCTTCATAATGTTGCTTATAACGGGGATGCCATTGTTGCACGCACAGATTCGGGCACATCCTATATGGGGCTTGACGTAAGCAAGTTTACGAATGAGGATGAAAACTTTGATGCGTCATTTACCGTGTCAGATGGCTATCTGACGATCCTGGCTATCCAGATTACAGTTACTGTTGAAGGTGTGGTGAGCGCGGCAGTTTATGATGGCACGGAACATACTGCCAGCGGATATGCTGTCAGTTCAGAATCAACTCTGTTCAATCCTGAGAACATTGTCTTTACCGGTTCTGACGAGGCGTCCCGTACTGATGCAGGTACCACAGCGATGGGCATGTCAGAGGCTGATTTTGCCTATACGGACCCAAATGTCAGTGCAGCGTTTAATGTAACTGACGGTTCACAGACCATAACACCCCTTGAAGGAGTAAAGGTTACAATCACAGGCAACAGTGACACTTCGGAATATGACGGTACAACGCATACCATCACAGGCTATACAGCTGCGGCTGATTCCGACCTGTACGATGTGGACAATGACATCAGTTTTACCGGTGAAGCTGAAGCGGTGCAGACAGATGCCGGCACTAAGTACATGGAGCTGGATATCGGAAACTTCAGCAATAAGAATCCTAATTTTAAGGATGTAATTTTTATTCTCGGACAGGATGGATATCAGACAGTTTCGCCAATTGCAGTAATGGTAACGATAACCGGAAATCATAATGAAGAGCCCATTCCTTATGATGGTGAGGAACATATTGTTACAGGATATACTGCTGCGGCGGATACACCCCTATACCACGTGCTGGATGATGAAGGAGATCCGGATGACCCGGATGACGACATCATTAAAGACTTTACCTTCAGCGGCTCAGCTTCTGCTTCCGGCACTGATGCGGGAAAGACAGATATGAATCTGTCACCGGACCAGTTTGAGAATAACAATAACAACTTCTCAACAGTCACCTTTGTGATCGAAGAAGACGGATATATTGAAATCTCACCCGTTTCAGCTACGGTTACTATTACAGGACATAACGGGACATTTACCTACGACGGGGCGGAGCATACTGTTGAAGGCTATGATGCATCTTACAGCACAGAACTGTACGATGAGAACTGTTTTGAACTGATCGCGGACAGCTCCGACAGTGTTTCCAGGACGGAAGCGGGCATCAGTGTTATGAATCTGGGACCTGATTCCTTCAGGAACATCAGCCCGAATTTTGATGATGTGACCTTTGAAGTTACAGACGGTACTGTAACGGTCAACCCGGCCATAGTTGTAAGCAAGATGCTTAACAATGTGTCAGCACTGACTCCGGAGGCATTCACGTTTAACGTAAAGCTGACAGATGAAGATGATCAGTCGATAGAGGCTCATACTCTTAAGGAAAATGTGACTACCGATGAAGAAGGCGCAGCGTCCTTTACTATTTCCGTTAAAGGCGGCGACACTGACAGCGTCATGCTTGACATTCCTTATGGAGCAAGCCTGTGGATCGAGGAGGACAAAACAGACGATCCCAATAATTATGCAACTACAATTAACGGTGAATCAGGCTCAGACTATGAACTGACATACGTGACGGACAGCACGATGACTCTGGCGTTTGTCAATGCGATAGGCAATGTCTGCCGTATCGGGGATGAGGAATTCCAGACCATTTCAAGCGCGGTTCAGTGGGCACAGGACAATAATGAGCATGAAGTCATCATTGAGATGATGGTAGATTACACCATGCCGGAAAGCGATGCCGTGACAATACCTTACGGTTACAATGTAACCCTGTCTACTGCGTCAGATTATGAGGGTGACGGCGCGGCAACGATCACACGTGCCGCCGGCTTTACCGGCGCCATGTTTACAAACCACGGCACTTTGAATATTGCCGATGAGCAGCCGGGAACCCGGATCATTATTGATGGTAATGGGAATAATGTTACGGCAGCGGAAGCCATCATCTCAAATACCGGTACCCTGAATATATGTAATGACGGCACAATTCAAAATGCAAACTGCTCAGGGGACGGAGGCGCTGTTTACAGTATAAGCGCTGTGAACATAACGGGCGGCAGCCTCATCGGAAACAATGCCGCCAGAGGCGGAGCGGTTTATACGACTGAGGGAAATGTTGTTTTATCAGACTGCATTATCACAGACAATACCGCATCTGATGACGGCGGCGCTGTATACTCAGAAAGCGGAACCGTGAATATTCCCGGAAGCAATACAAGGATCTCGGGCAATACGGCAGTTTCCGGGAATGGCGGCGCGATATATACAGACAGCGGCGCAGTGAACATTTCCGGCGGTTCCCTTAGCGGCAACAAAGCTGAGAGAGGAAACGGAGGCGCTGTTTATTCCGTCAGGGGCGGTGTGACGCTTACGGGCGGTATGATAGGAGGAGAAAATGCCGGAGATGCAAACGAGGCCGTCAATGGTTCGGGAATCTTTGTAAGTACAGGCAATGCCAGCTTTTCCGGAGGACAGGTCACCGGCAATATAGCCTCAAACGGAGGTGCTGTTGGCATTGGCAGCATTAATTCGCGTTTGTTCTTCCTGGAATCTGCATATATTCAGAATAATAAAAATGGTACAGATATAGTAAGCAATGTATATCTGGATCAGGATACAGACCTTGTTATAAACGCTGTTGGTCTGAATTCAGATGCGGAGGTGGGTATCTACGTTCCGGGAGACGGGGAATTATACAATAACCGGGGCGTATCCAGTGCCAGATTCGGCGGTTATACAAATAACGCAAATCTGAACGCTTTTAAGAACGACCGTACTCCAGGCATGACAGTCAGTGAGGACAACTACAAGATGCAGTGGGGTAAGGCGGTCAGGGTTGAGCTCCGGGAGCTTGCTCTTTTCAGCGGAACCAGCATGCCACCCACCGCTCTGGGAAGCCTGAAGAAAACCGGTGATTATTTCCCGACGGCGAATGAGAATTATGTATCCGACATTGCCGCTGAGCTCCTGAATACTATGGGCGGGATAACGGCCGGGTATACCTTCGCCTGTGCATTTGGCAAAGGTGCCTCTGAGTACAGTGAATGCCTCAGTAAGGTTGACTGGAACAGTGCCGAGGGTGACTGGGGATTTGTGAACCGGGATGGCGAGTTTGTGGAATATGAAAACGATCCGCCTGTACTTGTCATCTATTACTCTGCACCTGCCTATATGACGATAGCGAATAACACAGGTTATACTCTGGATCTTACTTCTCTGGTCATCAATGGTATCAATGCAGGGAATTTACATTATGGATCGGTAGTCGCAAGAAAAGGAACAACTGTAGAACACTTTGTTGCGGTTGAGGATGATGATCTTCAGCTTGAGGCAGGAGATTCTGTAAAATTTATGTTCCCAGGTGTCCGGAAGCAGGCGTTCGCTTTAAGCGGTGTCTTTGCCGACAAGACAGATGATAATACTGTGGACTACACTTATACGGAAGTAAAGGGCACGGCGTATACCACCGGTACAACTATGACCGGAACTATCTCTGCTGAGGATGCCGCCTCCGGATTTTCAGTACCGGAACTGCATCTTTATAACAACGATAATACAGTGGAGATTGAGCTGGGTGAGTCTACCAAGATCTGTAAGATTGTGGAACAAAGTGCAGATGGTTCTGTAAAAGAGGAGCATCTTTATCCGAGTATACAGGCAGCGGTAGAGGACGGCAATGCCAACTTTGATGCGTATAAAATCTCCATAACCGAAGATTTTGTGAATCCAGACGGGACTACGACCAGCAGGACTTATGATACCGTTAAGGTTGAGATGATACAGGATTACCTGATGCCGGGAACAGATACTCCGGATATCCCGGGCGGCAGAAATTTTACCTTCACAACTGCCATTCAGGGTGAGACACAGGGCATATACACTTATACCGGTAATGGTGAACGTGCTGTTATCAGCCAGGATCAGGGAAACACAAATTCTTTCTTTAAAGTATCCACAGGCGGAAACGGAACTGAGATCACTATCGAAAATATTGATTTTGAAGGCAAGCAGCTGGATGCTACCAGAACAAACGGTGGTGTTATCAGTACTAAGGACTGTGCGTTAACCATCAGGAATGCCAGCTTTTCCAACTTCAGCGCCGGCAACGGCGGCGCGGTGTATGCTCAGTTCGGTAATGCGAATAAGAGTACGTACAGCAATTCAAACAACTGGGTGAGAATATCGGATACGACGTTCACAGGATGCATTTCTAAGGCTGGAGTGGATAAATTTGGCGGCGGTGGTATCTGGACTAATGTTAAGGACCTGAGATTGTCCGGCTGTGACTTTACTTATTGCAACGCTACACAGCAGGGCGGCGCTGTATATCATAGAATAGACGATGACTACAGTTATACACCGACTTCAACCACCCGGGTTGATAACTGTACTTTTGAGCACTGCTACGCAGGTGCAGCCGGAGGTCTTGAGATCAATGCTGTGGATGTGGAAATTAATGGCAGCAGTTTTGATGACTGTCAGGCATTAACCCGAAACGGCGGCGGCTTCAATGCATATCTGCGTGCAGCGAATACACCAAATACCAGTCTGAGGATAAACGATACTACCTTCAACAACTGTTTTGCCAACCAGGACGGCGGTGTGTTCCGTACACAGATGAACACTTATGTCACGAACTGTACTTTCACCGACAACACCGCAAACGGACTTGGCGGAGGCATTGCACAGAATAACAAAAATGAGCTTAGCCTGAATGGCTGTACTGTAACAGGAAACAAAGCAGGTAATCAGGGCGGAGGCATCTATACAAACGGTAATCTTACGCTGGAGAATCACTGTGTTATTACAGGCAATTCTCTGACTACCAATGTGGCTGCCAATGGAGCCGGGGTTTTCCTGGCTGACGATAAAACGCTTACGTTGGGCGTTCAGAATGCGGCTGCAGGATTCCTGGATACCTGTACCATCAGCGACAATGTGACCACGGATGGCAGTGCCTCTAACCTGAAGCTTCCGGCGGGCAACGGTGTGAACAAGGACGCTGTAATAGTTCGATGCAGCTTTACTTCCGGAGATGCCGGGGACAAGCTGATTCATGTACTTAACGCCAACACCTCAGGAACGCAGTTTGGTCACACCAGTGGTGTTTCAAGGCCGGCCGGGTTCAAAGAGGGCGAGCACATCTTTGTAGCGGATAATAACGAGCTTTATGGAATCTATGATCGAACTACCGGCAACAGGATAATATGGAACAGCCTGCCTGTCTGCAAAATAACAGACGATGATGGGAATCTTCTGTTCTTTGACCAGGAGGCAAAAGAACCTGCTATTTTCAGCAGACTCGATAATGGATCAGGTAGTGCGGATTTGGATGGCGCTTTCTCATATCTGAAGAACACCAAAAATAACACGGTTCTTTACTGGAAGGACGGCGATGAGGTCAAGAGGTATACCGGCAATATATTCTACGTGAAGATGCTGGTAGACGATTATCAACTTACAAAGTATATCGAGACAAACGCAAATAACAGCAGCTGGCAGACAATTGTCCTTACAACAGAAACGGAAAAGACTGTTGAAACAGTGAAGGACGGGCAGTATCCATTCAGGGGATATGGCGATACTACGACTATTTACAGAACAACTACTCTTGGCAATGGAAAGGCTATGTTGTATGTAAAGTCGAATGTCCGTCTGGAAAATATCACCATAGATGGTATGTCTGACAGTATAACAGCGACTAACAATACCGGCAGTATTGTGAGCATAACAAACAACGGCAAGTTCACTGCCGGAAATGGAGCGACGCTTCAGAATTCCAAAACCAACCAGCAGAGAGGTACGGCTATCTACGCAGAGACCAACGGAATCTGCGAAATACTGGATGGCGCGTTGATTAAAAACTGTGTGAACGCTCATAATGATGGACAGGGAGGGGCTTATTTCCAGAAGGGTAACGCTAAGCTTTATATTTCCGGCGGTACTGTCACCGGCTGCTCTTCGAAATCCGGTGGAGGCGTGTTCATCAACAATAGTGGTTTCTATATGTCCGGAGGGAGTATAGAAAACTGTACAGCGACAAATCAGGGCGGTGCAGTGGCATTTGGCAACTGGAATGATCCTGCTCCAACCGTTTATATGTCCGGCGGAAGCATGACAGGCAACCATGCCGCAAACTCCGGCGGAGCCATGGCCTTTGTAGGAACGTACACCAAGGTTTATTTCTCCGGTGATGTTGTAGTATATGATAATACCATCGGAAACAATAATACTCCCTGCAATGTTCAGCTGAATCAGAACAGCCTGGATATCATCAATGCCAGAGGATTGGGCGAGAACGCTAATATCGGCATTTATACCACAGGATCACACTATACAAATTACGGCGTCCAGGGTAAGGATTTCGGTACGTGGTCAGATGAGTCCCATCTGGAAATGTTTGTCAACGACCGTAACACTGACTTGAGAGGCGCTGCCGACCCCAGTAACCCCAAAAAAATCTGGTGGCAGAAAATGCAGTCGCTTACCGTTGCAAAATCAGTTGCCAGTGATCTGCCGGCGGACCGGACCAGCAGGCAGTTTACCTTTACCGTCACGCTGGAACAGCCGAATGTCAATGCCATGTTCGGCAATATGGAGTTTCACGACAGTGTAGCCACTTTTACTTTAAAGAACGGACAGGCCAAGAAGGCAATCTATCTTCCTACAGCCAATATTGTAGGTGAATTCTGGGTCAGAGAGACAGCAGATGACGGCTTTGATACAACGGTAAATAATGAGTCAGGGCATACTTATTACAGCGGCAGGTTCTACAGCCTTGAAGACATTGAGTCAGATACAGGCAATAGCCTTGAGCTTTCCCATACGGCAAACTTTACCAATACCCGTAGAACAGGAAATCTTACCATTTCAAAGACAGTCAGCAGCGATCAGGAAGCAGACAATGATCTGTCATTCAGCTTCCGTGTTGTCCTTAGCAGCAATGCGATCACAGGTACTTATGGTGATCTTACCTTCACAAATGGAACTGCAACCTTTTCGCTCAGGAACGGTGAATCCGTTACTGCGGAAGGCCTGCCCACCGGCATCACCTATACTGTTACAGAAACGCCGAACAGCAGCTTCGACACAGCTGCTACTGTCAACGGAACAGCCAGATCTGCAGAGCGAGTCGACATGCAGCCGGGCGATGATAACAATGTTGTATTCACAAACACCCGCAAGGTTGGCGGACTTAAGATAACCAAGGCAGTCTCCAGTGATGCTGCGGCAGACAAAGACCAGTCATTCCCAATCGCTGTAAGGCTTACAAGGGATGGCACACCTGTAAACGGTACTTTTGCAGCTGTGGATAAAGATGGCAATGAAATTGAAGGCGGAGCTGAGTTTGTTAATGGTGAGCATACCTTCAATCTCAGACATGGTGAGTCCGTGACCGTCAGAAATCTGGCACAGGGGATCGTATACAATGTGACTGAATCAGCAGCAGGTTTCACAACAAAATACGCTTTTACAGATTCAGAGGGGAGAACTGACAACTCCCGTACCATTGGAAGCGATATCGTGACCTGTGCGGTAACCAATACCCGTAATACAGGCAGGCTGCAGATCAGCAAGGCCCTTGTAAGTGACCGAAGTGCCGACGCAACGGGCGCTCAGTTTACGTTTACAGTGCGGCTTGGAAATACGGTTGGCGGAGTATTTACCCCGGATACAGGCATCAACAAGACCTACAGCGGAGTGAGGTTTACAAACGGAGTCAGTGCCCCAATAACCGTCACCGGTGCCGGCAGCAAGACGATAACGGGACTGCCGCAGGGTATCGAGTATGAAGTCACTGAAGCGGAAAAGACCAACTTCACTCTGACAGCACATACCGGCGATACCGGTACGATCAGCGGAATAACGTCGGCAGCAGTTTTCACGAACACCCGTACAAAAGGCAGTATCAAAATCGAGAAGACGGTTGTCAGTGATGCTGCAGCTGATTTCACACGAAGTTTCAGCTTTAATGTACGTCTGGGCGACAGTAAGATCAACAAGGCTTACAGTTATACAGTAACTGATCCGAACGGTGATACTTCATCCGGTGAGGCCAACTTCAGCGGCGGTTACGCGACGGGAATCCTGCTTAAGAATGGACAGAGTGTTACCCTTGAAGGCCTTCCCACCGATGTGTCATATGTAGTTACAGAGACTGCGGTCAGCGGCTTTACAACTACTTATGAAAATACCGGCGGAAATATCAGCGGTACTGTTTCCACAGCCAGGTTTACAAACACCCGTAATGTGGGAAATCTGATTGTCAGAAAGACCGTCGTGAGCGATCTGCGTACTGACTCAGAGAAGCCGGACGGTCTCGAGAATGATAAAGACAGAGAGTTCACTTTCAATGTCAGTCTGGGAAGCATGAGCGGCGGCAGCTTTGTAGTTGATACGACTATCGGGTCGGAATCTGAAGGCAAAGCATATGGCGACATGGTTTTCAGGAACGGTGTTGCAACCTTCACATTGAAGCATGGTGAGCAGATCAAAGCCACAGGCATACCGGGTGATATGCGTTATGTGGTTACCGAAACAGCAGATGACGATTTCAGGATCGCTTCTTCTACAGGCGCAAGCGGATCTATAAGTCCGACAAGGGAAGCGACTGCTTCCTTCACCAATACCCGCAAAACCGGCAGGCTTATCCTTACCAAGACAGTTGACAGTGATGTTAACAGCGACAGGAGCCAGCAGTACAGCTTTACCATCAAACTTGGTAAGGCTGTGGAGAGCGAAGGCGAGACGGAATTCATAACCGACACAACGCTGAGCAAACGTTATGGCAGCGCTACCTTCAGACAGGGCGTGGCAACGGTAACCCTTAAACCGTCCACCGGTACGGCAAGTACCATAATAACAGGTCTTCCTCAGGGTATCGAATATGAAGTGACTGAGGCAGCAGTAACCAATATGACAACCACCTCCGAAGGAGAGACCGGAACCATAAGCGCTGACGCAGACTGCACTGCGGCTTTCGTCAATACCCGCAACAAGGGCACGCTGACCGTTACCAAGGAACTGGTCAGTGACCTTTCGGCAGATAAGAATGTAAAATTCGTATTCACGGTGAAGATAGGAAATGTAAATCAGACTTACTATGAATCCGCAGATACGGACGGAACACCTGTCGGAGAGGGAGTAACCTTCACAAATGGTACAGGCACATTTGAGCTTGCCGGAGGAGAGAGCAGAACGCTGTCAGGACTGCCCGCAGGTCTCAGCTATACCGTGACCGAGGCTGCAAACAGCGATTTTACAACCACCCGGACCGGCGATAAAGGCATAATTGACAAAGATACCCCGGCGGAAGCAGTGTTCACGAATACTCGCAGGACCGGCGACCTCAGGCTGACAAAACGTGTGGTAAGTGACCTCGCAGAAGATAAGAATACAGAGTTTACTTTCACCGTTACGCTGAATGATGAAACCATTGGTTCTGCTGAAACAGCAGGCAGTGCGGCGGATCCTGATGATGAAAGCAGCCAGCAGGGTACCGGTGACACTGAGGGTGGTGATACTGAGAACAGTGAGAGCACTGAGGGCAGGACATATGGCGGAATGACCTTCATAAACGGTGTGGCTACAGTTACACTTAAGAAGGACGAATCTGTCACTGCAGTCGGACTGCCCACATCACTTGGATACACCATAACAGAAGAAGCTGTACCGGGCTTTACGACAACGGGAAGTAATGCCTCAGGCTCGATCAGAACAGAGCGTTCCGATGCAGTATTTACGAATACTCGTGATACAGGCAGTCTGACTGTAAGGAAGGTGCTTAACAGCGACCTGGATGCAGATACCAATGAGACATTCGCCTTTACTGTAAAGCTTGGAAAAAAGAATTCAAGTGATGAGTTCGTAGTGGATGAGAACATCGGAAATACTACTGAAAATCCGAACGGCAAGACGTTTGGCGGAATGAACTTCAAAAACGGATTGTCGACATTCACATTAAAGGGAGGTCAGAGCATCACAGCATCGGACCTTCCCGCCGGTATCACTTATATAGTAGAAGAAGCCGGCAATGAAGATTTTGTTACTGCATCGGAAAATGGAGAAGGCCTGATCCCGACAGACGATACTGCAGAAGCAGTCTTTACCAACACTCGTAAGACCGGAGACCTTGAGATCAGTAAGATTGTTGAGAGCGACCTGGCTTCTGATAAGACTGTGAGCTTCAAGTTCACTGTGACGCTCAGCGGTCTGAACAGTACTGCAAAGAATAAGACCTACAGCGGTGTACAGTTACGGAACGGAAGCGTGACAATCACTTTGAAGCATGGAGAAAAGAAGGTCATTGAAGGTCTTCCTGCAGGAGCATCCTATACTGTAAAGGAAACACTTACCACTGCTCAGGCGGCGGATTACACTACCGTTCCGGAGACACTGACCTGTACAGGAACGATCGGAGAGTCAATAGGGTCCGGTTCAGGAGATGACTCAGGATCCGGTTCAGGAGACGAATCTGGCAATGAGCCGGGAGATGATTCAGGCGATGAGGGAGATGGTGACGATTCGGAAGAAGAAACGCCAGTTTCCACCGCGGCCTTTATCAACACCCGTATAAAGAGCGATCTTATCATCACCAAGACGGTCGTTAGTGATCTTGCGGCAGATAAGGACGTTGATTTCAGGTTTACTGTGACCCTTAACGACACAACTATCGGCGCCGTAACGGACGATAATCCCGATGGAAAAGAGTTTGACATAACCATTGAGAGTGGAGAAGGCGAGGATAAGGTAACTGAAACCGGAAAGACTGCCTTCAAAGACGGCGCTGCCGAAGTGACGTTAAAAGCAGGCCAGAAGCTTACTGTCAGGGATCTCCCGACAGATGTCAAAGCTGTCGTCAGAGAGGTACTGACTGATGAGCAGAAGGCGGATTATACTACTGTTCCGACCAATTTGACAAGGTCGGCTGCGATCAGTACAACTCCGTATAATGCCGCTTTTACAAATACCCGCAAGACCGGCAGGCTGACCGTCAGAAAGAACCTGGTAAGTGCACTCACAGCGGATAAAAGCGAAGACTTTACATTTACGATAAGCCTCGGAAGCCTTGCAGAAGCCGCAGGAGGAACTGCTTCCGGTAGTGAGAATACCGGGGACGGATATGCTTCCGGCGGTGAAGGAAATACCGGGGACGGTATTGTATCGGATGGTGAAGGAGATACCGGGAACGGAACAGCTTCTGATGGCGGTGAAGATACGGGAAGCGAAGATGCTGATACCGGAACTGCTGATGAATCCGCAGTAATTTTTGCAGCAGATGAAACTCTGAATAAGACCTACAGTGGAATTGTGTTCACAAATGGTACTGCAACCCTGACGCTGAAAGGCGGGGAGAGCAGGACTATAGAAGGTTTGCCGACAGATATCGTCTATGTGGTAGAAGAGACGCTCAACGAGGAGCAGGAGAAAGCCTTTACTACCGATCCGGATCCTGCCAGGATTCAGGGAACCATAAGCAATACGGTGACTGCACTGGCAACTGTCAAAAATACACGCAAGACCGGCGATCTGGTAATTGAGAAGAAAATAGAGAACGGACTTGCGTCAGATGAAGCCAGAAAGTTCAGCTTCACTGTAAGCCTTGGCAGCATTACGGAAGATGACCAGGGAAATGAGATATTTATCGTGGATGAGGGCATCAGCGGTTCTTATGGAGACGTTACATTCCGTAAGGGTGTTGGAGCATTTACTCTGACGGATGGCACATCAAAAACTATAGCAGGTGTACCTATCGGCATGACATATGTGGTATCAGAATCCTCAACAGCCGGATTCATTACTGTTCCGGATAAAACGGGAACCATTAAGGATACGTCAGGGGAATCTGATGAAGGAACCGGAGAAGCAGCAGGTGAAAGCGGCGGAGCCGGAGGAGCTTCAGGTGAAGGCAATGGAACCGGAGAAACTGCAGGTGAAAGCGGCGGAGCCGGAGGAGATACAGGTGGAGGTAGTGGAACAAGTGGAGCTGCCGTCGAAGAAACTTCCGGATCGGGCAGCAAAGAAACATTCACCAACATCAGGGCAATCTGCAAGATCACCGGAAGTGACGGAAAGCTGCTTTACTACAGGGATGACAGCAATGTGGTATGGCCGGCGGCTTACGGAACTCTTTCTGCGGCCTTTACAGCCTTAAATGAGCCGGAATTCTTCAAAGATGCAGAAGCCGCCGAGAGATACACTGAAGATATCTTCAATGTCGAGATGCTTGTCAGTGAATACATTCTGGCCGAAGGTGTGACTGCTCCTGAAGACACGGAAGTGACTTTGACTACTGCTGACAGCAGCGACAGAGACAATTTCCCGGGACCGTATACAGGGACAAAGGGTACAGAATGTGTGATCGAACGCGGCGAAAACTATGGCTCCATGATCACAACAACCGGTACTCTGACACTGGACAGGATCGTTCTGGACGGAGGAAATAAGGAAGAAACACCACTCACTTCTGACAGCAGGGGCGGCATTGTGAATATGATGTCCGGCTCACTGACAGTAACCAGTGCGGCAACACTTAGGAACTCAACAGCAGATACTGAGGATGGCGGCGGCGCAATCTATATGGCTGACGGAACGCTTGTCATGAAGGGCACGGTCGAGAACTGCAGTACCACCGACGACGGCGGTGCGGTATATGTAAAAGACGGTACACTTAACATGTCCGGCGGCAGTATAAAAGACTGTACAGCTGCTGATGGCGGAGCTGTATACGTATCAGATGGAGCAGTGATGTCCTTTACATCCGGAACCATCACAGGCAACACTTCAACCGGAGACGGAGCAGGCATATATCTGGAGGAGGGTGGAGTGCTTAACCTCTCAGGCAGCCCGGATTTCGGCGGCGCAGGAGCAACTGATACAAAGATCGACAGCACAGTCGGCAATTACTCAACAGGAGCAGAGCTTGATGACGATGCCCAAAATGGTCAGCTTGCCTACAATAAAGCCCGCCAGGATATCTATCTTGCCGGAGCGGCTGAAGAGGGACATGCACTTGAATCCATAACATTGACCGGAAACCTGGCGAATACCGTTAAGGCCGGTTCGATCTGGGTATGGGCGGAAGGCGATGATAATACAAAACCAAATCATTACTACATGCTCAAACAGTTTGCTGTACTGGCGGATTCGTTTACAGGTACAGTCTCAGATGCCACTTACAATGCATTCAGGAATGCAAGAGCAGATGAGGACACGGATTGCGGCGGTGAGTACCTGACCGGTCAGGCCGGGGACGATATCGGCAGTACTAAATGCATCTACTGGACCGGTGGATATGATTTCAGCTTCCTGAAGGTGGATGGATTTGACAATGCGCTTGCCGGTGCGGAATTTGCGCTCTATACGGAGTATACAAGTGCCACAGACAATAAGCCGTACCAGAAGGGCGGTGAAGATGTGACTGCGGAGTCGTCGGATGGAGAGGATAAGGTCAAATATCCGGATCCGGACGATAATACCAAAGCACAGAAGAAAGGAACTGTCCTGTTCAGCAAAGTAGCCCCTAAAGTGTATTACATGGTAGAAACAAAGGCTCCGGACGGATACGTTGCGAACACGGAGAGTTCGACTACCATCTATAAGGTAACAATAGCCACTGACGGAACTCCGGAGATCAAGATGAAGCTGCTGTCTGACCCGGATGATAAGTATGTGGAGGCTTACAAGGTTCAGACAGAACCTGCAGTTGGTGCAACAGGAACAGCACCTGCCGTTCCTGCGAAGTATCAGTACCACATTATGAACATTTCTGAGAAGCAGCGAAAAGTGATCCTCAGAAAAACTGCGATGGACACCTATACATCCCTGCCGGGAGCACGTTTCCGGATCTTCAGATCTGATATGTCTGAGATCACTGAGGGACAGCCGGCTGCCGGCGCAGGTGCCGGTGCGGCAGGCGCAGGTGCCGGTGCGGCAGGCAAGGGATATTACGAATCAGGCGACTCCGGCGTTTACTTTATTGGCCAGCTGCCGGAAGGCAGGTACTATCTGCTTGAGACGGCAGTTCCGTCCGGCGCAGCCGGAAGCAATGCAGGTAAAGTATTCATTCTGACGATAGACGCAGGCGGCGCCTCTCAGAAGGAGACAGGTGATGCTCCCGACGAACTGCTCTCAGAGCAGTTTACAGGAACCGAATCTGTTAAAGCTTTGAGGGAGTGGCTGATCGAACATCCACAGACAACTTCTGTGGGGAGCTGAAGCAATAGTCAACGCATATCAGAACGGGCAGCTTTCCCTATGATATGAAATGAACGGGCTGTGAAAAAAGTATTTGCTTTTTTCACAGCCCCTGTTTTTGCCATAAAACTTCTGCAAAATACTGCAAAGCAGAACTGTTCTATGCCTGTCAGATATAAGTATTTAGAACGTTACAGCTGAGATTTTGTTTGTTATGTGCTGAAAAATATGATATACTAAAACACAGTATATAACGGATTCAGACAGATACAAAAATACAGAATTGTATATACCGGACTATTAAATATGAGCAGGAGGCGGATCATGAAATTGATAATCGGCGCGGGCTTTATAGGGTCTGCTCTGGCAGCGAGATTTGCCGGAAAAGAGAAGATCAGAGTCGTTAGCAGATCCGGCTCGCCTTTGTTCAGCAAGCATAATATAGAATATGTAAAAGGCAACCTTAAGGAACTGGAATGGGATACCGTGCTTAAGGACGTCGACATGGTTTATGTTATGACGGGTACGATCATCTCCTATGACGGAACACATGGTATCATCAATGATATGAATGAGGCGGTCATCCCGATGCTTAACCTCATCAGGGAATGCAGAGACCGGGGGATACGGCGGATCATCTATCCCTCTTCGGGGGGTACCGTATATGGCAAATATTCCGTACTGTCCAGAGAATCGGATCCAACATTGCCACACTCTGTCTATGCCGCGCATAAGGTGGTTCTCGAAAACTATTTCAGGCTTTTCAATATCTATGACGGGATGGAGATCTTTTCACTTCGTATTACCAATCCTTATGGTTATATGGTCACAACAGACAGAAAACAGGGCATAATTCCGATCTTTATTGACAGAATTGTAAAAAATATGCCTATTGAGGTCTGGGGGAGTGGAAATAACACAAGGGATTACGTATATATAGACGATGTAATAAACGCCCTGGACATAATAGCAGAATACAGCGGGGATGTCCGGTGCTTTAACATAGGGACATCAGTCGCAGCTTCAATAAATGATATTATACGAATTATTGAAAAATATACAGGGAAAAAAGCAAATGTTTCCTACAGGCCCGGCAGGATCTGTGATGCGGAGAGCTCATCTCTGAATATCGATCTGGCAAAGCAGGAACTTGGTTGGGAGCCATACGTATCACTGGAGCAGGGCATTCAAAGGCTGGCAGGAGGATATGGTTTCCTGTCTGTCACAGAATAACATCTGTTCTGAAACTGCTGATGCGGTTTCGTGTTCTAATTCGTTCCCTGATACCTGAAGAGTACAGGAGGTGGCTTTTATGTACTGGCTCTCAATATGTATACCCACCAACGGGATTCTCGAGTGGATGAAGCCCGTGATGGAAAGCATCCTTTCACAGAAGGCTGACCCGTCGGAATACGAGATAGTGGTTTCTGATAACGGCGATCATGAAGACTTTAAAGAATATATTAAGAAGGTCGCATCAGAACACGAAAATGTCAGCTACCACGAATCAGAGGCCCAGGGATTCCTGAACCAGCTTGACGCATTCAGGATGGCCTCCGGCGTGTTCATCAAATTTCTGAATCACAGATTTACTTTAAAAGACGGCGCGGTAGAGGAGCTTATCCAGGTGGCTAAGGATTACCACGAAAAGAAGCCGCAGCTCTATTTTACAAACGAAACTCTCGGAAAAGAGAAAATGTATCATCTCACCAGCTTTGATGAGTATGTGAAAAAGCTTGGGTTTTATTCCTCCTGGTCAGGCGGAGTCGCCTTCTGGAAGGATGATCCCATAAAGGAAGAGACTTCCAGTACATATTTCCCACATCTCGAAATGGTCCTGAATCCGGATAAAGAGGAATACGTGATAGATAATACGCACATCATGGATGAACTTCCATCAGATTCAACGAAAAAAGGAAGATACAATCTTTTTGATGCATTTGCAGTGGATTATTATGAGTATTACGTCCGGATGTATGAGGCCGGTCAGATATCGGAATCAGCTCTTAATGATTTTAAAAAGAAGCTGTCATTCTACCTGGCAAGCCTGTATTCAGACTTTATCATGAATGAGACACCCTGCTCTTATAGTCTCGATGGCTATGAAGAACATATTTCAAAATATTTCGATCTGGAATCCATAAAAAAGAACGCTTTGGTCCTTAACACCAGGTCAAAGAGAGAAGAAAAACGAAAAAAAGCATTAGAAGAAAAAAGGAGACAGAAAGACAATGCTAAGCATTCAGGAGAAAAGCAATGAAGAATGTACCGTGCTGAAGCACGGAACAGATGTGTTTCATAAAGCTCTTGAGCTGGTAAAAAAAGGTGAGACCCGCTTTCATGTGGAAGGGTTTGAGGACATAGCATATGATCTGGTTTATACAGAGAATATGCAGCTTTTTTCCAGACAGATGTATACTCTGATAATGCAGATCACAAAAGGACATCTGTTGTATGCACCGTTTCTTGATTATGATGAGGAAGATACCGATAATATCTGCCTTGAATTCTTCAGCCAGTTTAACCGGATGGAGATACCGACAATAGACGAGTACTGCATAGCGGCAGCCAGGCTTGCCCTTCGATATACAGATATGGAGATCTGGTCAGCTGATGAGAGGATAAAGTGGTTCATAGAAGATAATGACAGAGTGCATATCACGGAGGCTCTTCCGGCTGAGTCGGGAAGTGACACCCTGAGGATCACAGAGAATCCCATGGACTTTGGGTACGCAAAGCGGGACTGGTCAAAGCTTTGCTCCACCGCGGCGTTTCAGAATCTTTTCTTCTGGCAGGCTATCTCAAGAGGTAAAAATGTCAAATACATGCAGGTGGCTATTTTTGAGACAGAGGGTATAGGCGGAATAATTTCCTCTATGTCGATCGCGTCAAACCTTGCCGGCTTAAAAGGCTGGGAAGCGTATCTGAAGCCGGGCTGCACGCGCTATCCGGAAAGGATCATCGCAAAGTATTTCAACATTCCGTCCAGACCGGAGGATGCAACAGAAGAAAACACGGCCTTTGTGGATTATATCCCATATCTTTATATGACATGGCTGCGTTTCCAGTATCCGGCAAACTATGATGTCGGCATTCTGAACGACCGCTTCAGGGCAGAGCTTGAAGAGTATACAGAGGCTGTGTTCAGGGGCCGCAAGGTGCTTGGAGTTCTGGCGAGAGGCACGGACTATGTCACCAGCAAAATGGGACCTGAATCCGTACATGCCAGAGCGAAGGACATGGTGCCCCTCATGCGGGAATGGATCGAGAAAGACGGCTATGAGAAGATCTTTCTTGCAACAGAGGATAGTGATATCCTGGATAAGATGCGTGAAGAATTTCCGGGAATGGTCATAGCAGTTGCCCAGGAAAGACACCGTGTTTCAGATCTGAGAAAACAGAAAGCCAAAATGATATACGAGCTTGAGAAAAAGCTTCACACCGGGCAGGAGTACGAGGATGCTCTGGAGGACACCACGGTCAACTATTTCTATGCCCTGTATATGCTTTCCAAATGCGATTCATTTATGTGCTCGGGCAATTGCAACGGATTCTATGTTGCCAAGGCATTTAAAGAAGGCGCTTATGAAAGAGAATATATGTTCACGCCCGGGATCAGGAAGAAATGAGCGCCGGATTTTCCGCAAAGCTTGTTCCGGTGAAGGAAGCTGAACTCATACGGGATGAGATCATGAAAAACATGCCGGCTTATGTCAGAGCCCGCGTATCTTCCTGTATGAGAAAAGAGAAAGCCTTCCAGATAGCTGCGGCTGACTACTATATGAGAAAGATGGCAGCAGAAGAAGGCCTGGGGGAAGCGGAGCTGCTCAGGATCATGCATGAAAGCAGCGGAAAGCCCTATATCGCCATGAACGGTAAGCGCATTGACAAATGCATTTCAGTAAGTCATAGTGACGGATATATTTTTCTTTGCATGGCTGACGATCCTATAGGCTGCGATGTGGAAAGGATACGTGTTCTTCCCGTGAATGACGGGCTTAAGGGCTTTTTTTCAGAAGCTGACATGGCAGCAATAAAGGCGGCAGAACGGCCGGAAGAAATGCTGACCCGGATATGGACAAGGAGAGAAGCCTTTGCGAAGCTCACCGGCATCATGGAAGGCCTGAAAAAATGGAGCTTTTGTGACAAAGCCGCGATCCGGCAGGAAATGAGCATTGTCTTTACAGAGGGGCGGGAAAGAGATTATCTTTTCACTGCTGCAAGGAGACAGGCATAAGAAATGCTTATATAAACGGTTTTCATTAAACAGGCACGCGTGCATTCGCATGCTTATAATAAGGAGAGAGGAGAAAAAGGATATGAAAGTTTTTGTATTTCCCGGTCAGGGAACCCAGCGGGCTGGAATGCTCCGGCAGCTGAGGACATCCTATGACGCGGTGAAGGATATCTTTGATACCGCATCAGAGCTTTCCGGCATTGATATGCAGGATCTCTGCACAAACCAGAATGATGAGGTTCTGTCGATCACTTCAAACACCCAGCTTGCGGTTACCGCAATGAATCTTTCTTACCTGAGGCTTCTTGAGAGAGAAGGCATCGAACCCGACATCGTAATGGGTCAGAGCGTCGGCCAGTTTTCAGCACTGGCAGCCTGCGGTGCACTGAGCATCGAGGATATCTTCAGACTCCTTATTGTCCGGTCAAAGCTTATGGACAGCATTGAGGAAGTGACCTGCCTTTACGCTGTTCTGGGACTCTCTCCCGAGAAAGTTCAGGAGGTTCTTGACACTATGGAGCCGGCGGCAGACGGCAGGCGTGTCGAGGTCGGACTTATCAATTCTGACAAGCAGGCGGTTATCGGCGGAAGGATTGAGGATCTTGACAGGGCGGCTGTCCTTATGCAGGAAGCCGGAGCCTATTCCGTTAAAAAGGCCCGCCTGAACCACGCATTCCACACAAGCTATCTTAAGGATATGGAAGATGAATTCTCAGCTTTCGTAGATACCCTTAAATTCAATGATCCGGTTCATAAGATCATCCTGAACTGCAGCGCCGATTACGCTAAGAGCGCCGAGGATATTGTCAAAGATGTTAAGCTGCAGTGCTGCCACACGGTTCTGTGGCGTGAAAGCTTAAGAAGGCTCTTTGAAAATGAGGATCTGCAGATCGCAGAGTGCGGCAACGGACACACCATGCAGGGAATCATCCGTGAGGCAGGTTTCCGCGACAAGGTTTATCTGATGTCGAACCCGAAGGAACTTCAGATGTATGTGAAGAAGGTTAAATAGCAGTAACTGTTCAGAAAGGTATCCTGACAGCTGCAGACAGTAAAGCTGTCGGGGAATTCTGTAAAAAAGCAACAATACAGTCAGGAGGTAAAAGATGGGCAATCTTTTCGAAAAAGGAACGATTGCACTTGTGACCGGAGGTTCCTCCGGCATAGGGCAGGCCTGCGCCATTGACCTGGCAAAAAATGGCGCATATGTCATCATCAACTACAGCGGCCATAAGGAAGGCGCACAGGAAACACTGGATGCTGTCCTGAAGGCGGGCGGTGCCGGAGCTATCATCCGGGCAAATGTCGGTGTGGAAGAAGATGTCAACAACATGTTCAAAAAGATCATGGCCAATTTTAAAAAGCTGGATATCCTTGTAAACAACGCCGGAATCATCCGTGACGGCTATCTTCTGATGATGAAGAAAGAGGCATTTGACCAGGTGATCAATGTCAACCTCGGCGGATGCTTCATGTGCACCCAGGCTGCGGTCCGTATCATGGCCGGGCAGAAGAAGGGGGCAATAGTCAACATTTCCTCTACAAGCGGTATTACCGGCAGTGAAGGACAGGCCAATTATTCGGCTTCCAAGGCAGGCATCATAGGATTTACCAAAACTGTGGCAAAGGAATATGCCTCCAGGAATATTCGTGTTAATGTCGTCGCACCCGGCTTTATTGATACAAAGATGACCAGAGCAAACAAGGAGCTTCTTGAGGGAAAATACCTTCAGCATATCCCGATGGGACGTTTTGGACAGCCTGAGGATATCGCTCATGCGGTAACATACCTTGCTTCAGACCTGGCGTCTTATGTAACAGGAAAAGTGCTTACAGTTGATGGCGGCATGACCATGTGAATGTTTATATAAGAAAGGAGATAAAAAACATGGCAGTACAGGGAAAAGAACAGATTCTGGCTTATGCAGCAAAGAGGAAACAGCTTTGCAGTGACATCAAGGCAATGATCGTTGAGCAGCTTTGCCTGGACATGGATCCGGAATTCATAACAGACGACCAGCCTCTTTTCGGAAGAGGACTTGAGCTTGATTCCATCGATTCACTTGAATTATCTGTCGGCGTATTTAACAACTGGCAGATCTCTCTTTCAGATGATGATAACAGCGCTTTCAGTTCAGTTAACTCACTTGCAGACTTTATTCTTGCCAATTCCGACGGGGATGGAGATGATGCAGGCACCGCAGATCTTTCCGGCGGAATGGATCTTGGCTGACCATCTTTCACGGAAGGAAGGAAATTTGAACATGAAATGTAATATTGACTGCTCTGTTATATTAAAAATGCTTCCCCATCGGTATCCTTTTCTTCTGATAGATAAGGTTACCGAAATAGAGCCGGGAAAAAGCGCTGTCGGCATCAAGAATGTGACGATAAATGAGCCTTATTTCCAGGGACATTTCCCGGGAGAGCCTATTGTTCCCGGCGTCCTTCTGCTGGAATCGCTGGCACAGCTCACAGCCGTTATGTATGGCGCGGAAGCCCTTCCGGCTGATACAGACTGGGGTAAGATAAGCGCAAAGGATTTCGAGGGACTGGATCTGGCCGGTTCGGTCGGATATCTTGCGGAATTACGCAATGTAAAGTTTATGTCTCTTGTAAAGCCCGGCGATACTTTGGAGCTTCATGCAAAGAAAGGTGCCTCTATGGGCAATCTTATGCAGATCAAGGTGTTTGCCAGAGTCGGAAACAAAAACGTCGTCGAGGGAATGCTGACAGTCAGTCAGGGAAGATAGCCCGCTGGCTGCATGAGGTAAAAATATGGATATAATTACTGTAAACGGATTTGAAAAAAGCTACGGCGATTTTAAGGCTGTAAAGGGAATATCCTTCAAAGTAAAAGAGGGGAGCCTCTTTGCCTTTCTTGGACCCAACGGCGCAGGAAAATCTACAACTATAGATACCCTCTGCACGCTTCTTGCATGCCAGAAGGGCGACATCAGGATCGCCGGATATCAGCTGGGTAAGGACGACAAAAAGATCCGTGAATCCATCGGCGTCGTTTTCCAGCAGAGCCTGCTGGATGGTTCGCTTTCTGTAAAGGAAAACCTTTTGCTGAGAGGTTCTTTCTATAATCTTTCAAGCGCCGAGGTGAAATCACGTGTCAATGAGGTGGCTCATTTCACTGGACTTGACAGCTTCCTTAACAAGAAATATGGAAGGCTGTCGGGCGGCCAGGTAAGAAGGGCCGATATTGCAAGGGCACTTATAAACCGTCCGAAGCTTCTGTTCCTGGACGAGCCCATGACCGGACTTGACCCGAAGACCAGAGAAGATATCTGGAACATGCTCTTCACGATGAAGAATGAGATGGGCATGACGATCTTCCTTACAACACATTATATGGAAGAGGCCGCCAATGCTGATGATGTTGTCATCATCAAAAAGGGAGAGCTTGTAGAGGAAGGTACACCGGCGTACCTGAAGGATAAATATACAGAGGATCATTTTATCGCCTACGGCTATGATGCCGCGCTTAAGGCCCAGCTTGAGCAAGCCGGACGTAAGGTGGTTGAGAAAAATGATGAGCTGTGGATACGTGTTGATGGTAAAGAGGACGTACTGGCGATGATCGCTGCGATCAAGGATCGTATAGGCAATTTTGAAGTACGTATGGGTACCATGGATGAGATGTTCATCAACATAGTAGGAGAGGAGGAAGTGAAAGGATGATCATTTTATTAAAACGAAATCTGAAGAACCACTTCCGGACTCCGGCATCGGTGATCTTTTCCATAGTGGCGGTTCTCATCGCGTTCTTCGTGTGCGCGGTATTCCTTGAGAACTCAATGATCGATAATGTTCTCCAGAGTGCGCCTAAGATGGACCGTGAGTCCTGCAGGTGGCTGATCGAGTGCTGGATCATGGCAGGCCTTGTTTCGATGACACCAGTTACAGCAAGCTGCGGTGCCTTCGCGATCATGATCGTGGACAGTGAAAGAAAGATCATCAAGGACTTCAAGAGCTCTCCGCTCAAGAAGTATGATTATCCGCTCGCTATGGTATTGTGCGCGGCGATCGCCGGATTCCTTATCTCTCTGGTGATCATGGCTTTATATGCGGTATACATCTACATTATCGCAGGTGTTGGATTCACTGTTGATCAGCTTCTCAAAACTGCCGGCATGGCGCTGTTGACAAGTGTTACAGGATGCTGCGTACACGGATTCCTGCTTACCTACATCAAGACCCTGGGAGGCTTCTCAAACTACAGCACATTCCTGGGCACCAATATCGGTTTCTTCAACGCGATTTACCTGCCGATGGGCTCTCTTCCTGCGTTCCTGCGGGATGTCGTGAAGATCGTGCCCTATGGCCATGCAGCTCCGATCATGAGAGACATTCTTATGGCAAAGCCTCTGGAAAAGGTTTTTGGAGGCGCTCCGGATACAACAGCGCTTATGGACTTCCGTAAGTTCTTCGGCGTAGATTTTTATCTGTTTGATAAAACAAAGATCAGCTACAGCGCGAGTATCATCTATATGATAGTGTTTGCGATCATCTGCTTCATACTTTTCATGGCACGTTATAATGCAAAACGTGAGCAGTTCTAGAAGAAAAGGGGAAAAACATAATGAAAGAAAGTATTTTAAAGAAATATACAGACGGACTTGGACTTGAAGAAGGCTACAAACGTATCCGCGAAGGCTTTGCGTTTGTCGACGGCAGTGTTTTTGGCATGTACAGGATCTCAGGTGACAGCGCAGCTGATACCCTTGACAGGCTGGCAGCCCGCGATATTGCATACCTCAACATCGAGACAGTGAGCGAAGCTCTTGTCCTGGATGATGATGCGAAAGCACTTGGCGTACCCTATATCTGCCGCCTTGATGAGGACTTCATCGTCCTTACACCTCCGGGATGCGAAAAAGCAGGTGCCTGGATCTGCGATAAATGCGCAGAGGACGGCGTAGAAGTTGCTGACCTTAAAGAAGAGAAATCACTTCTTTTCATCGAAGGTCCGTCATCCTACAAGCCTGTAAGGGAAGTGCTCGGTGTTGATGTTGACCTGCTTCCGGTCCGCGGAATTACCCAGGTTGATGACTGGAACGGATTTGCCCTGACCGTTATGCGTATCGGCAGATCAAATGAGTATGCATATGCAATAGCAGGCGATGACGAAGCAATCCTTAAGGCTGTGGAAGAGTGCGGCGAATATGCTTCCTCAAACGGCATCGAGGCCGGTTTTGCTTCTGAAGAAGCAATGGAAGTCTGCATGATGGAGACAAACCAGCCGAATTTCAAAATGCTTGATACAGACAATTCAAACGTATTTGAGCTTGGTCTTACCTGGTTCACACAGTATGAAAAAGTAGAATATATCGGCCATGACAAGCTCATGGAGCTCTTTGAAGGCGAGAAGGAATACGGAGCAGCCGCATTCAAGGGAGTCGGTGCTAAGAGTGCTGAGATCGGATCCCCGATCCTTCTTGAAGGCGAAGAGGTTGGCTGTGTGCTCGAGTGCTGCTATGATCCGAAGCTTGACGCTGTCATCGGTACAGCAAAGCTGAGGCAGGATCTGGCAGTAGCCGGTATCGAACTTACGCTTAAGGGCGCTGATGGCGAGATTCAGATCGAGACAGTTGCACAGCCGTTCATCCGTCCGCTCAGCTGGGATCAGCCGATAGCGTAAACAGTGGATTTCCGAGGGGCTGCAAAAAGTAATACTTTTCACAGCCCCTTTACGTTTTGTGAAGGAATGCAAAGTATCATTGCTTTGCTCGTTCAATACGATGCAGAAAGGGCAGACAGACCATGAAAAAAAGAGTTGTGATCACGGGATACAGCGTGATCAATGATATGGGCAAGAACCGGCAGCAGGTAGAGGAAGGGATCTACGCCGGACAGTCCGGTGTTTCCATGCAGGATTTTGAATTTGGCGACGGTGTGACTACCGGACCTTATGGTGTGGTTAAGGATCTCGACGAGGTGGATCCTTTCTTTGAGAAGGAAGGGCTTCCCTATGACCGATGCTCACAGCTGGCGCTCATGGCAGCAGCCGACTGTATGCGCGAATCCGGACTGGATGTTGAAAAAGAGGATCCTTTCAGGCTGGGCGTATCAATAGGCACATCCCTTGGCGGCATGAGGAGCGGTGATGAGTTCCACAAGCAGTGGATAAGCGAAGGGCTTGAAGCTGCCGATGAAAAGTATCTCTATCAGTACCCGCTTCATGCGGTATGCGACATTGTGGCAAAGGAGCATGGGTTCCGCGGCCTCAAGAATATCATTTCCACAGCCTGCTCAGCCAGCGGCACATCTCTTGGCGTAGCCTATGATTATATCCTGAACGGCAGTCATGATGTATTTATCGCGGGCGGCGTCGATCCGATGTCACGCTTCTCCTTCGCCGGATTTACGGCACTTAAGGCTATCGATAAGGACTTCTGCAGACCTTACAGCGCAAGCACGGGAATAAACCTTGCAGAAGGCGCAGCTTTCTTCGTCCTCGAGGAATATGAACATGCAAAGAAGCGCGGCGCCACTATCTATGGCGAGTTTATGGGCTATGGCATTTCAGCTGACGCGCATCATCAGACTGCTCCGGAACCGGCCGGCCGCGGAGCGGTGAGAGCAATGAACGCAGCTCTCGACATGAGCGGCCTTGACCTCAGCCAGGTATCCTATATCAACGGACACGGAACCGGTACCCATGCAAACGATGCTGCTGAATCCACAGCGGTTTCGGCATTCCTGGGCGACCGCGTGAAGGAAGTGCCGATGAGCAGTACCAAAGGCGCTACAGGCCACTGCCTTGGCGCGGCAGGAAGCGTGGAGGCTGCAATTTCCGTAATGGCACTTAACCGCGATGAGCTTCCGCCTACAGTCCGCTTTGACGAGAGCGCGAAGCCGATATATAACAAAGGTATCGATTACATACCAAACCGCCCTGTAAAGAAAACGACCGATGTCGTTATGTCAAACTCCTTCGCTTTCGGTGGCAGCAACTGCTGCGTAGTAGTAGGTAAGGAGAGTGTGCCGCGCAGGGAGCAGGAGACTGCAAAAGAGCGCATCGTCATCACGGGAATGGGCTGTGCAGGCGCAGGCGGAATGGGAGTAGACGAACTGTTCGGAACCTTTAAGGATCGTACCCGTGTCCTTAAGGATGTAAGTGTGGAAGACCTTATCAGGACAAAAACAATCGACTGCAAGGAGCCCGAGTGGAAAAAATATGTTCCGCTCAAGTTCATCCGCAGGACCGATGAGATCACAAAATATACGATGGCTGCCGGCAAGGAAGCCATGACAAGCGCGAAGCTTACCGTAAACAAGGCAAACATGGACCGTATCGGTGTTCTCTACGGAACCGAAACCGGCCCGATGGACACCATCGAAGGAATCAGCCGCGCGTTTATCACAAAGGGAATCACGGCAGTTGACCCGTCTGCATTCCCGAACACAGTGCTCAACCAGGCTCCCGGCAATTTCAGCATTGCCTATATGCTGAAGGGACCGACCTCCACAATAGCACTTTCAGGAACAGCCGAGATCGTGGCATTCCAGTATGCCTGCGAGCTCCTGAAAAATGATCAGGCAGACGCTATTATAGTTGTCGGCGCCGATGAAGCAAATGATCCGCTGTTTGCCGGATATGGCAAGGTCGGACTTCTCACAAAGAACGGCAAACCGGCTCTTGCAAAAGACGCAGACGGACTTACCCTTTCAAAAGGCTCCGCAGCTTTCGTGCTTGAGACAGAATCTCACGCCAAAGAAAGAGGCGCAAAGATCCTTGCTACAGTTCTTTCAGCCTCCTGCGCATCTGACAACTGCAGGATCTCTGAGACTGAAGCAGATGGAAGCGGCCTTAAGCACTGCATCACTGAAGGCCTTAAGGAAGCTGCTATAGACGCACCTGATCTTTATGTGTGCGGCGCGCCTGGGGTTCCGGGAATAGATGCAATGGAAGCCGGCGTGATAAGTGAGCTCTTTGATGAAAAGACAGCGCTTTCAAATCCGCAGGCACTGGTTGGAACCACCCTTGGAGCAACCGGCGGTTATGGTATTCTTTCCGCACTCTATGCCTTCGAAAAGGGCGAGGTGCAGGGCATGCCGGACGGTGATTATGAAGCTTATGCCGGCGACAGGCTTCCGAAGGAAAACTGTGCTAAGGATGTAAAGACAGCCTTTGTAAGCTCAATCGGATTCGGCGGCGCTTATGCCGGCATCGTACTCGGAAAGGGAGAATATGAGCAGTGAACCCAAAACGCCTGTCATTTTCCGTGTCAGGCCTGATGAGGTGGATCCGTACCATATCGCGCATCATTCCAGATACGCGGTATGGGCGGAGGAAGCCCTGCTGAGGTGGATGGAGGAAGCCGGAGAAGCCGGTCCCTACAGGGTGACTGATTTTCAGTGCAAATATATTTCTTCAGCGCTTCTTTATGAGGAACTCGCTGTAATGCTCCGCCGTAAATCAGTCAAGGACGGCATTCATGAGTTCTCTTTTTCAATGAGAAAGACAAAAGGACAGCAGGTCCTGTGCACAGGACTTATCGCTGTCAGCAAATAAACAGTTTCAGATCAGAAAGGTCAGCAATATGGAGGCTAGTTACAGACTATATGTAGAAGATGATGCCGCGCAGCTTGCGCAGCTGTTCTACAGAAACCATTTTTATCTGGGGAAAACGGGAAAGCTTCTTGAACCTCAGGAGTACATAGACATTCAGAAGAGGAGAGGCCTGCTCTTTGCGATAGTGGCAGAGCTTGAAGGCGAGATCATTGCCCATGTAGGTGTTTATCCTGCCGGCTGCCAGAGAGTTGCAGGCCCGAAAGAAGTCTTTATGGATTCCTTCCTGATCGACAAAAAGTATCGTACCCGTATTCACTCACTGTTTGTGATGTATACACGGGTCCTGTTTCATCTGTACGAATTCTATCCAAATGTAAGGGTCATGATCTCCGAAGTTAATTTTGTCAACAAGGAGTCAATGTATCTTCAGCGTCAGTTCGGAGGAGTCCTTCTGGGGGATCAGGCTGACATTTATGGACAGCTTGAACTGTACAACTTCGGTCCGTCTCTTCTGTATCTGGGTGCGCCTATGGTCAGAAAAGGACAGATGTCAGAGGTACGTTCAGCGCTTCCTCCTACAAAGAAGAGCAAATATACATTTATCGAGCCCGTTTCGGAAGGCCGTTTTGTAGAAAAAAGATACAATCTTTTTGGGGAAGACATGACGCTTTATCTTGACCTTATTTCCGAGAATGTGGCGGGAGGTTTTGTAGACAGCACAGAGCTTTGCGCAAAGATCGTACCGGGCGGAAAGATCCTTCTGCTTGAGAACGGTTCGGATGATGAGATCAGGGTACATGTGGATTTCCTCAAAAAGGAATACAGGATGGTGGAACCTGAGTTTCAGGATATCCTCAAGACAGATGCCGAGGGCAGGGACTATGTGCTTGGTGCCGGAAAGGCACTGGAGGTAGAGATACCTGACGGGATGCGTTCTGCTGAGATCGGTACTGACAGATCAGAGTATGCCTTTGCCCTTCCGGTAGTTCATGAAGAGGTGAAGGAGAGCAGGAGCATTTCACTTGGCAGTGATGGAATCTTCACTCTTGATGTTGATACCGGCATCCTTCACACAGAGTCCGGTAAGAAACTGTTCGAGGAGCAGTGGCCGTGCCTGTCTATCCCGTATCTCACAGGCTGGATCACACCGGACCGGTGTAAGGTCATGAAGGTGACAGAGGAGAAGGATCAGAGCTGCACCGTTGTGCAGGTAAGGGATGATTATGATGTCCTGAGAGAATATAAGGCAAATGGGGACTGCATTAAGATCCACACAAAGGGCTTTATAAAGGATGAATCGGCTGTTATCGATCCTCAGTTCCATATAATTCTGGATGATCTTGAGGGTAAGGTGGATTTCTTTGAGAATGGAAACCTTATTCACAGCAAGGTCTGTGATTATGACCGGGATGTGAAGACGACCATCGCTGAGATGCTCTTCCTTGATCTGCTTAAGGAGCCATATTCCAAAGCAGTGCTGTCATCCGTCACCTTCGATTTTGACGGAGAGGTATGGGAGATTACCGCGGACAGGCCGTTTACAGCATTTTACCAGCATAATTATCTGGCGGTCAATTATATACCCGGTGATCCGGAGAACGGAACAGAGGGCTTTGTACGAGAAGGCAGCGAGGTCGACTTCGGGACTCTGACAATACGCCGCAGGTGATCGCCTTTATAAACGTTTAACAATAAGGAGACAAAGTATGGTGCCTTTCGGGCACCAGTAAGTCGAGCACATGAAAATGTTTTCAGTAAGGAGACAAAGTATGGTGCCTTGCGGGCACCAGTAAGCAGAGCACCTGAAAAGTGATTTCAGGGAGGAGGTGGCTGGCTTGTCTGACACGGCTGAATTTCAGGCCGGGAAGGTATTAAGAAAGTTAAATGCAGGGCTGTATGCCAGAGCTGTGTGGCCGGAGGACAGGGCGTTTTACATGACTCATTCATTTACTCTGGATGAGGAAGTGTCCGAGGAGGCACTTAAAAAAGCTCTGGACCAGACCCTGCAGGTATATCCGTACATGACGCTGGCGGCAGTTAAGAAGGACAAGGCCTATGTTCTTGCGGAAAACGACCTGGATTTTGTCATCTGCCGGACCGGGGAGCGGATTGAACCCTCCACTAAGGAAGGAAATTTCCATGCACTGACCATCTGCTATGAGGGAAGGACTCTTTGCTTTTATGTAGACCATGTACTTACCGACGGTCTGGGATGGAAGATGGTACTGCAGACCTTTTTTTACTACTATTACTGCGCGCTTGACGGAGCTGATTATCCGGTTCCTGCCGGAGTCAGGACCGTTTCGGACGGCGTTGCCCCCGATGAGCAGGAGGATGCCTATATGAAGGTGCCTGCTGCAATGCCGAAGGGTGTGATAGCCGGAATGGTGGATAAGGACTTTTTTATCTGCCCGGAATATCCTGACGGTAATGATGAATTATCCGCAGGAGACTGTGGGCATTACTGCATAGAGGTTCCGTCCGGAGAATACATGTCTTATGCAAAATCGGTGGGCGGAAGTCCGAATTCCGTGCTGATCCAGATACTGGGGCGGAGCATGCAGAGCCTTCACCCGGGCAATCAGCAGAAAATTGCGTTCTGGATTCCTGTAAGCATTCGTCCTGCCATGGGGAATAATAATTCTCTGCTTCATCAGGTCGTACCGACAATATGGTATGCAGATGCTGAAATGTTTTCAGCGGATGACAGCGCAGCCGGGACAAACCGGCTTATCAGGAGCCACCTGAAGGAGTTCTGCGATCCCGGGAATATACGTAAGCAGTGCGGCATGATGCATATGATAGTGGAAGGAATACGAAGGAGTGTCTATACCGGCAGACTGGGGAAATTCACGTCACAGAAAGCTGATAAGGATCAGTATTCGGTGCTGGCAAGCTCTCTCGGCACACTTGCGGCCGGAGAATACGGCAGCCGTATCCATATGGATGCTTTCCGTGTCATGCCCGGAAGGAACTTCCATGTATACCTTATGGAAACCGGAGGCAGATTTTACATCTCGCTGTCATTTGGCGCAAAGACGGAAGTTTATGCGAAAGCCGCGGCGGAGTACATGAGTAAGCTTGGAATGCAGGGAGTCAGCTGGAGGGAAGTATCATAAAATGAGCTATGTAGAAACAAGGGCCGAGACCCGTTTTTCGGATTTCGGCGCAAAAGGAGAGCTTCATTTTTCCAGATGCCTGATGTTTTTTGAAAAGGCCAGGTTTGCCATCTCGTTGGATGCAGGCCTTAAGGAAGCACTTCAGGAATGCTATCCGGGTAAGGGCATTAGTTTTGTCGTTATCCGTGTGAATAACCATTATATAAGGCATGTTCCTCTCCGTTATGATATTGAGGGAGGTCTGGTGGTCAGGTCAAAGCTTCTTGCGCCCTGTACCGGAAAACTGAGCTTTGAACAGGAGCTTTGGGGACTCGACGATTCTGAAGGTCCCTTTGTGAAGGCCAGGATAGATACTGCCATGCTCCTGGAGGGAGAAGGACTGCTGGCCAGGCCTGATCCACGCATAATAAAGTGCCTGGAAGACTATTACTATCTCCTTGAACGGGAGAACAGGATCTTATCGTAGTATTATGATATTTTTTTACAGAGGAGACGGCAACGTTGGAAAAGAAAGTAAAGAATCCACAGATTCAATTTCAAAGATGCAAAAAATGCAACGAGATCGTCGGGATACTGGAGGTAAACAGCAACTTTTATACATGCCCGAGATGTGGTGCATATTTTCCGGTTCCTGCGTTGGAAAGGATCCGTATGATCACAGATGAGGGCAGTTTCGAGGAACTGTTTACGGATGTGAAAACAGATAACCCCATCAAGTTTCCCGGATATGAAGAGAAACTTGAGAAGGAAGCCGAGAAAAGCGATGTTTCTACCGCAATCGTCACAGGGTTTGCCAGGATTGAAGGCATTAAGATAGCCCTGGGCGTTATGAATTCAGCCTTTATGATGGGCAGCATGGGTAAGGCTGTAGGAGAGAAGATATACCTCCTGATGGAAACTGCTGCAAAGGAGAAGATTCCGCTTGTCCTGTTTACAGCCTCCGGAGGAGCCAGAATGCAGGAAGGCATAATCTCTCTGATGCAGATGAGCAAGTCGGTTATAGGCATTGACCTGATGGAAAAGGCAGGCTGCCCATATATAGTAGTCGAGACCTCTCCGACTACCGGAGGTGTTACGGCAAGTTTTGCAACTCTGGGAGATGTTATTCTCGCTGAACCGGGGGCGTTGATCTGCTTTGCCGGACCCAGGATAGTCCAGCAGACCATCAAACAGAAGCTGCCTGAAGGTTTCCAGCTGGCAGAGGATATACTTGCCCACGGCTTTCTTGACGGTATTATAGAAAGAAAGGAAATGAAACGTACACTGGCATTTCTTTTGAAATTCTACAGTTCCGGAATAAGAAAGAATCAGGAAGAGAATAAGTGAGGCAGGAGGCAGGAGACAAAAGATGACAGAACAGAAAAGAGATCCATGGAAGATCGTGGAGCTTTCGAGAGATAAAAGAAGGCTTACTTCAAGAGATTATATCGAGAATGTGTTTTCCTCATTTTTTGAGCTGCATGGGGATCGTTTGTATGGCGATGACCCTGCCATTCTGTGCGGCCCCGCCTGGCTGGACGATTATCCGGTAATGCTGCTCACTCAGAATCGTGGAAGAACACCTGAGGAGGCAGAAAAGTGCCGTTATGGCATGCCCGCTCCCGAAGGGTACCGGAAGGCACTGAGGCTTATGGCCCAGGCAGAAAAATTTCATATTCCACTTATCAACCTTATTGATACACCAGGCGCTTTTTCAGGAATTGAAGCCGAATACAGGGGGCAGGGCAGTGCCATCGCCCACAGCCTCAGGTATATGATCCGCCTTGGAACACCCGTAATCTCCATAGTTATCGGACAGGGCGGCAGCGGAGGAGCACTTGCTCTCGCGGTTGCGGATCATGTATATATGCTTCGGAACGCAACCTACTCGATACTTTCTCCTGAAGGCTTTGCAAATATCCTGTACAAGGATGTAAGCAAGAAGGAGGAGGCTGCAAGGCAGATGCAGATCACATCTGAGGAGCTCCTTCAGCTTGGAGTTGTAGAAGGGATCATTGACGAGGATGATAATGGCAACTGGAATGACCCTGAAAGGACCTACCGTTCAATGAAAGAGACTCTTTTGGAGGATCTTGGAGTACTTACAGGTAAAACTACGGAAGAGCTGCTCGAAAATCGTAGAAAACGATTCAGAAGTTTTTGAGGTGCAAAGATGACTATTGAAGAAATCAAGAGCCTGATTAGTCAGATTGACAAATCTGCGTTAACTGAACTGGTATATGAAAAGGACGGAGAAAAGCTTGTTCTCTCCAAGAAACAGAAAGTAGCTCCGCAGCCTGTGTCTATAATGCCGCAGATGGGAATGATGCCGCCGGCAGGTGCATTTGCAGGCGCTGCGTCGCAGATGCCGGCAGCCGCAGCCGCTGCAGCTGCCGCAGCTCCGGATGGGGCTGATAAGGCTGCGGCCAAAAACGATAATGTTGCAGAAGTGCGTTCACCCTATATTGGAACTATCCTCCTGAATGCAGATGATTCTACCGTACCGCTTGTTAATGTTGGCGACCGTATCAAAAAGGGACAGAAGCTCTGCCAGATCGAGGCCATGAAGATGTACAACGATGTTGTGTCTCCTGTTGACGGAACACTGTTGTCCATCGAGGTCGATCAGGAAGATATCGTTGAGTGCGATCAGCTGCTCTTTACTATCGAGAAAGGATAAACGCTGATGAGAAAAAAGATTCTGATCGCGAACAGAGGAGAGATCGCCGTCCGGGCTATAAGAGCCTGCCGTGAGCTGGGCATGGAGTCCATAGCCGTTTACTCCAAGGCAGACCGTGAATCGCTTCACGTGAAATATGCTGACAAAGCAGTCTGCGTAGGAGAGGGCAGGGCCACCGGTTCTTATCTTGATATTTACAAGATATTAAGTACGGCTTCGCTGTTTGAGGCGGATGCAATCTATCCCGGAACCGGGTTTTTCTCTGAAAACGCGAATTTTGCCGAGCTGTGTGACAGACTGGGCATCCTTTTCATCGGAGCCAAAGCCCCAATACTTAAAAAGCTTGGAGACAAGATACTCTCCAAGCAGATAGCCGTTGAAGCCGGTATTCCGGTTGTGCCATCCACAAAGGACCCGGTAAAGGATGCGGATGAGTGCCTTAAAGAAGCAAAAAGGATCGGCTTTCCGGTCGTTATCAAAGCTGTTGATGGCGGCGGTGGAAAAGGAATACGTATCGTTCACAAAGAACAGGACGTGCGTTCATCATATTTCTCCTGCATGAAGGAGGCAAAAGCCGCATTCAATTCCGATAAGATTTTTGTTGAGAAGTTCCTGGACAATGCGCGGCATGTGGAGATCCAGGTTCTTTCAGATACCCATGGAAATGTAATTCATCTGCTTGACCGTGACTGCACTATGCAGCGCAGGAATCAGAAACTCATAGAGGAAGCGGTTTCACCGTTTGTTCCGGACGACGTCAAGCAGAAGATGTACAAGGATGCCTGCAACGTGATCTCCTATCTGAAGTATCCGGGCGCGGCTACTGTAGAATTCCTGGTTGACCGTGAAATGAACTATTACTTCATGGAGGTCAACCCCAGGGTTCAGGTAGAGCATCCGGTTACAGAGATGATAACCGGTACGGATATCGTAAAAGAACAGCTGCAGATAGCGTTCGGTGAAAAGCTGAGCATAAAGCAGCCGTCGTGTCCTTCAGGACATGCGATAGAAGCCAGGATAAATGCCGAGGACAGCTCAAACGGGTTCGTCTGCTCAACAGGTATGATATCAAAGTGCGTATTCCCTCAGGGCAATGGTATCCGTATAGAGTCATATATTCAGCCGGGCTATAAGATCACACCGTTCTATGATTCGATGCTGGCAAAGGTTATCGCCTGGGCCGACACCCGGGAGCTTGCCATCCGGAGGCTTATTTATGCACTGGATGAGCTGGATATCCAGGGAGTTGCGGTCAATAAGGACCTGCAGAAGCAGCTGCTTGCGACTCCTGAGTTTGCTGACGGAACAAGCAATACTACTTTTGTTCAGAAGTTTATTGACAGCATGTATGAATCTCAGGCTACTGTTTAAACGATAACGTGAGGTTAGAGCATGATCTTTAAAAGGACAATTAACAGGGATGATCTTTTCCCCTGTGCTCTTTGTGAGGATGCGCCCTGTACAAAGGCCTGCGGCATGATGGACTGTGCGGCGCTCCTCCGGGCTGCCTGGTTTGACAATGAACAGGGAGCGGCGCGGGCTCTTCCAAAGCATCTGCCATGCGCTAAATGTACGTTGAAATGTGAAAAATCCTGTGTGTTCCACGGTCAGGTACATATTAAAAAAGTGATGCAGCAGCTGGCTGATATCCGGGAGGAGCTTGATGTTAAGGAAAGGCCTGACCGGAAGAATCTAAGGATCGATCTGGCCGGCTTTGCCCTTAAGAATCCGTTTATTCTGGATGCTCCCGATGCTTCGGATACACTTGAAAAGTGCCTGAACGCCTTAAGGGCCGGTTATGGCGGAGTTATACTCCCGCATAAGATACAGGAACATACTGCGGGCGAAGGATACATTTCACCGCGCTTCGGTTCTGTTAAAATGGGCAGATCCATAATCGAACTTATAGACATTGACGCAGAGGCATGTTCATTTTCGGATTCGAAGGATGGCGGAGCTGATGAGTATCCTTCGGGTATGGCAGCAGAAGGCGGATCATATCTTCCGGAGAGCCTGGGGTTTATTCCGGTGCTGAAAAGAACCTGTCCTGAGAATATGGTGATCGCATCGTATCGGAAAAGTACGGGGATCAGACCTGCTGATTACAGCATTCTTGCTGAAAAGGCCGGGGCAGACGCACTGCTTCTTGATTTCACCCCGGGAACACGGTCGGCACTTCAGCAGCTGGATGAGATAAAGGACTGCTTAAGGGCGGTCAGGGAGAAGTCGTCAATTCCGCTCATACTTAGGTTTCAGGCATCTGATGCTGACCAGACAGAACTTCTGGCACTGGCGGAAGAATATGATGTCAGTGTCCTTAACCCGCAGTACAGCGGTAAAGGAATACTTTCTGTGAACCAGCATTATTATGCGCCTGAACCTTCTGTACGCGGGAAATCAGCAATAGGACTTACCAGAGGCCTGAACATGAAACCAACAGCTCTGGCACAGCAGGCAATACTGGCAAAGAACAAAAGCTCTGAAAAGCTTCAGTTTCTGTCAGGTACCGGTATTGAGTGCTGGAGCGACGGGCTGGATTTCATTCTCCTCGGAGCTTCGGCAGTGTGTGTATCTGAGGCGGTGATGCACTATGGCCTGCGTGTCATCGATGATCTGACAGATGGACTTTCCGGCTATCTGGCAGAGAAAAACCTGAACGGTATTCAGAGACTCATAGGGATAGCGCTTGCGAACATAACCGATGCAGAAGAACTTGACAGCAATGCAATAATGTATCCCAATATCTCAAGGACAAAATGCATAAGGTGCGGCCGCTGCAGCCTCGTATGTAAAGAGTGCTCGACAGGCGCATTAACCACAGACTTCGGCAGCGTACCCATGCTTATTGCCAGAAACTGTACAGGATGTCATCTGTGCATCCAGAACTGCCCAACCGGCGCCCTCACTCCGACAAGGAGAATAAACGCATAAAAGGAAAACAGGACAGGGGACGGTTCTCTGTCTTATGAAAATAAGACAGAGAACCGTCCCCTGTCTTATAGAGACAATCTCCTTAAGCGTCTCAGAAAGTATACCATTTTAAAAAAGAGGGATGATAAATGGCTGACAGTATTCAGAATACAGCAAGATGGAGATGGGAATCATATCTGCCTGACAATATCCGCCAGCTGGGCAGGAAAGACGCGAATGAAAAAAAGGTGATCGCGCTTAAGTATGATAAGGAGAACGGGTTCGTTTCTGCAAGAACCATAGGCGGATTCTCCATGTTTGCCTCAATACCAGATTCATATGAAAGCTGCATCAACTATGAACCATGGTACAGCGGCCTTGGAAGAAGGGGGCCGTATTACTACGAAAACTTAAGATATGAGAAAGATAAACGTTTTTCCTGCACATGCTCGGCCGGGGAGAACAGTACGTTCTGCCGGCATCTGGCTTCGATGATGTATGCTCTTGAAATGGAGTATGGACCTGTTAAGTTCGTAGAAACTCCAGAGGAACGTGAAGCCAGAATAAAGGAAGAGCAGGCCAGAGCTATAATAGAGAAAGCAGAGAAAGAGAAAAAAAAGAAACAGGATAAAGTCTTTCCGGCGATCAAATTTATTAAGCCATATGTTCCGCAGGACTACGACACGGGTTATTTTGATCCCGGTGTCATTCTTGGCAATGCGCAGACAAACCAGTATGAGAATGAACTGGCAGAAGCCGGGATAAAAAAGAACGGGCTCCCCGAGGCCGCCATCGAGATCTCCTATAATAGAAAGGGAGAACAGAATCTTGAAGTTTTCGGAGCATTCGGTCAGGATGAAATATACATGACTCTTGGGCAAAGCGCAATAACAAAACTCAGCTGCTTCTGTGACCGTGCCCATGGGGAAGTGAAGAATTACTGGGGAGATAAAAAGGGAGAAGCATTCTTGTGCTGCCATGCCCTTGCGTTCTACGCGGCTGCATGGAATCTCATGAATATCGAAAAGCCCGGAGACGCGACGGACAGGAAGGCAAGCATGCTGCTGCAGGAACTGACTCAGGAAGCAGCAGCTTTTGAGACGATTGAGAATGTAAAGAAAAAGGAACCGGACATAGAACTTATTCCTAAGATAACTGTTAGCAAGGATACGGCAGCACTTCAACTTTCCTTTACTATCGGAAGAACAGGTGAACGTCCTTATGTAGTCAAAAATGTCCAGAAGATGCTGGATGCCGCGGAAGCTGAAAGAGTATTTGAACTTTCAAAAAAGGCAAGTGTCAGTTTCTCAGAAGAAACCTTTACTGAAGAATCACAAAGATGGTACAGCTTCCTCGAGTCCCGTAAAAAAGACATAGATGCTATAAACCGCAGATTAAGCCGGTCGTTCTATTATACTCCTACACTCTCAGTTGGAAATACTGTTCCGCTTGAAGGGAGCGACCTGGACCTGATCTATGATAATGTAGAGGGAAAAGAGATCTTATATCAGGCCAGCAGCAAGGTTGATCATTATGTAAAGGCAGGGCCGGGCGTACCCCGTGCCGAAGTTTCACTTGATCCTGTCCGTGACAAAAAAGGGAACCTTACCGGAATAATGCTTACCGGTTCGATGCCCAGGCTGCTCACAGGAGGAAAGTACAGTTACATTCTCGATGATAAACAGTTCGGGAGGGTGAGCGAGGATGAAATGAAGGATCTCCTGCCTTTCCGGTCGATAGCGGATAAGGATGGCAATTTTTCCTGCCAGATAGGTATCAGAAAATTCCCGGAGTTTTATTTCAGGGTATTGCCGGGGCTCCGGGACTCCGGACGTATAATCCTGCACGACAACGTAGGAGATATCGATGAGGATCTGCTGCCGGCCGAACCTGAATTTGTGTTTTATATCGATAAAGAGGCAGATGCACTGACCTGCCGTGTTTCAGTGAGGTATGGAGAAGTCCGTTTTTCCGGCGGCTTCGACCGGACATCACCGGCAGGGTTGCTTCGCGACACCGATCAGGAGAAAAGAGTCATAAATGCTGTAGAATCCATTTTTGAACAGAAGGATCTGAAAAACCAGGCATTTACGACAGAGCTAACTGAAGAGAAAGTCTTCAGGCTCCTGACAGAAGGGACAGGCCTGCTCTCGCAATATGGCGAGGTAAAAGGCAGCGAAGCCTTCAGTACAGTGAAACTCAGAAAAGTCTCAATGCCGAAATTCTCGGTGGAGATAGAAGGAGGACTGCTTGAACTGTCGGTCCACACCAGGGACATGACAAGTGAAGAACTCCTTGAATTACTGGGAAGCTATAAGCGTAAAAAACGCTGGCACCGTTTGAAAAGCGGAGATTATGTGGACCTCCGTCAGGCAGAAGGCCTTGAGGAGATGGAGAACCTTTCCGAAGCAATGGACCTGAGTCTGGAGGATCTTGTGCGCGGAGATGTAAGGCTGCCGAAATTCCGTGCTCTGTATGTTGATCGGCTGCTTGAAGGGCATGACGAGATCGCAACTGCAAGAGACAGGCATTTCAAAGCGCTGGTACGATCCTTCCGAACAATAAGGGATTCCGATTTCGATGTGCCGGAACAGCTGCAGGAGGTTGTAAGGCCTTATCAGCAGTATGGTTTCAGGTGGCTTTCCACACTGTCCGAGGCAGGCTTTGGAGGAATCCTCGCTGACGAGATGGGCCTTGGCAAAACATTGCAGATGCTTGCCTTTCTGAAAAGCAAAAAAGACGGAGGTGAAGACCGTCCGGCGCTTGTGGTATGCCCTGCTTCACTTGTTTACAATTGGAAAGAAGAAAACTCACGCTTCACGGAGGATCTGATTATCGAGCTGCTGGCCGGCCCGCTCGCACAGAGAAAGGAAAGCATCCTTAAGATGACGGGCGATGAGAAAGCTGACCTGTATGTTACCTCCTATGATCTTCTGAAGAGAGACATTGCATTGTATCAGAACGTGTTTTTCTCCACTATCGTACTGGATGAGGCGCAGTATATCAAAAACCAGAAAGCAGCAGTGACAAAAGCTGTAAAGGTTCTGAATGCAGAGCGGCGCTTTGCCATGACAGGAACCCCTATTGAAAACCGGCTGTCAGAACTATGGAGTATTTTCGATTTTCTTATGCCGGGCTTCCTCTACAACGCTTCTGAATTTGGCACCCGTTTTGAAGGACCTATCATGAAGAAGAAGGATGAAGCGGCAACCGCAAAGCTGTCAAAGATGACAGCGCCATTCATCCTGCGCAGAAAGAAGACGGATGTTCTGAAGGATCTTCCTGAAAAGCTGGAGGAGATACAGGCACAGGTCATGGAGACGGACCAGAGGCGTCTGTATGATGCCCAGGTCGTCCATATGCGCAAGATGCTTACATCCTTCACCGGAAGCGGAGAGGAGAAGATCAGGATACTTGCCGAAATAACAAGGCTCAGGCAGCTCTGCTGTGACCCTGCGCTTCTGTTTGATGACTACAAAGGCAGCAGCGCAAAACGGGAAGCCTGCATCGAGCTTATCGAGCGGGCAATAGACGGCGGACACCGGATGCTTGTGTTCTCACAGTTTACTTCGATGTTTCCGATGCTGTCTGCAGATCTTAAGGAGAAAGGGATTTCTTTCTATACCCTCACAGGATCTACCCCAAAGAAAGAGCGCATCCGCCTGGTCAACGAATTCAATAATGGTGATGTCCCGGTATTCCTTATTTCCCTGAAAGCCGGCGGCACGGGACTTAATCTTACCGGTGCAGATGTGGTAATACACTATGATCCCTGGTGGAACCTTGCAGTCCAGAACCAGGCAACCGACCGCGCACACAGAATAGGCCAGACAAGACAGGTGACAGTAATAAAGCTGATCGCCGCAGACACCATAGAAGAGAAAATCATAAAGCTCCAGGAAGCAAAAAAAGACCTCGCCGACGCAATAATGGGCGGTGAAGGCAGCCTCATGAGCATGACAAGAGAAGAACTCCTGGAACTGCTTGACTGAAATGCAGAGGACGGTTCTCTGTGCTTTATTCCGTTTTTACCTTTGGTATAAATTTCGATGCAATCTTCCCTTTTCCCCGTCCTTTCACATAGAAAAATCCGATTATTGAGAATACGATTGCCCCGACCAGGTTTACAAACAGATCCTTCATCGTATCAATTATGCCGATATCCAGATATCCGCCCACGCCCAGCGCTTCCTGGCTGCCGTCGCTGTGGACGACTATCACATCGGAGATATCTGTCATTTTGATGGGAATGTTCTGTCGGGTTTCGTCCAGCGTGACGGATTGAAAATGATCCACCACAAAGTCCTTCTGCATATCTGCACTGCCAATGTTGTCAGCAGAGAACTCGATAAATTCCCAGCACACACCGACCGTCATAGAAAAGCAGAAGGCGACAATGGCTAGAAACAGAGGGGAGAGCTTGATGGAAAACTGCTCGCTCCGGTTAAGCAGGTCGACAAGCGCAAACCCGATTGCCGCAAAGTTGAAGCCGTTGATAGTGTGGAGCATAGTGTCCCAGATGGGGACTGTGACATAAAAATTGTGAATCTCTCCAAGTATCTCAGCTGCGAAGATGAAACAGAGAATTACGATCTCGAGCGTGGAAGGAATGTCAACCTTCAGCTTTCTTTCAAGAAAGCTGGGAAGGAGAAGAAGGCCCAGCGTTAAAATGCAGAGAAAAAGAGACTCATAATCATGGCGGAAGATCGACCGCACACCGGTGCTGATCACGAACAAACGCAGGACCATATACACGATCAGTGAGGATTTGTTGTTGTAAACTTTCTTCATAGATGTACCTCCATGTTTAATATAAGCAGCCTGTATCAATGACACATTTATCAATGATATAATTGCTTCCTTTCACTGTAATCTTTTTATGCAGGTAAGCCTGTCTGTGTTCAGTGCTGCATCTGATACAGGATGATTTCCTTATTCATTCAATATAACATGGTATCAATGCTTTTTCTATAGTTTCAGTTTAAAAGTTTTTTCCGGTTCCATTACCGGTTTTGCTGCTATACGAAAAAAAGTTTGACAATTGTAATAAAATCTGTTTTACTTGTTATGGAACAAATCATTTTTATCCGTATATATTTACATGAAAGATAAGAATTCAACGTTTTGATCGATATATGCTGCGATCGTAACTGTTCAGAAAGCCCGATGGATCTGATGCTGAGAGCGTATGAACACCTTCAGGCATGACGCATGGGGAATTTTGAATAATACGAAGCATTGTATGATACGTAACAGTTCAGAATGTGTTCTGAACTGTTACCTGCGAGTCATGTAAATCACCCTCGGCCGCAGGTTGATCTAATAATATTTACCTGGGTACAGTAAAGGGCATCATAACGGAAAGAAAGGAACTGACCGTATGAATAATAATACAGAAAATAACATGTCTCTTAGACGTGCCAGAAGAAAGGCCAAAATACAGGAGGAACTCACCAGATACGGGAGTGATATCCTGAACTCCGAGGAAATGTCCGAAGCATTCAGGCAGAAGCATCATGCCCGGGCTACCGTCGGGGATCATACCATCAGGGTAGCCAAGGCGAGCCTGGCTATCTGCCATGCGCTTGACAAGCTGCATATTAAGACGGACACCTCCGCAGTTGTGACAGGTTCGCTCTGCCACGACCTTGGAATCCTTGGGAGGGAGCAGAAGTATTCTTCAGTAAAGGAATGCAGCCGGCAGCATCCGGTCGAATCCGTCGCTCTCGCGCAAAGTCTGGTAAAGGATCTGCCGGACAAAACATCCGACATCATTGAACGTCATATGTGGCCATTAGGGAAATGCAAGTTTCCAAACTCTCTTGAAGGTGTGATAGTATCCACCGCTGACAAATACGCTGCTATAAAAGATCTTATACAGGGAAGGAACACCGGGGACGGAGCTCTGTGCTGAATCAGCACAGAGCTCCGTCCCTGCTTTTAAATGTTCTGTTTGCCACTTGACCACTAAAGGATTATCGATTATAGTTGGATAAACCGGTTGGCTTGTATCAACCTGGTGATAAACCTCGGAAGGAGGCAATCAGATGGAAAAGATGGTTGTAGTCGGAAACGAAATCTTTGATGAGTTGATTAAAGAGGACGGCTACTATGTAGATAAAACAGAGCTGATTTACGAACTGGTGGCAAAGACAAGAAAAAAGGTGTCGCTCTTTACCAGGCCTCGCAGATTTGGCAAAACGCTCATGATGAGTATGATGGAGAGCTTTTTTGATATCCGCCGCGACAGCAGAGAGGTTTTCAGAGACCTGGATGTGGTAAGAAAACATCCTGAGTTCTGCGAACAATGGATGAACATGTATCCGGTTCTTTTTATTTCACTTAAGGATGTGGAGGGACTTGATTTCACCACGGCTTTTAAGAAACTGAAAGCTGTGCTGGCTGATGTATGTAAAAGGTTTGAGGATCTGCCCGGCATGGAAGGTGTAAACAGCGCGGATGCTGAGATCTTCAATCGTCTGATGTTTAAAACCGGCGATCTGGAAGAGACTCAGAACGCGCTTAAAACCATCATGCGTATGATGAATGCCGCTTACGGAAAACCTGTGATCCTTTTGATAGATGAGTATGATGTTCCTCTTTCAAAGGCAGAGGAAACAAAGAACAAAGAGTATTACCTGAAGATGCTTGATCTGATCCGGGGGTTTTTGAGTATTTCATTGAAAACTAATGAGTATCTGAAATTTGCCGCTGTCACCGGCTGTTTACGTATATCTAAGGAAAGCATTTTCACTGGCGTGAACAACTTCGCATGCTATTCCATAACAAATCGTAAGTTCAGTGAGTACTTTGGTTTTACGAAAAATGAAGTTGACGCAATGCTCTGTGAATTTGGAATTCATGATAAGATGAAATTGATCAGAGAATGGTATGATGGCTACATCTTCGGGAATACAGAAGTATTCTGCCCATGGGATGTGGTTAGCTATATAGCGGCTGTTATTGACGAGGAAGGAGACGAACCTCAGAATTTCTGGGCAAACACAAGTTCAAATGCTATTCTGGACGAATTTGTAAACCACAGGAGGATTGACGCATCTGAGAAGTTTGAGATCCTCCTGAATGGCGGAACCATTACCGAGGAAATCTGTGAGGAACTGACTTACGATAAACTGGGAGATTCTGAGAAAAACCTGTGGAGCGTACTGCTGATGACGGGTTATGTGACGAAGGCAGACAAGTCGATTTCACGAGGAACATTGAAGCTGCGAATTCCCAATGCAGAGATTACTGACCTGTTTCAGAAGGCCGTGGTCGACCGATTTGAAAGAACGCTGGATGCAAGTGATGTGGATGCATTCATCACTGCAATGTGGAACCGGGATGAGAGAGCAGCGTCTGAAAAGCTGACTAAGATACTGTGGAATTCTATCAGTTATCATGATTATGCTGAGAACTACTACCATGGGATGCTGAACGGAATATTTACTGCGAATGGGTACACTCCTGATTCCAACGATGAAGCAGGTCTTGGAAGGCTTGATCTCCGTGTAAAGGACAGGGCCAGAAGGAGGGTGATCCTTCTGGAGTTTAAGAGGTCAGATAAACAGGCAGACCTCGATGCAGATTGCGATGAAGCGCTTAGTCAGATTTTTACAAACGGTTACGACAGTCTTCTCCCGGAAGGATATGAGGAACAGCTGATTTATGGGATTGCATTTTACGCAAAGGTCGCAAAAGTGAAGCTGAATAAGTAAGGATAATCACAGCGTCCGTGTTTGACATGGAGGTTTATGGCCTGAATTTAAAAACCAGGGGACGTATTCCTCTGCTGATTCATCAGCACGGGAATACGTCCTTTTTGTTCACCAAAAAGATACCTGAATTGTTAATAATTTTTTAAATTTTTGTAAATCGTAGAGTTGAACGCAACCGTAGGCTATGGTATAATAATTATGAGATTTTATGCCTGAAAGGAGGGCTGCCCTATGAACCGGATAAAGCGAAAAATCAATTCAGAGCGTGGTGCCTCCATAACCTTTGCACTGCTCCTTTTCCTTGTCTGCGCGGTGCTGTGTTCTGTAATAATTACAGCAGCTTCTACCGCCTCCGGAAGGATGGCAAACCTGGCTGTGACAGACCAGCGGTATTACAGCGTAACTTCCGCGGCCGAGCTCTTCCGCAGCCTGATAGACGGCAAGACTGTTTCGGTAGTAAAGGTAGAAAAAGAGCAGTTCACAACAACCTATAATGATGGTGAGCCGGCAGGAACAAGCACACCGGCAGCAGTCGGCAGTCCGGAAGTGTATGTGCTTGATGGAAAGGCAACACCGGGGACAGCTCTGGGGACCCCGATCGGCACAGTCCCTGTATTTGATTCCATCCCCGAAGACGCAGCCTACCGAGTCTATTCCGCAGGCACCGGAACCCCATCCGGCAGAACGCTGAAGCTTCAGTCGGGCTTTTATGGAGCCACCGGCGCAGAATACGACGCTTACGCCGCCATTGCAAAGGAAGACTTTGACAAGGACGGCAACATGACACTCACGATATATAACAGATACAATGGCAAAGGCACCGACAGCACAGCAGGCAGTCAGTATACACTGGTACTTTCCTGCGGTCTTGGCAAAAATGAGGATACTTACCGGAAATCTGTTGAGAAGAACAACAACGACAGTCATTCCTCCGGCGGTATTGTCATCAACACATCAACAACAACGACAACCACAACGACCATCAGCACATATACCTGGACACTTACAGACATTAAAACCGGCTCGGCCTAAAGCTTCCAATATCCTTGTGGTGAGGCAGACAGGGTTGTGAAGACGCCGGCACCCTCTTTGTGAGGCGATGGGGAAATTAAGATGGAAAGGTCATTTAGCAGAAAAAGTTCAGCAAAAGAGTGTATAAAAAAGAAGCTTGCCGGCATTTCGGGAGAAACAATAGCTGAGACTCTCGTTGCGCTGCTGATTGCAGCCCTGGCTTTGACAATGCTGGCGGGAGCCATGTCATCTTCTTTAAAAATGGTCACAAAGAGCAGAAACAAGCTGAACGACTATAATACAAAGACAGAGAGCATGACCGGAATGTCCACCGCGGCTGACGGAACAATAAAGATTGAGTCCGACTCAGATGTATCAGGCCTCAGCCTTCCGGAATATCAGGTGAAATATGGCTACAACAATGAATTCAGCAGAACCCCGGTGGCGGTTTACAAGTATCAGGATCCTGACGCAGCTGCGGGAGGCTGACGTATCACAAAGCAGGATTGTAAAGTGAGATGGTGTGTATGGAAAAGAAGAATAACCAGAAGATCCATAACAGAAAAGGCTTTACCCTTGCCGAAACACTGCTGGCAGTACTCATCCTGCTCATGGTGTCACAGATAGTAGCGACCGGCATTCCCGTGGCGAAAAATGCCTACGAGAAAGTTGTGCTCACTTCAAATGCGGAAGTTCTGCTGTCAACAGCCGTAACAGCGCTCCGGAACGAGCTTGGGACTGCAAGGGAAATAGACATCCCGGATTCACAGACAATAACCTACCTTAATTCTACAAGAGGAAGCATGTCAAAAATAGGCATGGAGACAGACCCCGCAGACAGTGTGCAGACGATCATGCTTCACCGTTATGCGGCTGTCAACGGCATCGGAACCGACAGCGGAGCTGAGCGCCTTATCTCAAAAGAGGCTGCCACCGCAGACCTGTATGTAACATTTGCAGCAGTGACATCCGCTCCGTTAAGCTCCGATCCGGATTCAACAGTAGTCACTTTCACCGATGTGTCCGTACGCAGAAAATCCGGGTCAGAACTCACCAGAAGGGATAAGCTGTCGATCAATGTGCTGGCTCATTGAATCAGATAAATCAGGATGCAATGTGCTGTGTTATCTTCATGCTGATTAATGTGCGGCGCATTGATCCAGAGGATACAGGGTATTCACAAGAGTGCGGTAGTTTAGAAACTGCATTCTTGCATTGCAGCAGGTAAAACGGCCGCTGACCGGAACAGGCAGCATTTCAGAAGGTAAAAATATGGAAATGAGAAGATTCCTAAAAAAAGAAATGAATAAAGGCCGGAAAAGGCTGTCCGATGTCCGTGGCATGACCATGGCAGAGCTGCTTGTAGTAGTCGCGATCATTACCATACTGGCCGGAGTTGCTTTCATCATGGTACAGCGCCATCAGCGTTCCCTTGGACAGCTTGAAAGGGACGGCATTGCAAAGGAGATCTTTGTGGCCGCCCAGAACCACCTGACGGCAGCCTATGGACAGGGATACCTTGACCTGCCGGACGGATCCTTCGGAACAGAGGACACTATTTCCCTGGATGCCTCCGGCAATGATATAAAGGATGACTATTACTATGTGGTTAACGGGAACATTCAGGGCAATTCTGCATTAGGGCAGATGCTCCCCTTCGGATCGATTGACGAGACGGTGAGAAGCGGAGGCAGCTATTTTGTTCATTATCAGAAAAGTACAGGCCTGGTATTAAACGTTACTTATTGTTCCACAAACGGGTCTCCAAGTACTTTTAATCACATTCTGGGTGATGATGATTATGCAGCATCCGTAAGCCTTCGCGGCGATGGGCAGAAAGCGAACAGGCGAAATGTCGGCGGATACATCATGGGATGGTACGGGGCCCCGGGAGCCGGTGATCTGAATACGATTAAGCTGGAAGCTCCTGCTGTTAAAGTGACAAATGCCGAAAAGCTGCATGTAGAAGTCACAGATAATAATACATCGAATTCAGGAAAGTATTCACTGAAGCTTATAGTAACCGGAGCAGCCAGCGGAGCGGAAAAGTCATTCGTTCTGCTCAAGAGCTCAGGAAGCTCTGAAACAGTGGACACAAGTGGAAGAGTAAAAGCATCCGGTACCACTTATGATGTCATTCTGGATGACATCACCGAATCGGGCATGCATTTTGCCGACCTTGTATCCCAGAACGACAAGTCATTCATCCCCGGAGAGGATATAAAGATCCAGGCAGTGGCGTACAGTACCGAAGCTTTCTGCAACATAGCCTACAGCAGTGAAGAAACAGCCAACAGCCTGTTCTCAAGCATCGATGATATTATGGACAGCAGCGGCAAAACGGGCAGTACCGACGGAGTTCCTGAAACTGCCTATATCAGCAATATAAGGCACCTTGAAAACCTTGATAAGGCCATCTCCGGACTGGACAAAAATGATACGTTCACGGTTGACAAACCCGGCGGCGCAATAAATATAACGGCAGCCGAACAGGCAAACGACCTCGACTGGAAAAATGATGACACAGAGTTCTGGACAACAAGCTCCGTTACCGCCCTTGACGGAACCAAAACAACGGCCGGTAATTACATGCCGGTAAATCCACAGGATAATCAGAACATCACATATTCCTTCTCATACGATGGAAAGGGACATAAGATTTCCAACATAAAAGCTGAAAACAATAATGCGGGTCTGTTTGGTTCTTCAAACTATATCACTTCGATCTCGAATCTTGAACTGATCGACTTTGATATCACAGGAACAACAAGTGCCGGTGCACTTGCCGGTTCCCTTGGAACTGACACTACAGCAAATCCAGGCGGCACGAGTATCACAAATGTAATAGCCCGTAACAGCAAAAGCACTGCCGGAACAAACGTTACCGCATCCGGTTCAGCCGGAGGACTTGTCGGTATCATAAATGCAGGTTCAGTGGAATACAGCGCCGCAACCCTTATCGTGGGTAACAGGAACACTCCCGGAGCAGCAGCCGGCGGCCTTATCGGAACAGCAGCCGCTGCGTCTGCCAGAACAAGTATAACCGGATGCTATTCCGGCGGGCACACAAGGAACGGCTCCTATGAGGAGTGGCTTAACACAGGCGCAGGAGCTGACGCTCATACCTACGATGTCACAGCGGTGACAGCCGGCGGGCTTATCGGTGATGCTGACGGCGCGGACATCCTGAACAGCTATTCAACCTGCTCAGTATCCGGCACAACAGCCGGAGGATTCGTCGGTGCCGCATCTGGAAGCATCAGCAACTGCTATGCGACCGGACTCATTAAGATGGATGATGCCGGTGCCTCAAACGCCAACAAGACAAAAGGCGCGTTCGCCGGAACCTTCACAGGTACAGCTGCAGACTGCATGTACTACAGCATAATCAACGAAGTAAAGAAAACCGAGGGTACCGATAAGGTATTCGATCACTACCTTGGCGCAGTCGGTGACAGCGACCCTGCCGAAGCTTCAGGCGGCAGTAAAACGATCACAGCAATAGACGAGAATACAGATTCCTACGATGACTTTGTAGGAGCGGAAAGCTCATGGGGCAGTGCAAAAGCATACGATGGCCGCCTTATAAAATACTACACAGGCAAGTATAATCTTCAGACAATTGAGAAGCTTATGCCGTCAGGAACCACACTGCCGGACGAGTACAGCAACTGGGATGACCTGTTTATAAGCACCCATTACGGCGACTGGCCCGCCCCGGAGATCTTCTTCCTGAATACTGCAGCTTGATGATCAGGATTTCGAAGACATATAGAGAACTGATAATTCATAAAGAAAGAAGCAGAAATATGGCAGACAACAACGGTAAAAAAGGCGGACGCCGATATATGCGTTTAGGAGAGCTCCTTATTTCAGCAGGACTGATCACAGAGGATCAGCTTGCTGAGGGAATTGCTCTCCAGAAAGGAACAAACAAACGTCTGGGTGCTGTCCTGCAGGAGAACGGCTTCATCACCGAGACCGAACTGGTTGAAGCCCTGCAGATGCAGCTTGGCATCGAATTTATCGATCTCGGTAAAATAAACATCCCGACCGAGCTTGCCCAGGTAGTGCCAAAGCATATAGCCAAACAGTACCAGGTGGTTCCGGTAAGGCTGGTAAGGGACGAACTGTACCTCGCGATGGCCGACCCGCTTAACTTCTATGCGACTGAAGAAGTACGGAAAGCGGCAAAACGAAGAGTAGTCCCGATGGTGGCCCTGTCGGCGGCTGTTGACCGTGCCATCCAGGTCCTCTACGGAAACGAAGGCGCTGCAAAAGCCATCGAGGAGATGAAGCGTGAAGCGGCAATCTCAGGCGAGACAACCGAATCCATCGACCAGTCTTTTGCCGGCAATCAGGTAGGAGAGGATTCGGTAACTCAGGCACCGGCAATCCGTCTTGTGAATGCCATTATCGAAAGAGCCGTAACTGAACGTGCAAGCGACATTCACATGGAGCCGCGCGAAGGCGAGTTCTCAGTACGCATGCGTATCGACGGTATGCTGCGCGACATCCTGACAGTTCCGAGAGAGCTTCAGGCTGCTGTGACCTCCCGTATGAAGGTCATGAGCGGAATGGACATAACCGAACGAAGAGTGCCTCAGGACGGCCGCTTCAATGTAAAAGTCCACGACCATGAGATAGACCTCCGTGTGTCAACTCTTCCTACTATATACGGAGAAAAGATAGTCTGCCGTCTTCTTGACAAGTCTGCTGTGAGATTAAACCATAATTCCATAGGACTCACCGGCGATGACTTAAGAAAATACAACCGGATCATACGTATCAAAAACGGAGTTATCCTGATAGTCGGCCCGACCGGAAGTGGTAAATCAACAACCATGTACACTATGGTCGGTGATATGAACACAAGGGAAGTTAACCTTGTAACCCTTGAGGATCCGGTCGAATATAACATCGACGGAGTAAACCAGGTTCAGATAAATGAAAAGATCGGCATGACCTTTGCAAACGGTCTCCGCTCGATCCTTCGTCAGGACCCGGATATCGTGGCGATCGGTGAGATCCGTGACGGCGAGACCGCCGAGATCGCCATGCGTGCCGCCATCACAGGCCACGTAGTGCTCTCGACCATCCATACTAGCGACGCACTGGGCACGGTAGAACGTCTTACCGATATGGGAGTAGAACCCTATCTGGTAGCAAGCGCACTTAAAGGCGTCATCTCACAGCGTCTGGTAAGAAAGATATGTCCGCGCTGCCGTGAGCCTTATCATCCTACAGCCGAAGAACAGGATGAACTGGGCCTGACCTACGATCCCGAACGTGTGTTTTACCATGGCAAAGGCTGTCCGGAGTGCTTCGATACCGGATACCGCGGCAGAACAGCCGTTTTCGAGATATTCCCGCTGACGATCCAGGTGCGGCGTATGGTCGCCGCAGGAAAAGGACGAGAAGCCATCGAAAAACTTCTTGAAGCGCCTGAGAGCGATTTCGTATCACTGAAACAGAATGCCATGAGGCTTCTAGAAGACGGAGAGACTTCCGTTGAAGAAGTGCTTCGAGTAGTATATGAAGATATATAATAACAGATACGACTTAAAACTTTAAAATGGACCGGAAGTTCTTAAAAGAGAGTATAGCAGAGCTGTATAAAGCTAAAGCAAAATTATAAAGACCTTCATATTGCAAAACGGTATTTATAGTGTATTCACAAAGCATAAGAGGATATATTGTGAATTTCACAAAAGCAGATATATAAATACTGTGTAAGTGATATCAGTAGATAAAGCGAGGGGAATAAAACATGGTAAGTGTAGAAAATCTGGTAGCAAAAGCAAGACAGGACCGTGCTTCTGACATCCATCTGATATTCGGTCTGCCCCCAAAATACCGTAAAGACGGAAAGCTTGAGGACATGAGCACACTTCCCCTCTCGGCGGACGACTGCTTTGACATAGCACATGAACTCGCGGGAACAGCGTACGGAGAATATGAGAAGACAGGTGAGCTTGATGCAGCTTCGACCTTTGCAGGCAACCGCTGCCGTATCCACATATTCAGGCAGCAGGGGATTCCTTCGGTAGCCCTTCGTTTACTGTCTGACACGATCCCGAAGCTGGACACTTTGGGCCTTCCGCCTGCGGCACTTAATCTTCCGGGGCTTCACAAGGGGATAGTTCTGGTAACCGGCGAAACCGGCTCAGGTAAATCAACGACCCTGGCCGCGCTTCTCGACTACATCAACCATACACAGAAGTGCCATATTGTAACGCTTGAGGATCCGGTAGAGTATATCTACACCCCCGACAAGGCAGCGATAAACCAGCGTGAAGTTGGAAAAGACACCATGAGCTTCGCCTCCGGCCTACGCGCAAGCCTCCGTGAGGATCCGAATGTCATACTTATCGGTGAGATGAGAGACCGTGAGACAATCGAGACCGCCATAACCGCGGCCGAGACCGGACACCTTGTGTTCGGAACCCTTCACACCGGCAGCGCTTCCGACGCAGTCGACCGAATCGTGCAGGTCTTCCCGGAAGGCATGCAGACCCAGATCAGGCTGCAGCTGTCAATGTGCCTCCAGGCTGTCCTCACACAGCAGCTTGTCCCGAAAAAAGCGGGCGGCAGGGCCCTTGCAGTCGAGATGATGGTGGTTACCGATGCAATCCGTAACCTGATAAGAAACGGCAACACACCGCAGATAGCAAACGCGATAGCAACAAGCGCCCAGATTGGCGGCCAGACAATGGACCAGGCACTTGTACGCCTCGTAAGGGGCGGCCAGATCAGCAAGGACACAGCCATGCGATATGCTCATGAGACAGACTATGTAAAGAAAAATGCCTGATATGTCTTTCGTGTCAAATAGTAAAATGTCCTGTACTGAAGAATAAAGAATAATAAAGTCGGGATAATAAGGCACTGTCCACAAATAACTTCCGAAATCTGCTTGTCTAAATTCCGCCCTGACTGCGTTGTCGTCAGTCGCCGTAGCCCGCTACGCCTCCTTCCTCCGCCTTGCAGGGCGAAATTTATCCTGCGCATCTTTCGGAAG